>NZ_JBJMIE010000283.1:0-15133 GCF_045807065.1 Actinophytocola sp. | reverse complement strand
GGACCGGCTCGCCCGGGTTGAGGCACGTCTTGCACTGATCAGGAAGGAGCGTTTGCTCCCTGTGCACGACGTCCGGGTGAAACAGGTCCCGCCGTTGCGAATATTCGAACTGAGCGCGATCGCACCCTCCTTCGAGACGGGCGCGATCGCGTCGATTTCCCGACTGCTGTTCGGACGGCTGCATGAGCGAATCGAGCGTACTGCTGGTGAACAGGTGATCGTATACTACGAGCCCTGCGTGGATAGGGTAGTCATACACGTGGGAATCCGGAACACCGAAGGGCTCACGCCGTCACGTGCGTCAGCAGGTGCGCTGGTGATGGTGGAACTGCCGGCGGCTGAGGTCGCGGTCCTGATTCACGAGGGCACCTTGGCTGGCGTCGACGCGGCGTGGCAGGAAGTCGCCATTTGGCTGGACGACAACAACCATTCAGCTCACGGTAACGCACGAGAAATCCATGCCGCCGGCCTGGCCGAGGACGAACAGCAGGTCACCGAACTTCAACAACCGATCAGTCGACACGACCACTGGTGACTGGCTAGCGCCACCGGAACGAGATTGAACCGCGTGCTGGCCGAGGAAACCCGGTCAGCGGTGCTGGGTCGACGGGGTGAAGGTGCCGCCGGGTGCGCGGTCGGTACTGGAGGAAATCGTGCGCCTGGCTGCACTGGCCCCCACCGCCACCCCGGCCCCGCCGGACCGATGCATAGCCAAGGTCCAACGGCGGGTAGCGGAGGCCTCGGAAGACCACACAGCGTCGAATCCCTGGCGGCCCACCCGGAACTGTCGCCGTCCCGCTTCAGCCACCTCTACATGAGTTCTACCGGCCGCATCCTGCGCCTACGCCGCGCGGCAAGGCTCCTCACTCGCACCGGCGTTTCGGTAGCGACAATCGCCACCACCGTCGGTTACGTCGACCAGTTCCACTTTAGCCGAGCCATCTGCCGGAAATTCGGTCAACCCCAAGCACCTACCGACTATGCGGCACAGCCTGAGGCGGGCCCAGCGTCGACGACGGCCATCGACAGCTCCAACGGGTCGAAGTGGATCAGAGACTCCGGCCACCAGGTCATGCTAGCCTGGGCGAGCCCGTCAAGGTCCACGTCCTTGTCTTCCTCCCACGCCGGACTGGCGTTGCCGCGCCCGACAATGTCGAAAGGCCGTCCGGCCAGTCCGGCACTGTCCAACGCGTGGCGGAGATCGGCGAGATCGGCGATATCGCCCGGAGCCAGTTCGTGGTCTTCCGGGTGGCGCGGGCCGATAGATTGAGAGCCGTCCGGGGCGGGCGAGACAGGACTGCGGCGGAGCACAATGCGCGTTGTCATCGGTGAGGACCAGTTCCTGCTCAGAGACGGGTTGGTGCGGTTGCTGGAGGCGCACGGTTTCGAGATCGCCGCGGCTGTCGATAGCGGGCCTGCGCTGCTCGAGGCCCTCCTGAGTGAGCGGCCGGACGTCGCGGTGGTGGACATCCGGTTGCCTCCCTCGTTCACCGACGAGGGGCTCCGTGCGGCCATCGAGGCGCGGCGGCGTGTCCGCGGGCTGCCTGTACTGGTGCTCTCGCAGTACGTGGAAAGATTGTATGCCAACGAATTACTCGCCGACGGCGCTGGCTCGGTTGGGTATCTGCTCAAGGACCGGGTGTTCGACGGAGAACAGTTTGTCGGCGCGGTCCGCCAGGTGGCGGGGGGTGGCACGGTGATGGACCCCGAGGTGGTGACCCGGCTGCTGACCCACAACACCCGCGACACCCAGCTCGAGAGCCTCACCGCACGAGAACGCGAGGTGCTCGGACTCATGGCTCAGGGCCGGTCGAACAGCAGCATCGCCGGCATGCTGATGGTGTCGGAAAAGGCCGTCTCCAAACACATCAACAGCATCCTGGCGAAACTGCAGCTGCCGCAGTCGGAGGACGACAACCGGCGCGTGCTGGCCGTGTTGACCTACCTCAAGCGGGAGCGCTGAGCTCGCACGGGATCTCGATCGACACCATGGTCGGGCCGCCGAGCGGGCTGAGGATCGTGATGAACCCGTCGAGCGCGGCGAGCCGGCGTTCGATACCCCGCAGGCCGGAGCCGTGGGAGGGGTCGGCGCCACCCCTGCCGTTGTCGCTGACCTGGATCACCAGCCTGCCGTCGTGGTGGCTGGCGTAGATCGACCCAGTCTGCGCGCCGGAGTGCTTCATCGCGTTGTTCAGCACCTCGGACACCGTGAAGTACGCCGCGGCTTCGACGGCGGGGGACGGTCGGCCGGGAATGTCCACGGACGTCTCCAGGCGCAGCGGGTTCTCCATGGCCAGCGTGCGAATCGCGTCGGCGAGCCCCCGGTCGACGAGGACGGGCGGCTGGATGCCGCGCACGAGGCTCCGGAGCTCCTGCAACGCCTTCGACGAGTTGTCCTTCGCCTCGGTGAGCAGCGACCGCGCCGCCTCGGGGTGTTCGGCGAGGACACGCATCGCCGCGTCGAGTGTCATCCCCATCGCGACCAGACGCGCCTGTGCGCCGTCGTGCAGGTTGCGCTCGATCCGCCGCAGCTCGCTCGCCTGGCCGCCCACCGCGTCGTCCCTGGTCTCGGTGAGGTGCTGCACACGGTGGGACAGACGGGTGGTCTCGGTTGGGGACAGCAGGGTAGCCGCGAGGCGCCCGTGCAGGCGCAGCATGGGCGGGGCGACCCAGAACGCGAGCGGCAACTGCGCGAGACCGAGGACAGCGGCGATCCACGCGGCCACCGGACCGTTCATGGGTATGAACCCGTACCAGTTGCCGAGCCACTCACCAAGCCCGATGGGCATCATCAGACCACGTATCCCGTTCAGAATCAGTCCTAGCGGCATGGCGGTGAGCAGGATGCCGATCATGCTGTCCACGAGCAGCCACAGCGCATCGCGCCAGTTCGCCTGGTCACCGAGCAGATGGTGAAGGTGGCGCAGCGGTGACCGGGAGACATCGTCGGCCGGCGGTGGACGGTAGGGCACGGGAATCTGCACACCGGACCACTTCCCCGCCAGCCTGCGCTGCACGTTCGCCAGCCGCTGCGTCCTCATCACCAGCGGTGGCAGCAGGAACACGCCCACTCCCAGCCCGATGAGCGAGCCCGCGATCGTCAGGAGGAAGAACAGCATCAGTCCGACGATGGCGATGCCGGCAAGGGCGATTCCCTGGAAGGTGGCCGCCACACCACCGCTCGCCACGAATCGATTGTCGTTCCGCACATATTGATTATGCGCGATCAAGCCGTCGTTATCGGTGGTGCTAGCACCACTAAGAATCGGCAACTCAGCACCATCGGAAACCCCCGCCGGTGACCCTAACCTCGTTGTCGGCAGTCGAAATACTTGGGGGAGCGGAATGTCTCAGCACCAGGACGCGACTGTAGTCGTGCAACTCCTGTCCTTGCGGAAGGTCTACGGCAAGCAGAGGACCAGGGTCGTCGCCCTCGACGGGGTGACCGCCGGTTTCGGCAGGGGCAGTTTCACCGCGGTGATGGGCCCGTCGGGCTCGGGCAAGAGCACCCTCCTGCATTGCGCTGCCGGTCTGGACCGCCCGACGTCCGGCGCGGTCATACTCGCCGGGCGGGACCTCGCCACCACGCGTGAGGCCGAACTGACCCGGCTCCGGCGCGACCGGATCGGCTTCGTGTTCCAGGCGTTCAACCTGTTGCCGTCGCTGAACGTCGAGCAGAACGTCACGCTGCCGCTGAAGCTGGCGGGACGGCGGGCGGACAAGGACCTGGTCCGGAGGGTGCTGAGCCAGGTCGGGCTCGGTGAGCGTCGCGGGCACCGTCCGGGTGAGCTTTCCGGCGGGCAGCAGCAGCGGGTGGCGATCGCCCGCGCTCTGGTGACCCGGCCGGAGGTCGTCTTCGCCGACGAACCGACGGGCTCGCTGGACACCGGTTCCGCGCGTGAGGTCCTCGTGCTGCTCCAGGAGGCGAAGAACCTCGCCGGGCAGACGATCGTGATGGTGACGCACGACCCGGTGGCCGCCTCCTACGCGGACCGGGTGCTGTTCCTCGCCGACGGGCGGGTGGTGGACGAGCTGCGACAGCCGACCTCCGGTGAGGTCGCTCGCCGGATGACCCAACTTGGCTCATGGGCCGAGCGGCCCGGCCCGGACGGGCTGAGGCAAGGGGCTGTGATGCGCTGATGTTAGGGATCGCGCTGCGCACCCTGCGGTACCGCGCGGGTGGTTTCGCCGCGACGTTCGTCGTGCTGGTCATCGGTGGCGCGGTGTTGCTCGCCTGCGGCGGGTTGATGGAAACGGGTATTCGGACGGAGATCCCGCCCCAGCGGCTCGCCGCGGCGCCGGTTGTCGTGGCCGGAGACCAGCGGTTCGACGGGATCTTCGAGGGCAAGCCGGGGACGGTCACCCTGCCGGAGCAGGTCCGGCTCGACGCCGGCATAGCGGACACGATCGGCCGGATCCCCGGCGTCGAGCGGGTGATCCCGGACGTCTCGTTCCCCGCGCAGATCATGGGCGACGACGGCGCGCGGTCGGTGCCCGGCACCCAACGGGGCCACAGCTGGGCATCCGCCGAGCTGGCGCCGTACCGGCTCAGCGAGGGCAACGCGCCGACACAGGACACGCAGGTCGTGCTCGACGACGCCACCGCAGCCCGGCTCGGCGCCCGTCCCGGGAGCGAGATCGAGATCGCCGTTCCCGGTGGCGCACGGACGTTCACGGTCACCGGCATCGCGACGACCGACCGGACCATGGCGACCGACGCGGTGTTCTTCGCGCCCGATGCGGCCGACGACCTCAGCAGGACGCCCGGCCTCGTCGACGCGTTCGGTGTCCTGCCGACGGCGGGAACCGACGTCACGGCGCTGAGCACGCGGATCGATGCCGCCGTCCAGGGCAAGCACGCCAGGACCTTCGTCGGCACCGACCGCGGGCGCGTCGAGTTCGGACAGGTCGTCAGGGACGGCGCGAAGCTCATCGTCCTCGGGGCGGTGTTCGGTGGCCTCGCGGTGCAGATCGTCGTGTTCATCGTGACGACCACGCTCGCCCTGGCGGTCCAGCAGCGGCGGCGCGAGCTCGCCATGCTCCGCGCGGTGGGCGCCTCCCCCCGGCAGGTCGGCCGCATGGTCAAGGGCGAGGCGAAGATCGTGGGAGCACTGGCCATGGCCGCATCGGTCATGCCGGGCGCCCTGCTCGGCGAGTGGCTCTTCGACCGGCTCACCGGGCTCGGCGTCGTCCCACCCGTGTTCACGTTCCACCAGGGATTCTTCCCGGCCGTCGCCGCGACCCTGATCGGGTTCTGCACCGCCTGGTGCGCCGCGATCTTCGTCGGGCTGCACGCGAGGCGGACCCGCCCGGTCGAAGCCATGCAGGAGACGCTCACACCCAGCCGTTGGCTCACCCCCGCCCGGCTGTGGCTGGGCGTCTCCTGCCTCCTCTGCGCCGTGCCGCTGGCCTGGGCCGCGCTCACTGTGCTGGACGGTCCGGTCGCGTCGAGTACGGCGGGGCCGGCGGTGATCTGCGTCGCGACCGCGATCGCGGTGTTCGGCCCCGGCCTCACCAGGATGATGAACGCCGTGCTCCGGCGCCCGGTGCGGGCGCTGACCGGGCTGTCCGGCTACCTCGCCACGGCCAACGCCAGGGCCCGGTGGCTGCCGATGGCCAGCGCCGTCACCCCCATCGTGCTCGCCACCAGCCTCGCGATCTTCATGCTCTACTACCAGGCCACCGAGACCGCGGCCGCGGAGAAGGCCTACACCGACTCGTTGACCACCGACGCCGTGGTCGAGGCGCCGGCTGGCGACGCGACCGGCGACCTGGTGACGCGGGTGCGGAAGCTGCCAGGAGTTGGCGCCGCGAGCGCCTTCGTGACCAGCAGTGGCTACCTGGAGCGGCCACCGCAGCCGAACCAGGACGACCATGGCGTGGCACTGAACGGCGTCTCCGCCGACGGGGCCGAGCTGATGTGGGGGCACGACGTCCTCACCGGAGACCTGTCCGGCCTGCGGGACAACACGATCGCACTGACCGAGGGCATCGCCAAGCCGCTCGGGCTGGCCGTCGGCGACGAGATCACCATGCGGCTCGGCGACGGCGCGGACGTCACCCTGCGGATCGTCGCGACGCTGCGGACCACGGAGTCCACCGCCGCGCTGCTGCCCGCGGACACGCTGGCACCGCATACCACCGAGGGCGGGGTCGACCGGATCCTCGTCTCCGCCGCACCCGGCACGAGTCCGAACGACCTGGAGGCGACGCTCGCCGGCTGGGTCGCCGGCCAGCCCGGACTGCGTGTCGTGGGCCGGGACGCCCTCGCGGAGGCGTTCCTCGCGGGGCAGGAGACCAACGCCTGGATCAACTACCTCCTGGTCGGCCTGTTCCTGGTGTACGCCGCCATCTCGATGGTCAACACGCTGGTCCTGGCTACCGCGCACCGCCGGCGGGAGTTCGGACTGCAGCGGCTCATCGGCTCGACCCGCGGCCAGATCATGCGGATGATGACCGTCGAGGCGCTGCTGATCGCCGTCATCGGGAGCGTGCTCGGGGCGCTGGCCGCCGTCACGATGCTGGTGCCGTTCAGCATGGCGGCGTCAGGCGGCCCGCTCCCGTCGGGACCCTGGTGGATCCTTCCGTCGGCCGTCGGAATGGCGGTCGTGCTGACCCTGGTGGCCACCTGGGTGCCCGCCTGGTCGACGATGCGTACTCGGCTGTCGGTCACGGCCCTGGCGCCAGAACAATGACGGGGGGAGCCGGCCCTCTCACGGGGCGTCGCGCAACGCGTCGATCGTTCGCCAGAGGGACCTCGGCGTCCGGAACGAGTCCATCACCTGGAACTCGTCGGAGAGGGTGATGCCGTAGGTCTGCTCGAGGTTGGCGAGCAGGCCCACCGTGCCGAACGAGTCCAACCCGACGTCGGTCAGCTGCAGGTCCGGCGTGATCTCCCCGTGGTAGGCCGCCGCGGCGAGCGTGTCGCGCAGCAGCTCCTCGAACCGGTCGTCCCACGGTCGTTCGTCATCGGCCGAGCCGTCGTCGGTGACGGGTGGCTCGGGCAGGCTCGCCACGTCGAGGACACCGTGACCGTCCATCGGCCACGTGTCCACCCGCACCAGGACGTCTGGGATGAGCGGCCGGGACAGCCTGCGCTGAACGAGGAAGACACGTACCTTGTCAGGCACGGGGACGGCGCCGGGGCTCGCCCTGACGTAACCGACGAGCCGGCTGCGGTCGTGTTCCGGGTCGGTCCGGGGCACCACGACACCGTCGAGAATCGACGGGTGCGCGCCGAGCAGTTCCCGGGTCCGGTGCAGCTCGAGGAGCTGACCGTCCCGGACCATGCTCGCGATCGGCCCGAGGTCTTTCAGTGTCCCCTCGATCGAGAACCGCGCGAGCCGCCCGGTGCGGTGTGGCGTCTCCCCACCGACGAACAGCTCCCCGACCACGCCGGCCGGGACCGGGCGCAGCTCGGCGTCCACGACGCGCACCCCCAGCCGGGTCACCGGGTCACCGTCGAACGCGATGTACCCGGGCACAGTGTCCGTCTCCAGGACGGAGATCACCCCGGGAACCGTGGCGGACAGGTGCGGATCGCCGCCGACGAGCACGGTGACCCCGTCGGGGGTGCCTGCCGCCAGCACCTGCTCGGCGACGAGTGGGGTCAGCCGGACGTGGGTCACCGCCCGTGCGGCGATGAGGTCGCTCACCTCGCCGACCACGTCCGGCAGTGCCGAGGCGGTGATGACGACGGTGCCACCGGAGCAGAGTGGGGTGAAGAGCTCGGTCAGGGCGGCCGTGTCGGTCAGCGGGGCCGCGCACAGCCAGGAGGCGGCCGACCTACCGAGCACGTCGCGCAGGTCGTCGACCGCGGTCGCCAGGGCACGGTGGGAGAAGGTCACACCGCCGGGCGTCATCCAGGCCGGATCGTCCGGGCTCGGCGGGGTTCCTGGCGTCGGTCGTGCCGCGGTGGCCGACGGCCGCAGGTCGCCGGTGAACACGATCGGCAGGTTGTCGACGTCCGCGACTCCGGCCGCCGTGGCGGCGACCACGGCCGACACCCGCTCGGTCCCGCCGCCGGCCCACGGCCTGCAGGCCGCGCCGGCGCGCCAGACGCCGATGATGGCGGCCACCGTGGCCGGGTCCCGCTGCGGTGCGACGGCGACCACACTGCCCCGACCGGCGCCGCAGTCCCGCAACCGGGTCGCGATCGCCGCTGCCCAGGCGTCGAGCTGCCGGTACGACAACGACGTCGCGGCATCGCGCACCGCGGGCTCCGCAGGGCGGTCACCGGTGAGCCGTGTGAAGGACTCCAGGACCGTGACCGGGTTCCGCGTGGCGCCGGCCCGCTGCTTCGCCCGCTCGGCCGCGGGAAGGCACGGTCGGGTCGCATCCCCGTCCGGGCCGAGGGACATCTCCTCGAGCACCGTCCGGTAAAGGGCCTCCAGGAGGCCAGCCGCTTTGCGGCTCAGGCAGTGGTTGGTGGTGTTGAACTTCAGGAACCCGGTCATGGTGAAGACGTGCAACGCGAACTCGTTGTCGTTGTCGTTGAGCGTCTGGTCCTCGTCGACCATGTCCTGGTCGACCTGGTGGAAGTCGAGGTAGTTGAAGAACGCCTCCAGCAGCCTGCCCCGGTGGGCGAACTCCTGCTGGATGGCCTGCATCGGGTAGACCCGGTGCGGCCACATCTCGGTCAGCGAGTCGTAGACCGCCCGGACCAGGTCACCCCAGGTGCGTGCGCCCCGCGGCATCGCGAACGGCACGGTGTTGAGGTACATCCCGAACACGTGCTCGGCGCCCGCGACCTCCGGCCTGGCGTCGCAGACCAGCCCGGTGAAGAAGTCCTCCCTCGCGGTGATCATGCTCATCACCTTCAGGTGCGCGGCGAGCAGCACGGCCTTCATGGAGGTGCGCGTCCGGTGGGCGAGCCTGCGTAGGTCGTCGTCGATGTCGCGGAAGTACACCAGGTGCTGGTACCGCTCGCGCGGGACCTCCGGCCCGTCCCGCCACGCCTCGGGCGGCACCGCGTCGGCCCGCCCTGTCACGACCGCGTGCCAGAAGGCACGGTCCTCTTCGGACCGCCGGGCCGCCGCCTCGGCCGCGATGTAGTCGGCGTACCGCAGGGCGACGGGCTCGGGCTCGGCGGGCATGCGGCCGGCCCGGAGTTCTTGGTAGCCGGTGAGGATCTCCATCAGCATCGAGTGGAAGCTCCACCCCTCGAGGATGGGGTGGCACTCGGTGATCGTGACGAACCACCCCGTCGTGCCGTCCGCGATGTGGGCGTGCACCCGGACCAGCGGCGCGCGCGCCAGGTCCATTGGCGAGCGGCGCTCGGCGGCCGCGTACTCCCGCAGGACGGGCGGCCAGCCGTCCGGTCCCAGCGTCCCGTGGTCGGTCACCCCGACGGTGATCGCCGCCCGCTCGTGCACCAGCTGCAGCGGCACCGAGTAGGTGGTGAGGTCGAAGGTGGTCCGCAGCACCTCGTGCCGGTCCACCACCCGCTGTACGGCCGCCTGCAACACCGCGGGTTCGAGTCCGTCGGGGTCGCGGATCAGGTAGGACGTGCTGTCCTGGTAGGTGTTCACGTCCGGGCGGGCCTTCAGCTCGGCGATCATGCCGAGCTGCATCGCGGCCAGCGGGTAGGCGTCGACGACACCGTCCGGGAGAGCGGCCCGGTCCGCCGCGCTGATGAGCGCGAACGGGGCGACCACGGCCGGCGCCTGGTCATCGGGCCGGTCCTGCCCGCCGAACGCCTCGGCCAGCTCCTCGATCGTCTGGTAGGCGAAGATGTCGGTGGCGGAGATGTCCAGGCCGTCCGCGCGGAACCGGCCGGCGAGCGCCACGGCACGCAGCGAGTCGCCGCCGACGTCGAAGAAGTTGTCCCACACCTCGATGTCGTCGAAGCCCAGCACCTCGCACCAGACCTGGCGGATCCGTTCGACGAGGTGGTCGCCGGCGCCGGTGTGGGTCGTGGGCGCCGCGACCGGGGCCACCCGCGCGGTGCGCGTTGGGCCACCGACGCGGTGGCAGATCGAGGAAAGCGGCTCGCCGGGCGCGCGGACCACCGCATCGAGCAGAGCCACCCAGCACGCCGCCCACGCCCGCGCCGTCTCGTCGTCGATCACCGCGGTGGCGTACTCCAGGCGGGCGTGGAACTGGTCGTCGGTGCTCTCCTCGACGTGCAGGGTCAGGTCGAACTTGGCGGCGGGGATGTCGGTGATGGCCGCCTGCTCCACCAGGAGTCCGGGGAACCGGAACGGGGTCTCCTCGACGCGCTCCATGTCGAAGGCCGCCTGGAACAGGGGGTTCGCCGAGGTGACGCGCGCTGGGCGCACTTCGTCGACCACCCATTTGAACGGTGCGCCGCGGTGGTCCATCGCGTCCAGCACCCGGGCCCTGACCTGGTCGAGCAGATCCGCGAAGGTGCCACCGTCCGCCAGCTGCGACCGGATGACGACGGTGTTCACCAGGTAGCCGACGAGGTCGTCGAGCTCCGGCCGGGTCCGCGCGGACATCGGCACACCCACGGTCACGTCGGCGCTGTCCGAGAGGTGCCCGAGCATGGCGTGGTAGACCGCGAGCAGCAGCATGTAGGGCGAGGCCCGGTGGGCGGAGGCCAGCGCGCGGAGGACCTCGGCGGTCTCCGGCGAGATGGTGATGTCGACCGCGCCGTCCCGCCAGTCCTGCCTCGGCGGCCGTGGCCGGTCCAGTGGCAGCGGCAGCTCCGGCGCGCTGTCGAGCGCACCGCGCCAGTAGTCCAGCTGCGGTCGCAACCTGCCGTCGTCGCGGCCGGCGAGTTCCCACGCGGCGAAGTCGGCATACTGGACCTCCACCTCCGCCAGTGGCGCCGTGCCGCCTTCGACGCGCTCGACGTACAGCGCGGACAGTTCGGTCCCGATCCGGCGGAACGACATGTCGTCGCAGGCGATGTGGTGGATGACCACCACCATCAGCGCGAGTTCCGGGCCTGCCTTGATCAGGCTGACCTGGACCGGCCGGCGCCTGGTCAGGTCGATCGGCCTACTGCGTTCCCAGGCGGCGATCTCCCATGCCCGCTTCTCCCGCTGTGTCTCCTCGTGCTCGGCGAGGTCCACGACGCGCAGGTCGAACCGGCCCGGCGGGTCGATGACCTGCGCGGGCTCCCCGTCACGCAGGACGTAACGGGTCCGAAGGATCTCGTGCCGGTCGACGACCCGCTCCCACGCCCACCGCATCGCCTCGCTGTCCAGCCGGCCGGACAGGCGCAGCGTCCACGTCATCAGGTAGGCGGGACTGGCCGGCGCGAAACTGTGCAGCAGCCACATCTGCTGCTGGCCGACCGACAGCGGCAGCTCCGGCCGGTTGCGATCCGCCCTGCCGATCCCGCGCCGGGCCTGGGCCGCGGCCCTGAGCCGGTTCTGGATCGCCGCTTCCAGTGACATCGGGACTTGTTCTCCTCTACTGGGCAGGCACGGCTGCGTCGATCTGCGCGCGGACGAGCCGTTCGACCTCGTCGGCCAGGCCGGCCGCGGTGGGGCGGTCGAAGAACGCGCGCATGGACACCTCGACGTCGAAGGTGTTCTGGACCTGCCAGAGCAGGCGTGCCGCGAGCAGGGAGTTGCCGCCGCGGGTCATGATGTCCTCGTCCACGCCGATGTCCTGCTGCTTGAGCAGGTCACGGATGTACCCCAGCAGCACCTCCTGGTGCGGGGACAGTGCCTGCTCGGGGTCCGCGGCGCCGACCGCGAGGTCCGGGTCGGCGGCGAACCGCTCGGCGAGCACCCGCAGCCTGGCCGCGAGATCCGTCGCGGAGTCCTCGTCGAAGTGCGCCAACGCGTATTCGATCGCGCCGCCGTAGCCGCCGTCCGCGTTCGGCCACAGGGTAAGCGAAAGGCTCGTCCTGGCCACCCGCCACGCCTCGCCGAGCAGGTCGAGGTCTCGCTTGCGCCGTCGCTGGCCGATCAGCTCGTCGCCGGACATGGTGAAGAACGTCTGGTACAGCGGCGTTTTCGCCGCGTCGTGGGGCGCGTCGACCGCGTTCGCGACCGCGTCGAACGGCATGGCGTGCACGGTGACGGCATCCCGCGAGTCCTGCTCGACCGCGGCCAGCGCATCGGCGAACGACAGCGCCCGGTCCAGCCGGGCGCGGACGACCGCGGTGTCGATGAACAACCCGACCAGGTCGTGCAGTTCCGGGCGGTGCCGCCAGGAATACGGCGACCCGATCCCGAAGTCCCACTGGCCGCTCAACCGGGCAACCAGCACCGACCACAGTGTCAGGAAGACCACGTGCGGCGAGGCGCCCGCGGCGCGGCCTGTCGCGAGTAACCGCTCGACTGCCGCCGCGGGGAGGTCCACCTCGACCGCGCCGCCGTCGATGCTGCGCACGTCGCTCTCGCGGATGATCGGCAGTTCGAGCACCGGCAGGTCGGCGAGTGCCGAGCGCCAGTACTCGAGCCCCTCGGCGAGCACGTCGTCGGTGAACTGTGCGCGCTGCCACGCGACGGCGTCGGCATACCGCAGCGGCAGCGCCGGGAGGTCCGGCGCGCGGTCGGCCAGGGTCGCGTCGACCAGCTCGCGCAGTTCCGTCTCCATGATCCGGGCCGACCAGCCGTCGCAGACGATGTGGTGGCATACCAACAGGAGCAGCTGCTCCGGGCCACCGTCGCGGACGAGCACGGTACGCAGCAACGGCGCCGTGCCGAGGTCGAACCCCTCGGCCAGTTCGTTCGCCACGATCTTGGCGACCAGCGCCGGGCTGGTGTCGACGGTCCGTATCGGGACCGCGACGGCCGGCTCGGTGACGGCGGCCAGTCCCTTGGCGTCCATGACGTAGCTCGTGCGCAGCACGTCGTGGCGCGTCATGAGGGACGCGAGTGCCGTCTCGACCACGTCCGCGGGCACCCCGGCCGGCAACCAGACCAGCAGGGGCTGTACGTACTCCGGGCTGCCCGGGTCCATCCGGTCGAGTACCCAGAAGCGTTCCTGCGCGAACGAAAGCGGAACGCGTGCGGCGGCGGGCAGAGCGTCGATCGGCTGGGCCTGTCGCGCCGTGCGCAGCAGCTGTGCCTGGCCTCCCGCTGTCGTGGTGAAGTGCAGTTCGCGGAAGTCGAGCCTGAGCCCGGAGGTCTCGGTGAGCACGGCGGAGAGCCGGGTCATCAGCAGCGAGTGGCCGCCGAGGCGGAAGAAGTCGTCGTCAAGGCCGACCTCGTCGATGCCGAGCACCTGCCGCCAGGCGTCCAGCACGATGCGTTCCTCCGAAGACAGCACTGCTAGTTCCGCCACGGATACCGCCGCGTCCGTCGCCACCGGCCATTCCGGGTCGGGCAGGGCCTTGCGGTCGGTCTTGCCGCTGGCCGTCCTGGGGAGCGCGGCCACGCTCGTGACGACCGCGGGGACCATGGTGGTCGGCAGCCGGTCGCGCAGCCAGGCGTCCAGGCCCCCGGTCTCGCCGACCACCCAGGCCGCGAGCCGCTTGGTGCCGCGCGGGTCCTCGACCGCCTTGACCACCGCCTCGACCACACCGGGATGGCTCTCCAGCGCGGCCTCGACCTCGCCAGGTTCGATCCGCACGCCATTGAGCTTCACCTGTGCGTCGGCGCGGCCGACGAAGTCCAGCATGCCGTCAGGACGGGTCCGTACGAGGTCGCCGGTACGGTACATGCGCGTCCCCGGTGGGCCGTCGGGGTCGGGCACGAACCGCTCGGCCGTCCGCGCCGGGTCAGCGTGGTAGCCGCGGGCGACGCCAGCACCGGCGGCACAGAGTTCACGAACGGTCTCGTCGTCAGTGTCTTCGGGCGGCAGCAGGACACACCGCGTGTTGTCGATCGGTGTGCCGATCGGGACCGGGCCCGACCACTGGGCCGGGTCGAACCGGGTGGCCAGCACGTCGATGGCGCACTCGGTGGGGCCGTAGGTGTTGATGATCTCCACGTCGACCCGCGCGAGGATCTCGTGGCACAGCTCGGCGTGCAGTGGCTCGCCCGCCGAACAGACCAACCGCAGGCTGGTGCAGGCGTGCAGACCCGGCTCGGCGGCCAGGAGCCGCAGCATCGACGGCACGACCTGCACGACCGTGACCTGTTGCTCGCGCAGCGACGCGACGAGCTCGCCGGAGTCCCGGCCCGCGCCGGGCCGTCCGAAGACCACCGGGGCGCCGCACACCAGCGGCGCCATGATCTCCCAGCCTGCCGCGTCGAACGTCAGCGGTGTCTTCTGCAGCACCCGGTCGGCGCTGGACAGCTCCAGCGCACGTACCCCCCACGACACCCGGTTGGCGATGCCCTCGTGCTCGACGACGACACCCTTGGGCGTGCCGGTGGAACCCGATGTGAAGATCATGTACGCGGCCTGGTTCGCCGCGGCCGGCGCGGCCGGCGCCCACTGTGGATCCCCGGCGAGCCCGGCGATGTCGTCATCTGTGAGCACGACCTCGGCGCCGGCCAGGTCGAGCATCGTGCGTACCCGGCCGGCCGGGGCGAGCGGATCCAGCGGGAGGTAACAGCCGCCGGCCAGCCAGATACCCAGCAGGGTGGCCACGAGGTCCGGGCCCGGCGTGAGCATCACCCCGACGATCGACTCCCGGCCGACCCCGCGAGCGGTGAGCGCGTGCCCGACGCGACGTGCCGATGCCGTCAGCTCCCGGTAGGTGACCACGTTGCGGCCGGAGAGCACCGCCGGTGCGTCGGGGTGTTCGCGGGCCCGGTCCAGGAACAGCCGCGGTAGCAACGGAATCGCGCTCATCCCTGGCCTCGCGCGGACAGCGGCCGTAGGTCGGTCCACACCTGTGCGATGTGAGCGAGGCAGGCCGGCTTCGAGCCGGTGAACCCGTCCGCGAACCAGCCGTGCGGTGGCTCGCGGTGCGCGTCCCAGATCGAGTACTGCTCCTCGTGGTTGCGCACCACCTGGTACGCGGCCGTCTCACTCATCGGTTCCTCGCTCTCACAACAGCCTCACACCAGTTCCCGCAACGCGCGCGTGTCGAGTTTCCCGTTGGCCGTCAGCGGGATCTCGTCGACGAGGACGACTTCCGCGGGCACCATGTGATCGGGAAGCTCGGTGGCCAGGTCGGCCGGATCGACGGTCATGCCGTCGGGGGGGCGGACGAACGCGACCAGACGAACGGGCCGAGGTGGCCGTTCGCAGGCGAGCACCGCCACCTCGACGACCTCGGACCGCCGCCGGAAGGCGGCCTCGACCTCGGCCGGTT
>NZ_JBJMIE010000282.1:0-2367 GCF_045807065.1 Actinophytocola sp. | reverse complement strand
GGCCCGCGAACCGCCGGTATCTCCCCCGACTACCCCGGCTCGCTGCTGGACATTCGTCTGCGGCCGGATATCGATTTCACCGACGACGCGCCGGAACCGGAACGCGCCCTCGACGTGGTCACCGCGGCCGCGTTCCGCCTGCCGGCCGGCGACGACGGCCGGCTGCGGATCCGCCCCACCCCCGCCGTCACCCACCTGACGGGTGACGAGCCGTACGTGGTGCTGCACCCCGGCGCCACGGTGCCCGCCCGCCGCTGGCCGGCGTGGCGGTGCGCGGAGGCGGTGCGTGCACTGGGCGAGGCCGGCCACCGCGTGCTGGTCACCGGAGGACCGAACGAGAAGGACCTGACCGCCGAGGTGGCCGGCGACACCGGCGTCGACCTCGGTGGCGCCACCGACTTCGCCGAGCTCGCGGGCGTCCTGCGGGGCGCGGAGGTGGTCGTCGTCGGCAACACCGGTCCGGCACACCTGGCCGCCGCCGTCGGCACACCCGTCGTCTCACTGTTCTCGCCGGTGGTACCGGCGATCCGCTGGGCGCCCTACGGCGTGCCGGCGGTGCTGCTCGGCGACCAGACCGCGGCGTGCCGTGGCACCAGGGCCCGGGAGTGCCCTTTGCCGGGCCATCCCTGCCTGACCTCCGTCACCGCGGCGGACGTGGTCAGCGCGGTTGTTTCCGTCAACACGACAATGAGGGGGCACGACACATGCGCATCGCGATGATCTCCGAACACGCAAACCCGCTCGCCGCGCTCGGCGGGGTCGACGCGGGCGGTCAGAACCTCCATGTCGCCGAGCTGTCCGGTGCGCTGGCCGAGGCCGGCCACGAGGTCACCGTCTACACCCGGCAGGACGACCACCAGCAGCGGCGGGTCGTGACCACGCCGCGCGGCTACCGCGTGGTGCACGTGCCGGCCGGTCCACCGCAACCGGTGCCCAAGGACGAGCTGCTGCCGCACATGGCCGCGTTCACCGAGTTCGTCGACGAGCGCTGGCGGGTCGAGCGCCCCGACGTCGTGCACTCGCACTTCTGGATGTCCGGGCTGGTCGCCGCCATCGCCGCGAAACGGCACGGGATCCCCCTCGTGCACACCTACCACGCGCTCGGCACGGTGAAGCGCCGCCACCAGGGCGAGGCCGACACCAGCCCGGAGAGCCGGATCGACACCGAGCGGGTCATCGGCCGCAGCGCGGACTGCGTCATCGCCACGTGCTCGGACGAGGTCGCGGAGCTGTCCCGGATGGGCCTGTCGAAGAGCCGCATCAAGATCGTGCCGTGCGGGGTGGACACCAAGCAGTTCCTCCCCGAGGGCCGGCGGTCGCGGCCGAAGCTCGCGCACCGGATCGTCAGCGTCGGCAGGCTCGTGCCCCGCAAGGGCTTCGCGGACCTCATCACCGTGCTGCCGGCCCTGCCCGACACCGAGCTGGTCATCGCCGGCGGCGCCGACCGCGCCATGCGGGACGACCCGGAGGCCAACCGGCTGCGTGAGCTCGCGCGGTCCCTCGGGGTCGCCGACCGCGTCCGGCTCGCGGGGCAGGTGCCGCGCGAGCGGATGCCCGAGCTGCTGCGTTCCGCGGACGTGGTGGCGTGCGTGCCCTGGTACGAACCGTTCGGCATCGTGCCGCTGGAGGCGATGGCCTGTGGCGTGCCCGTGGTCGCCACGGCCGTCGGCGGCCTCATCGACACCGTCGTCGACGGCGTGACCGGCATGCTCGTACCACCGCGTCGCCCGGCCGCGCTCACCGTGGCGCTCAAGTCGTTGCTGCTCGACCCGGTCAAGCGGTCGTTCCTCGGCGGCGCCGGGCGGGACCGCGTCGAGTCGCGCTACCCGTGGCGCGTCATCGCGGCGCAGACGGCGCACGTGTACGAGTCGTGCGTGCGCAACACCGAGCTGGCGGGGAGCGTGCGATGACCCCCACCGACAGGCTCACCGAGCTGACCGCGGCCGTGCGTGCGTTGCGCAATGAGACGGACCGCTTCGAGCGGTGGGGGGCGCTGCTGGCCGAGCGGCTGACCGACGGCGGACGGCTGCTGGCCGCCGGCAACGGCGGCTCCGCCGCGGAGGCACAGCACCTGACCGCCGAACTGGTGGGCAGGTTCGACCGCGAACGCCCGCCGTTCTCCGCGATCGCGCTGCACGCCGACACCTCCAGCCTCACCGCGATCGGCAACGACTACGGCTACGCGGAGGTCTTCGCCCGCCAGGTGGTCGCGCACGCGCGGCCGAAGGACGTGCTGGTGCTGCTCTCGACCAGCGGCACCAGCGAGAACCTGCTGCGAGCCGCGGACGTCGGCCGCCAGTGCGGCATGACCGTGCTCGCCATGACCGGTCCGCGACCCAACCCGCTGGCCGAGCGCGCGGACGACGC
>NZ_JBJMIE010000281.1:0-13421 GCF_045807065.1 Actinophytocola sp. | reverse complement strand
GAGCGGGCGCAGGATCTGCGTCTGCACCAGGCGCCGGCCGTAGTGCGGGGCGCAGATCTTCGCGATGTCGGGCAGGTCGAGCCCCGCTTCGGACAGCGCTGTCTTCACGACCGTCGTGACCCCGTCGGCGTTGCGGGTGTCGACGTGCGCCGGACCGCCGTGGCGGCCGAGCCACTGGCGCTTGCGGCGCCGGATGTCCAGCGACCGGTGGGCCGTGACGCTGGCCGTGCGGAACGGTTCGTCGCCGCGCTGCAGTCCTTCCAGGGACGGGTCGGTGAACGATGCGATCGAGCGGATCCGCGCCAGGCCGGGCCGGCGCGAGAGGACGACCGCGCTGCCCGCGTCGCCGTAGACGATGCCGGTGTCGGTGCTCCAGTGCGGGAAGCCCGGCGCGCCGAACCGGTCGCCGGCGGTGATGAGCGCGGCGTCGTGGTCCGGGCGGCCGCGCAGCACGCTCGCCGCGATGTCCAGGCCGGCCACCAGGCTGTTGCTCATCGCGCCGAGCTCGAGCGTGAGGCCGGGGCCGGCGCCGAGGCCGAGCTGGTCGCGGACGTAGGACGCGGCGTGCCAGAAGTCGATGCCGGGGTGGTAGATCCCGGCGTGCAGGCACAGGGACGGCGTGATGTCGTCCCCGGCCTGCCGCAGGGCCTCCCGGCCGGCTCTCACGGCCAGCTCGGGCCCGTACCGCTCGGCCACCGCGGTCGACAGCTGTCCGGTGCGGGCGGCGTCGTCCGCGGTGAACTCGCCGGCCGCGAGCGGCAGGGCGACGGGGACGAGCGCGCCGACGTCGCAGCCGACCCCGTTGAGGTAGACGTCATCGAGCCGCACCCGTCGCCACCTCCCGACATGCGAACAGGGCGTCGATCTCCAGCAGGTCGTCGTCGAGGCGCGGCTCGGACGCGGTGACACAGCCGGCGGCCGCGAGCTCGGCGAGCACGGCTTCCGTGCTGCCGTTGGCGAACCGGTGGAACCCGGCGAACCGGAGCCGACCGATCTCCGAGACGGCGACGGCCAGGTGTGCCCAGCCGGTTTCGCCGTCCCAGCGGACGACCAGCCGGGCGGCAGCCGTGCCGTGTGCACCGGCGGTGTCGGCCGTGCCGGCCTCCGAGCGGTGACGAGCGATCCGCGTCAACGTAGTGTCGGTCAAGGTACTTCCTTTCACGCAGTGAACAGCACGCCAGAAAAGGCGCGCTGACAAAGGACTTGGACGGAACAGGGACCCGCTGACCCGGCCCGCCCACGATCGTGAGCCGCTTCCTCGGGGCCCGCCGGTTGCACGGAACGTACCGTGATGATCATGCGGATCTACACCCACCCTGACACTCACAGTGACATCCCCGACTGATAAAGAAACGGTTTCGGCCCCGAGTTCGGCTTATATATGCGCAAGTTTGAATAGCGAAGACGCAGACTGTCTCAAGTGGACGATCACCCAGCGTGACATGAGGTACCCGCACCGCAGCTTTGCGGTTGTACCGCATGCCCCGCTCCCCCTCACGCATAACGTCGGTCCCGTGATCGAGAAGCTCATCGAAGTACCGGTTGGTCGCGGGATCGGCCGCGCCACTGGTCCTGGCGGCTTGGTGCTGAACTGCTCCCGAACTACACCGACTTCAGTGCGCTGTCGAAGGCCGGCTTCGCCGGGCTGCCCCTTCGCCTACATCGAGAACTCGTCGCAGTAACCGTGTTCGCGGATCTCGGCCAGGATCTGGGTGACCGGGACGTTCTCGCCCAGGCGTTGCCGGACCAGGTCCCTGCATTCGCAACACACGTCCACCACTGATGATCACACATCGACCATGATCACAATCCCGATCAGCACCCCCGCCGAAGGGTGGGGTAGTTGACCACGCAACCAGCGACAGAGCGTAGAGTCGACAGCCCCAAATCTTGTCTTGCGAGGCACGGCGACATGGAGGTGTGGCTGGATTGCGGCGAGTGGGGTGGATCGTGAGCGTGGCGTGCGGCGTCGTGCTGGTCGCGGTCGGTGGGTTGATGGTGTGGAAAGGACTCGACGCCGCCGACAAGATCGGCAGCGTGATCGGCGCGTTGAGCGGCGTGATCGGTCTGGGGTTGGCCGCCTACGGGGTGGTGTCGACCCGGCGCGCGGGTCCGACAGCACCACCACCGGTGTCGAACACGGTCGAGGACTCGACCATCGGCGGATCGAACGTGCAGATCGGTCACGTGGGCCGGGACGCGCGGATTGAGCGGAGCGAGTAGCGGTGGCGTTGTCACGCGGCCACCGCAACTCCGTCGCCGGGTCGTGGATCAACGGACCGAACATCCAGATCGGCGCCGCGGAGAACGTGACGCTGGCGTTCGACGGTGAGCCGTACCAGGTGCAGTGGCTCGAGCCGGTGCAGCGGTCGAGCTGGGTACCCAAGCACCAGCGGACACCGAGCTACTTGCTCGATCCGCGCCGTGAGGTCGTGCCCTACTGGCCACGACCGGAGATCGAGCGCGCCCTGACCGGGTGGCGTGATGCCGCGGATGCCCCGGCGTCGGTCCTGCTCCTGCATGGTCCGGGCGGACAGGGCAAGACGCGGCTCGCGAACGCGTTCGCGGGCAACAGCCATGAGCGAGGCTGGCGGGTGGCCCGAGCCGTGTCGAAGGCGGTGTCACCGGCCGACGTCCTGGACCAAGGAACGCCGACGAGTGATGTGGGCGGTCCTGCCTTGGTCGTCGTCGACTACGCCGAGCGCTGGCCGCTCGACGCTCTGGTGTCCATGATCCGCTCGGTGACGACCCGCAATCGTCAGTACCCGGTGCGGATCCTGCTGCTGGCGCGGACCCGCGCCCATGTCTGGACATCGCTTCGGCCGGAGCTCGACCGGTTACCGCTCGAGCTCGCGGAGCCGCTCGAAGTGGCCGAGCTGACCAATGGCCTCGCCGACCGGGCCGCGGCGTTCACCGTTGCCGCGCAGAAGTTCCAAGCCGCGATGGAGCTGCCGTCGGCCGGCGTCGCGGTTCCCGACCTCGACGCGCCGGAGTTCGACTCCGTCCTCACCTTGCACATGTCCGCGCTGGCCGCCGTCAGCGCGGACCACGACCAGGTGCGGCGCCCAGAACTCACCGAGCTCTCCGGCTTCCTGCTGAATCACGAAGCCCGCTACTGGCCCAACGGCACCGCGGGCGTGAGCCGGGACGACGCGGCTTCCAGCGTTTTCCTCGCCACCCTGTTCGGCCCTCTCCCCGACGCCGGATCAGCGCGCGCTCTGCTGGCGTCCGCGGCTTTCTCGGACACCAGCCCACGCGCCCTGATCAGTTGGCACGACACGCTCTACCCCGACCGGCTGTCACGCGACGCCCCGACCGAGGCCGCGCTCGCGCCGCTCCGACCGGACCGCCTCGGTGAGGACTTCGTCGCGCGGCACCTCGCCGATCACCCGCGAGCGGCGAAAACCCTTGAACGGTTGCTGCTGCGCTGGTCCGACAATCCCGACGAACCCGCGACCACCGACACGTTGCGCCGGTGCCTGATCGTCCTGGCCGCGGCCGCGGACCGGCACGAGGTCGTCCGACCCGTGCTGTGGACGGTCCTCGAACGGTCGACGAGCATCGTGGCCCACGTCAGCGGTCCCGTGTTGCTGACGTTGGTGGCTGCCGCTCCGGTGGCACTGTGCGGCACAGTCCTCTTGCGGTTGCCCGAGTACCACACGGACCTGCTGCAGGCCGCGGCAGCGCTGGCAAAGCACGTCGTCGCTCATCTGCGCGCCGACGCCGATCCGAACCTGCGCGTGGAACTCCTCACACAGCAGACACGGAGGCTGGGGTACGCGGGCGATCGGAAAGGCGCGCTCGCGTCAGCCTTCCAAGCAGCCCAGGAGTGCGGCGAACTCGCGAAGCGCGACCCCGGCACTTACTTGCCCGCCTACGGGTCGAGCTTGACCAATCTCGGCAACCAGCTCTCGGACGCAGGCGAGCGGCAAGCCGCGATCGCCCCGGCCCGCGAAGCAGTAACGATCTTCCGCTACCTCGCCGAGTCAGGCCGTGGCCACCAGGACAGCTTGGCGGCAAGCCAGAACAACCTCAGTAGTCAGCTCGCTGATGCAGGCGACAAGCAAGGCGCACTCGGGCCCGCACGCGAGGCGCTCGCCATTTGCAGGGAGCTCGCTGAAGCCGATCCACTGACCTTCCGGCCACGCCTCGCCACCACCTTGCAGAACTTCGGTGTGCGGCTCTGTGAAGCCGGGCACCCGCGAGACGCGGTCGAACCAGTCGGCGAAGCGGTGGCACTGCTTGGTGAGCTCGTTGAATCCAACGCCGCCGAGTTCGCCCCCAAGTTGGCACTCGCGCTCAACAACTACGGCAACCTGCTGGCGGCGGCCGGCAGGGTGGCAACTGCTGCCGGCCCGGCCCGCGAAGCCGTTGCGCTCTACCGGAAACTCGTAGCATCGGATCCCGAGGCGCACCGCGCCGAACTGGCCCGTAGCCTGAGCAACCTGGGGCTCTGGCTGGCGCACAACGACGATGTGACGGCGAGCTTCGCTCCCGCCGAAGAGGCGGTGGCCCTCTACCGCGAGGTCGCCGCGGTCGATCCTGGCGCCTTCCGACCGGAACTCGCCAGGTGCCTGGCCGTCCTCGGGACCGCCTTCAGCCGAGCTGGCCGTGGACAAGCAGCCCTCGATGCTGTTGGCGAGGCAGTCATGCTCTACCGCGAACTGGCCGCCACCGACCCCGCACAGGTTCGCTCAGCCTTGGCGGCCTGCCTGGATGACCTGAGCCAATACCAGACGAACCAAGGAGCTGCACACGCCGCGCTTACCACCGCCGAGGAAGCTGTCGGCCTCTACCGTGAGCTCGTCAAAACCGACCCCCTGGTGCACCGCCCGAGGCTGGGCAGAGCATTGGACCGGCTCAGCCGTCGACTGCACATGACAGCCAACAGACCGACCGCCGTTGCCGTCGCGCGGGAGGCCGTCGCCCTGCAACGCGAACTCGCCAAAACCGACCCGGACTGCCATCAGAACCTTGCCGAGGCCTTGCACAATCTGTCCGTCCTCCTCTTCTGCGTCGGCGATGAGGAAGCCGGTCGCGCCGCGCTGGCAGAAGCAGGGGCAATAGCAAGCGAGATCACTGGCGACAAGTTCACCTTCCACGTAGCGATCGAGCAAGGTCTGTGGGGAATCGCCTGGACACAGGCGGACAAGGATCGGCTGCACGCCCAGTACGCGGAGAAACCCGACAAGAACTAACGAGAGCCCCACAGCACAACGCCGAGCGGTTCGCGGAGACCCACACGACATCGGATACGGCGGCGGTGGCAGGCGGCACAAGCGGACGTACGACGGTCGACAGCGTGGATTCAAGGCGACCGGTGGTACGCATGGGGATGGATCGCCACCACCTCACCCCACCACTACCTCCATTCTCATCGACGGGAAAGATACCACCTAATTGCCACCCAGGTAGCCAGCGTGATAAATCCGGAAGCCAGCACCCAAAGCAATCTATAGGTCTCGTCGCGAATGAACCTTGTACCAACAAAAGCAATAATAATGAACGTCAAGAAGTCAAGTATGGTCAGAAGCCAGATCTTCCTCACAAACACTGCTCCTCGTTCAGAAGAAATCACTCTTACGTCATCCTAATTGTGGTTCCGCCAGATTCGGCCGGCCGTGGCGATCCCTGGTTTGCTGACGAAGCGGTTCGCCAGCCGCAAGACCTTCGGGGGCCCCGGTCGGTTGGGCACTGGAGGTGTATACCACCGCCAGGCAGGACAATTGTACGAGCGACGACACGCTTGTCTGCAGCGAGAGCCAGACCGGCGGTGTCACCGGAGCCGATGTAGGAGTACAGAGACGTGGCCGTGCTGTGGCCTGTGGTGGCGTCTCGACAGACGATCCGATCGTTCGCGTCGCGGATGTAGGTGATGGTGGGGGGTCGGTGCCGGTGTTGCGGTTGGCGCTGTCCCAGGTGAGGGTGGTGGTTGCGCCGCTGGCGGTCCAGCCTGTGGTGTTGCCGTGAGTGTCGTACGTGACGCCTGTGAGGGGAGCGGAACCGGTGGTGGCGAGGATGCGGTCGGCGTCGTCGTAGCAGCAGCCGGTTTCGGTGGTTCCTGAGGTCGGTCACGTCAGACAAAGCCCGCGCTGATCCGGCGTCGGAGGGGTGCAACGCCCAGAGCCGGCGTGTGGATGTACTCCTTCATCCGCACGCCGGCACAGGGGCACGAGAAACTGCGGCGACAGTCCGGGCACCGGACCGGGGGACGTTTCTCCCTCGGTGGTGTCAGGAGTTGGCCGTGGCCGAGCTGATGTCGCCCAGGGCGGAGTCGGAGTCCTTTTCCAGGGCGGCGTCGCCGAGGGTGAAGACGCCGACCGGTTGGCCGCTGTCGTCGACGACAGCGATGCGGCGGACCGCGTTTTCGCGCATGCGGGCCACCGCGGTGTCGATGTCGTCGTCGGGGCTGGCGGTTACCAGGGGCGCGGAGCACACGTCGCGCAGGGTGCAGTCGGTGAGGTCGTCGCGCTTGGCTACGGCGCGCACCACGATGTCGCGGTCGGTGACCACGCCGGTCACCTTGCCGTCGTCCATCACCAGGACGTTGCCAATCTCGCGTTCGACCATCTTCGCCGCCGCCTCGCGTACGCGGGTCTCGGCGGGCAGGGCTACGGGGTTGGCGCTCATCACTTCGCGTAGTGCCTGGGCCATGAGGTTCCTCCTGGTTCTTCGTGAGGGCGATCAGCGGGTGCGGACCCGCGGACCGGCCGGATACCTCCACCGGACCTACCCACGCCAGGCGCGCTGAACCCCCGACCCGGCCATCACGAACGGGTGAGGCACGCCATCCGCATGGCTGCCGCCACCGGGGGTACGCGGGGGCCATGTCAACCATCGCACCTCTACCCGAAGAGCGCCGCGGCGCTCCCCGCCGCGCCGTGGTCACCGGCTCCGACTCGGGCATCGGCAAGGCCGTCGCCGTTGCGCTGGCCGGTGGTGGCGTGGACGTGGGCATCACCTACCACCACGACGCCGACGGCGCGGAGGAGACGGCGCGGCAGGCGCGGGAGGCCGGTGCCACCGCCCACGTCCGCCAGCTCGACCTCACCGACCTCCCCACCGCGGCGGCCGTCGTCGACGAGCTGGCCGGTGAGCTCGGCGGCATCGACGTGCTCGTCAACTGCGCGGGCACCGGCACCGCGGAACCGGTCATGGAGATGGACTTCGACCGCTGGCGGGAGGTCCTGTCCGTCGACCTGGACGGGGCGTTCCTGTGCGCGCAGCGCGCGGCCCGGCACATGATCGAGGCCGGCCGGGGCGGGCGCATCGTCAACATCACCAGCGTGCACGAACACGCCCCCAAGGTCGGCGCCGCGCCCTACTGCGCCGCCAAGGCCGGCCTCGGCATGCTGACCAAGGTGCTCGCACTGGAGCTGGCCGAACACGCCATCACCGTCAACTCCGTCGCCCCCGGCGAGATCTCCACCCCGATGACCGGCCAGGAGGACACCGACCCACGCGGCGAGCCGCGGCCGGGCGTGCCGCTCGGCCGGCCGGGACACGCGCGGGAGGTCGCCGCCGCGGTGGCGTTCCTGACCACCCCCGCCGCCGGCTACATCACCGGCGCGTCCCTCGTCGTCGACGGCGGCATGCTGCTCATGGGCCCCCAGGCGAGCCAGCTGCTCACCGACGACACCTGGCGACACCCCTGACCACCCCGCTGACGGAAGGAGAAGCCATGACAGACCGAGAAGCCCGCTCCGAACAGCAGGAGCGCCTCGAGCTGGCGGACCAACCACCCGAGGACGACCCCCGCCCATGGCGCGACGCCGACCCCGACCAGAGCCGGCAACCGGACGGCATCGGCCACCTGGTAGCCCCACCCGACGCGGCCCCACTGATCGAGGACAGGGCCGGCGAAGCCGGCGACTGATCGAACAACACCACAACCGACGGCCACCGTACGGGCCGGGCTCGCGTCGCATCAGTGTCGCGGACCCGGCCCGTATCGCAGCCAACGTCAGATCACTTGTTTAGATTTTTCACTTCCATGGCAGCTTCTTGCAGCGGAGTACGCCAGCCCCTTACGATCCTGTGAAACCTCCGATGACTGTCGACAAGGAAGTTGACCATGGAGATTTCTCGCAGGTCCCTGCTCACCTCGACGCTGGCCTTCTCCGCCGCCGGGGCGCTGTCCGCCAGGTTCCCCGCAACCGCCACCGCCAGCACCGCCGCCAGCCCGCCCGGCGACGTGGTCGGCAAGATCACCGTCGGCTACCAGGGTTGGTTCGCCTGCGCCGGGGACGGGGCGCCGATCAACGGGTGGTGGCACTGGAGCCAGAACTGGTCACAACCGCCGTCGCCGGGGAACACCGGGATCAAGAGCTGGCCGGACATGCGTGACTACGCCCGCGGCTACCAGACGGCGTACAGCAACCTCGGCAGCGGCCAGCCCGCCACCCTGTTCTCCTCCTACGACCAGCAGACCGTCAACGTCCACTTCGGCTGGATGCAGCAGAACGGCTGTGACACCGCGGCGCTGCAACGGTTCAACCCCAACGGGTCCGAGGGGCCCACCCGCGACGCCGTGACCGCGAGGGTCCGCGGCGCCGCCGAGGCGACGGGGCGCAGGTTCTACATCATGTACGACGTCTCGGGCTGGACGAACATGCAGCCGGAGATCAAGGCCGACTGGACGAACAAGATGTCCGTGCACACCTCGTCGTCCGCCTACGCCCGGCAGAACGGCAGGCCGGTGGTGGGGATCTGGGGCTTCGGCTTCAACGACGGCAACCACCCGTGGGACGCCGGCACCTGCCTCGACGTGGTCAACTGGTTCAAGAACCAGGGCTGCTACGTGATGGGCGGCGTGCCGACGTGGTGGCGCACCGGCACGAGCGACTCGCGGCCCGGCTTCCTCGACGTCTACCACGCGTTCAACATGCTCTCGCCCTGGATGGTCGGACGAATCGGCGACGCCGCCGGCTCGGACTGGTTCTACACCAACGCGAACGCGCCCGACCAGGCCGACTGCGCCGCCCACGGCATCGACTACCAGCCGTGCGTGCTGCCCGGCGACCTGCAGCAACGCCAGCGCGCCCACGGCGAGTTCATGTGGCGGCAGTTCTACAACATGGTCCGCGTCGGCGCGCAGGGCATCTACATCTCGATGTTCGACGAGTACAACGAGGGCAACCAGATCGCCAAGACCGGGGAGAACGGCAGCATGGTCCCGGCGGGGTCGGGCATCCTCGCGCTGGACGAGGACGGCACGGCCTGCTCGGCGGACTACTACCTGCGGCTCACCGCGGACGGCGGCCGGATGCTCAGGGGACAGCTCCCGCTGACCGCCACCCGCCCGACCCAGCCGACCACCACCGCCACCACGACCGTCAGCCTGCGCTCCCGTGCCAACAGCCGCTACGTCACCGCCGCCAGCGGGGCCTCGCTGATCGCGAGCGCCACCGCGGTCGGCACGGGCGAGCGGTTCGACCTGCTCGACCAGGGCGGCGGCACCGTCGCGCTCCGGGCCAGGGCCAACAACCAGTACGTGTGCGCGGAGAACGCCGGCGCCCAACCGCTGGTCGCCAACCGGACGGCCATCGGGCCGTGGGAGACCTTCGCGCTGGTCCACAACCCCGACGGCACGGTCAGCCTGCGCGCCCAGGCCAACAACGACTACGTCTGCGCCGAGAACGCCGGGGCCCAGGCGCTCGTCGCCAACCGGACCGCGATCGGGGACTGGGAGAAGTTCGACCTCGCCAACACCTGACGTGTTCATTTCTTGCAGTTGCAAGTCTGATAATTGCGTCGAGGTGCCCGGCGAGTTACGGTCTCTCCAGCACCTGCTACTCGCCCCCTGCTAAGAAGAGAGCAGCGAATGTCCCCACTCCGTGAATCCCCCCACTGGCGGGCACGCGCCAGCGTGCTCACCGCCGGCCTACTCGCCGCCGGCGGTCTCGTCGTCCTGACTGCCCAGCCGGCGTCGGCGGCCGCGACCGGCGGTGTCGGCGCCACCCTGCCCTACGTCGAGGTGCAGGCGGAGAACGCGGCCACCAACGGCACGGTCATCGGCCCCAGCGCCGACTACAACACGCTCCCCGCGGAGGCGTCCTACCGCAAGGCGGTGACGCTGCAGGGCACCGGCAAGTACGTCGAGTTCACCACGCCCTCGGCGACCAACTCGATCGTCTTCCGTTACAGCATCCCGGACAGCGGCAGCGGGTCCGTCTACACCGCACCGCTCTCCCTCTACGTCAACGGGACCAAGCAGTCGAACTTCACCCTGACCAACGCCTACAGCTGGTACTACGGCGGCTACCCGTTCACCAACTCCCCCGGCAGCAACCCGCACCACTTCTACGACGAGGCGCACCGGCTCTTCCCGACGAGCTACCCGGCCGGCACCAAGTTCCGGCTCCAGGTCGACGCCGAGGACACCGCGGGCTCGTACACGATCGACTTCGCCGACTTCGAGAACGTCCCTGGCGCGCTGTCCCAGCCGGCCGGCTCGGTGTCGGTGACCAGCACGGGCGCCGACCCGACCGGCGCCGCCGACGCGACCGCCGCGTTCAACTCGGCGATCGCCCAGGCGGGCGCGGGCGGCACGGTGTGGATCCCGGAGGGCACGTTCCGGATCCCGGGACACCTCGTCCTCAACAACGTCACGATCAGGGGCGCCGGCATGTGGCGCTCGACGGTGGTCGGCGCGGCGCCGGGCTTCTACGGCAACTACGCGCCGAACGGCAGCAGCGGCGTGCACCTGGCCGACTTCGCGATCTTCGGGGACGTCCAGGAACGCAACGACGGCGCGCAGGTCAACGGCATCGGCGGCGCCCTGTCGAACTCCACCGTGGACCGGGTGTGGATCGAGCACATGAAGGTCGGCGCCTGGATGGACGGCCCGCTCACCAACCTCGTGTTCAACGGCATGCGGATCCGCGACGTCACCGCGGACGGGGTCAACTTCCACGACGGGGTCACCAACTCCAAGGTCACCAACTCGGACCTGCGCAACCTCGGCGACGACGGCCTCGCGACGTGGTCGGAGCAGAACGCGGACTCGGGCGACTCGTTCGACCACAACACCGTGCAGTACCCGATCCTCGCCAACGGCATCGCGATCTACGGCGGCCACGACAACTTCGTGACCGACAACCGGGTGATCGACGCCGGCCTGGCGCAGGGCGGCGGGATCCATGTGGCGCAACGGTTCTCCTCGACCCCGCTCGGGCGCACGGACGTGCTGCGCAACACGATCATCAGGTCCGGCAGCCTGGACCCCAACTGGCAGTTCGGGGTCGGCGCGCTCTGGTTCGACGCGCGGGACGCGGCCATGAGCGGCCTGACGAACGTCGACAACATCCTCATCCAGCAGAGCCCGTACGAGGCCATCCAGTTCGTGTCGGGCTCCAGCATCACCAACGTCAAGATCAACAACGCCACGATCCAGAACACCGGCACCTGGGTGGTCCAGGAGCAGGTCGGCGGCTCGGCCACGATCACCAACAGCACCGCGACCGGCACGCAGGCCCCCGGCCCGATCTACAGCTGCGGCGTCGGGTTCACGCTGACCGACGGCGGCGGCAACTCCGGCATCTTCGCGACGCCGCAGTGCCAGAACATCACCCATCCGGCCTTCCCGCCGTACCTGCCGGACAACGGCTCGCAGATCGCGGTCAGCCCGACGGCGCTGTCCTTCGGCTCGGTCGCGACCGGCGCGTCGAGCAGCCCGCAGGCGGTCACCGTCACCAACAGCGGCTCCGCGGCGGCGCCGGTCGGCTCGGTCGCGACGAGTGGCGACTTCAGCCAGACCAACAACTGCGGCAGCAGCATCGCCGCGGGCTCGTCGTGCACGGTCACCGTCACGTTCCGGCCGACGGCGTCGGGTTCCCGCACCGGTGACCTGACCGTCACCGCCGCGGGTGTCACCACCACCGTGCCGCTGTCGGGCACCGGCGTGGCCCCCGGACCGGTCCTCAGCCCGAACCCGACGAGCCTGTCCTTCCCGGGCACGGTCGTGGGCGCCACGTCGGCGGCGCAGACGGTCACCGTGACCAACTCCGGCACCACGTCGGCGAGCGTCTCCGGCGTCACCGCGTCCGGTGACTACAGCCAGACGAACAACTGCGGCACGCTCGCGGTCGGCGCGTCCTGCACCGTGACCGTCACGTTCCGGCCCACCGCGTCGGGCACGCGCACGGGCGCGGTGACGGTCACCAGCAACGCCAACAACAGCCCGACGACGATCTCGCTGTCGGGTAGCGGCATCGGCACCGACACCAACGTCGCCCGCGGCCGGCCGGCGTCGGCGAGCAGCGAGGTCAACGGCACGCAGACCGCCGCCACGGCGACGGACGGCGACGCGAACACCTACTGGGAGAGCGCCAACAACGCGTTCCCGCAGTGGTTGCAGGTGGACCTCGGGGCGGCCTACACCGTCGGCAGGGTGACGCTGAGGCTGCCGCCCAGCTCGGCGTGGGGCACCCGCACGCAAACGCTGTCGGTGCAGACCTCCACCGACGGGTCGAGCTTCACCACGGCCGTCGCGTCCGCGAACTACACGTTCACCTCGCCGACCAACGTCGTGAACATCCCGGTGCCGGCGACCGGCGCCCGCTATGTGCGCGTCAACATCACCGCCAACACCGGCTGGCCGGCCGGGCAGGTCTCGGAGTTCGAGGTGTACCCGAGCGGCGCCACCTCGCCGGGCGGGCCCACGTTGAGCACCAACCCGTCCTCGCTCACCTTCGCGTCGCAGGCGCTGGGCACGACGAGCGGCAGCCAGGCGGTGACGGTGTCCAACACGGGCACGGCGGCCGCGTCGGTCTCGGGTGTCACGGTCTCGGGTGACTTCACCCAGACCAACAACTGCGGCACCGTCGCGGCCGGCGGGTCCTGCACGGTCAACGTCAGCTTCCGGCCCACGGCGTCGGGCACCCGCACGGGCACGGTGACGGTCACCAGCAACGCCGGCAACAGCCCGACGACCGTCACGCTGTCCGGCACGGGCGCCGGCGGCACGAGCGCCAACCTCGCCGCCGGCAAGCCGACGAGCGAGTCCAGCCACACCGACGTCTACCCGTCGGGCAACGTGACCGACGGCAACCAGAGCACCTACTGGGAGAGCGCCAACAACGCCTTCCCGCAGTGGGTCCAGGTCGATCTCGGGTCCGCCCAGAGCGCGAGCCGGGTCGTCGTGCAGCTGCCGGCGTCGTGGGAGGCACGCAACGAGACGCTGTCCGTCCAGGGCAGCACCAACGGGTCGAGCTTCACCACGATCGTGGGCGCCACCAGCTACGCGTTCACCCCTGGCGGCAACAACACGGTGACCATCACGTTCGCGGCGACGAGCCAGCGCTACTTCCGGCTGACCGTCACGGCGAACACCGGTTGGCCCGCGGGCCAGATCTCGGAGTTCCAGGTCTGGAACTCGTAAGGGACACCGTGCGGCTCGGAGTGCCGGCCCCGACACTTCG
>NZ_JBJMIE010000280.1:0-18287 GCF_045807065.1 Actinophytocola sp. | reverse complement strand
TGGCCACGCGGACGCGCCACTCCTCCGCGGTGAGCAGGCCGGTCTTCGAGTCCTGCGCGGCCTTCTCCTCCAGCTGTCGCATGAGGACGTTGCGGTGTAGGACGACGACCGGCAGCAGCATCAGCGCGACCAGCGCCGGCTGGGTCACCAGCACCACCGCGGTCGCGCCGCCGAGGCTGAGCGTGGCCAGCTCCAACGCGTTCTCCGCGCGCGTGCCGAAGGTCTGCCGCCACGGCCGGCCCGGGTGGTGCAGCTTGATCCCGACCGCGACGATGCCGCCGTTGATCGTCGTGTAGACGAACGCGGAGACGACGATGGCCAGCAGGACCAGGCCGCCGTGGTAGCCGTCGGTGAGGACGTTCGTCACACCGCACCACTTCATGACCGGCTCGACCGCGACACACGCCAGCACGATCGTGGTCGCCGAGTAGACGACCCGGTAGGCCGAGCGCCCCTGCACGCGCCACCAGACGCGCAGCCACAGGTGCAGGTAGATGATCACGGTCAGCCCGACGGCCAGGAACGCCGGCAGCACCACCGCGCCGGCGAACATCCAGACCGACGTCATGCTGATGTGCGGCCCGTCGGCGAGGTAGCGGCGCGCCTTCTCGGTGCGCAGCGAGAACTCCGTCTGCAGGCCCGCCGCGACGAGCAGGGCACCGAACCGCGCCCAGTCCGGTCCGGTCGCCGGCCCACCCGGGAACAGGACGACGAGCGCGACCGTGAACGCCTCGACGCCGAGGTACAAGGGCAGCACACCCCGAGGCGCGGCGGCGAGACCCCAGTCTTCCGGCCGGAGTGCCCGCGGTCGTGCTGCGGTCATGCTCTGTCGCTCCACGGTGTCGCTTCCCCCCGACCCGGCGCGGCAAAACATACCCGAAATGGACCTGCACCACCGGATTGGGCGAAAGCGTCAACCGATCGGGTGAATCCTTAGCTGTCCTCGGTCCAAAACCGTTGCAACCTCGCGATCGCCTCGTCCCGGCTCAGCGCCAAGCAGCCAGTCGCGCAACTGCTCGTCATCACTGATACTGATCAGTTGCACCAGGCCCCAGTTGTCCCGGTGGTTCGGCGCGTCCAGCAGGCGCTCCTGCCAGTCTTCCGCGTACTCACGCAAGGCATCGATCATCTCGTCGATCGCCTCGTCGAACGACGCCCCATCAGCAGCCACCGGCAACCCGGGCATGGAGACGAACCAGTGCGCAGGGTCCTCGGTGCAACGCTCGTAGCGAACACCAGACACCAAAGGATCTCCAGGGCAGCTTCGGCCGTCAGTCTCCACTACCGCGCGAGGGCTTCCGCGATCTCGTAGGTGTTCAGCGCCGCGCCCTTGCGGAGGTTGTCGCCGCAGACGAAGAAGTCCAGGGTGTTCGGGAAGTCCAGTGCCTGGCGGATGCGGCCCACGTACGTCGGGTCGCCGCCGACCACGTCCGCCGGGGTCGGGAAGACGCCGTTCTCCGGGTCGTCCATGAGGATCACCGACGGTTGGGCGGCGAAGACGTCGCGGGCCTGCTCGACGGTCACCTCACGGGCGAACGTCGCGTGGACGGCCAGCGAGTGCGTCGTCACCACCGGGACGCGGACGCAGGTCGCGGACACCTTCAGGTCCGGGATGCCCAGGATCTTGCGGGACTCGTTGCGGACCTTCAGCTCCTCGGAGAACCAGCCGTCGCCCTTGTACGAGCCCGCCGACGGGACGACGTTCAGCGCCAGTGGGGCCGGGAACGGGGACTCCGACAACGACAGTCCCGCCCCCTCCAGTGCCTCCCGGACGTCCCCGGCACGGACGCCGAGGCCCTTGCCCGCCACCGCGGCCAGCTCCGCGTACAGCCGTTCGACGCCGGCCACGCCCGCGCCCGACACCGCCTGGTAGGACGCCACGACCAGCTCGGTCAGCGTGAACGCGCGGTGCAGCGCGCCCAGCGCGGCCATCATGGACAGGGTCGTGCAGTTCGGGTTCGAGATGATGCCGCGCGGGCGGTCGGCGATCCTGTCGAGGTTGCACTCCGGGACGACCAGCGGCACGTCGTCGTCCATGCGGAACGCGCCCGAGTTGTCCACGACCACCGCGCCGCGGGACGCCGCGATCGGGGCCCACTCCGCCGACACCTCGTCCGGCACGTCGAACATGGCGATGTCCACGCCGTCGAAGGCCTCCGGGGACAGGGCGACCACCGTCAGCTCCTGGCCTCGCACGGTCAGGTGTCGCCCGGCCGAGCGCGGGGACGCGATCAGCCGCACCTCGCCCCACGGCCAGGACGGCCGCTCGTTCATGATGTCGATCATCACGGTGCCGACCGCGCCGGTGGCGCCGACCAGCGCCAGGCAGGGCCCCTGCGCGACATCCGCCCCCGAGGGAGCCATCAGCGACCACTCCCCGCGTACACCTGGGCGACCTCGTCGCCGCCGAGCCCGAAGGCGCTGTGGATGGCCTGGACGGCCTCATCGAGCTGGGTGTCCCTGATCAACACCGAGATGCGGATCTCCGAGGTGTTGATGATCTCGATGTTCACGCCCGCCTTCGCGAGGGCCTCACAGAACGTGGCGGTGACACCCGGGTGGGACCGCATGCCGGCGCCGACGAGTGACACCTTGCCGACGTGGTCGTCGTAGAGCACCGCCGTGAAGCCGAGCTCGTCCCGGATCTTCTCCAGCGTCGCCACCGCGGAGGGCCCGTTGTCCTTCGACAGGGTGAACGTGATGTCCGTGCGGCCGGAGACCGTGCTCGACACGTTCTGCAGCACCATGTCGATGTCGATCTCGGCGTCGGCGATCACCCGGAAGATCCGGGCCGCGATGCCGGCCTGGTCGGGCACGCCGGTGACGGTGACCTTGGCCTCGGAGCGGTCGTGCGCGACTCCGGTGATCATGGCCTGTTCCACGGGGATGTCCTCCGTTGAGCCGGTCACGATGGTGCCCGGCTTGTTGGTGTACGACGAGCGGACGTGGATGGTGACGCCGTAGCGGCGGGCGTACTCGACGCAGCGCAGCATCAGGACCTTCGCCCCGGACGCCGCCATCTCCAGCATCTCCTCGTACGGGACCCGGTCGAGCCGCCGCGCGTTGGCGACGATCCTCGGGTCCGCGGTGTACACGCCGTCCACGTCCGTGTAGATCTCGCACACGTCGGCGTCCAGCGCGGCGGCCAGCGCGACGGCGGTGGTGTCCGACCCGCCCCGGCCGAGCGTCGTGATGTCCTTGGTGTCCTGGCTCACGCCCTGGAAGCCGGCGACGAGGCAGATGTAGCCGCCGTCGAGCGCCTGCTGCACCCGGCTCGGGCTCACGTCGATGATCCGGGCCCGCCCGTGCGTCGAGTCGGTGATCACCCCGGCCTGCGAGCCGGTGAACGAGCGGGCCTCGGCACCCAGTGCGCTGATGGCCATCGCGACCAGCGCGTTCGAGATGCGCTCACCCGCGGTGAGCAGCATGTCCATCTCGCGCGACGGCGGGACCGGGTTGACCCGCTGCGCGAGGTCGAGCAGCTCGTCGGTGGTGTCGCCCATGGCGGAGCACACCACGACCACGTCGTTGCCGGCCTTGCGGGTCGCCACGATCCGCTCGGCCACCCGCTTGATCCGGTCCGCGTTCTCCAGCGATGAACCGCCGTACTTCTGGACCACGAGCGCCACTGGCAGCTACCTCCTCAAGCTCAAGGGGAGCCTAACTGAGAAGGCGAATCCTTTCCGTCGTGCGTGTGGCCCCCGCCACGTGCGCGAACGTCCGTCCTACTCTTAACGCGGGAACCGGCGGGAAGGATCGCGGTGTCGGCGACTGACGTCACGCGGGCCGAGGTGGAGGACCCCTCGGTCGACGTACCCGTGCGCCACGAGCCGAGGTGGACGGTCCACAGAGTCGGCTCGCTGCTCGCGCCCGCGCTGATCTTCCTCGGCATCCGCGAGCTGGGCCTGCTGGTGCTGACCTGGATGGCCAGCCGCAACTCCCACTCGGTGTCCGAGGCGCTGCGGTCGTGGGACGGCCAGTGGTTCCTGGCGATCGCCGGCGACGGGTACGACGGGGTGCCGGACGGCCTGGTCGACGCGTTCGGCCACCGCAGCGCCGAGACTCCGCTCGCGTTCTTCCCCGGCTACCCGATGGTCGTGCGGTGGTTCGCCGCCATCGACGGCCCGGGCGGGATCGGCCTGGTCACGTCGGCACTGACCGTGACGATCGCCTCAGGGGTCTTCTGCTCGTACGGCCTGGCCAGGCTGGGCACGAACATCCGCGGCGGCTCCCGACTCACCGGTTTGGTCCTGGTGGCGCTGTTCGCGGCGGCGCCGATGTCGGTCGTGCTGTCGATGGCGTACTCGGAGGCGATGTTCTGCGCGTTCGCCGTGTGGACGCTGGTCGGCGTGCTGGAGCGGCGGTGGCTGCTGGCCGGGTTGTGCTGTGCGCTGGCCGGCGTGGTCCGGTCGACGGGCGCGGCACTGGTGGTGGCGGTGTGCGTGGCCGCGCTGCTGGCCGTCATCGCGCGCCGGGACAGCTGGCGGCCGTGGGTCGGGGCGTTGCTGGCGCCGCTGGGGCTGCTCGGGTACCTGGGGTGGGTCGCGTACCGGACGGGCGAGTGGGACGGCTGGTTCGCGCTGCAGCAGCGTGGCTGGGACACGGGCTTCGACGGCGGCAAGGCGACGCTGCGGTTCTCGCTGGACGCGCTGGCGGACGCCCGGTCGGTGCTCGAGGTCGCGACGGTGTGGTTCCTCCTGCTGGCCATCGCGCTGCTGGTGGTCATGATCGTCCGGCGCGTCGAGTGGCCGCTGATCGCGTATGCCGCGGCCGTGCTGGTCATGGACCTGACGTCGAACGGGTTGATGAACTCGAAGGCACGGCTGATGCTGCCGGCGTTCACCCTGCTCGTCCCGGTCGCGGTGGGCCTCGCGCGACGGCGGCCGGGCACGTTCGTGACCGTGCTGTGCGGGGCGGCGGTGGCGAGCTCGTGGTTCGGGGCGTACGCACTGACGTCATGGGGGTATGCGATCTGATGGCCGACAGGGATGCCGAGACGAGCGTGCCCATCCACCCGCTGCTCGCGGCGCGGTGGAGCCCGCGGGCGCTGGACCCGGACGGCAAGGTGACCGACGAGCAGCTGCGGGCCGTGCTGGAGGCCGCGCGCTGGGCGCCGTCCAACGGCAACACACAACCGGCGCGGTTCCTCGTCGGGCGGCGCGGGGATGCCACCTTCGAGCGAATCTTCGAGCTGCTGTCCAAGCGGAACAAGGGCTGGGCGCACCCGGCGGCGGTGTTGCTGCTGGCGTGCGCGGCACTGGAGAACGAGAAGGGCGCGGTGCCCATGCCGGAGTACGGCGTCGGGCTGGCGGCCGAGAACCTGGTGTTGCAGGCGGTCGCGGAGGGGTTGGTCGCGCACCAGATGGGCGGGTTCAACAAGGAGGGCGCGAAGCTCGTGTTCTCGCTGCCGCCGGACGTGGAGCCGCAGGTGGTGATCGCACTGGGCACGCTCGGCTCACCGGACCTGCTGGACGAGGAACGCCGGGCGAAGGAGCTGGCCCCACGCCGACGCAAGCCCCTGAGTGAGATCGCCTTCACGGGCGAGTGGGGCAACCCGGCCTTCTGACCCGCGTGTCCAACGCCCAAAACCCGCGTGTCCAACGCACCGGACCACTGAGTTCAACAAATCGTGCATGCCGCATTTGTTGAACTCACGAGTTCGCGGCGTTGGACACGCGGGTCAGTACGGTTGGACACGCGGGTCGGTAGCGTTGGACACGCGGGTCGGTGGGGTGGGTTCAGCATTCAGGTGCCGTAGACCGGGACCTCTGGCGGTGTCTTCGCGATCAGTTCCGCCACTGCCGCGCCTACCTCCGTCACCGGCCAGCGGTTGCCGCGGTCGACCGACGGGCCGCGGTGGTGGCCCTGGACGACGCCGATCTTCCCGGCCTCCACCTCGAAGACCCGGCCCGTCACGCCCGCGGCCTCCTCGCTGCCCAGCCAGACCACCAGCGGCGCGATGTCCTCCGGGCCCGCCAGGTCCGGGAACAGCTCCTCGGTCATCCTGGTCCGGGCGGACGGGGCGATGGCGTTGACCGTCACGCCGTACCGGGCCAGTTCGGCCGCCGCCACCAGGGTCAGGCCCAGGATGCCGGCCTTCGCGGCCGAGTAGTTCGCCTGGCCGACGCTGCCGAACAGGCCCGCGCCCGAGCTGGTGTTGATCACCCGCCCGGACACCCGCTCGCCCGCCTTGGACCTGGCGCGCCAGTGTTCGGCCGCGTGCCGCGTGGTCAGGAAGTGGGCCTTGAGGTGCACCCGCACCACGTCGTCCCACTCCTGCTCGCTCGTCGACACCAGCATGCGGTCTCGCACGATGCCCGCGTTGTTGACGAGCACGTCCAGCCGGCCGTACTCCTCGATCGCCTTGTCCACCAGGGACTTGGCACCGTCCCAGGTGGACACGTCCGCGGTGTGGTCGCCGCCGTCCACGTCGTTGACGATCACCTGGGCGCCCTGCCGGCGGAACTCGTCGGCGTGGGCCGCGCCGATGCCCCGGGCGGCGCCCGTGATGACCACTACCCGGCCCTCGCAGATCATGTGACCTCCGCGTTCGACGCCGACAGGAAGGCGGGGCGCTCGCCGCCGCCGTGGACGGTCAGCGTGCTGCCCGTGATGTACGCGGCGGCCGGGGACGCCAGGAACAGGCAGGCCTCGGCCACGTCCGCCGGCGTTGCCATGCGGCCCATGGGGATCGTCCCGCCGACCGCGGCCACGCCGGCCTCGTCGCCGTAGTGCAGGTGCGACAGCTCGGTGTCGACCGGGCCGACCACGACCGTGTTGACCCGCACCTTCGGCGCCCACTCGACCGCGAGCGACGTGGCCAGGTTCGCCAGGCCGGCCTTCGCGGCACCGTAGGCCGCGGTGCCCGGAGACGGGCGGGTGCCGGACACGCTGCCGATCATCACGATGGCACCGCCCGAATCCTGTTGCTGCATCACGGCGTTGGCGCGCTGGGACACGTGCAGCGGCGCGAGCAGGTTCAGCTCGACGATCTTCTGGTGCAGCCGCGGAGACGCCGACGCGGCCGGCGCGGGCGGGGCGCCGCCGGCGTTGTTGACGACCACATCCAGGCGGCCGTACTCATCGACGATCCGCGACACCAGAGCGTCCACCTGGGACGGATCGCGCACGTCGGCCTGGACGTACGGCACCTCGGCGTCCACTTCGGACCGCCCGCACGTCACGACCCGCGCCCCGGCCTTCGTGAACGCACGCACGATGCCGAGCCCGACACCCCGCGTGCCACCCGTCACCAGGACGACGCCACTCACGAGGCCCTACCTTCCGAGTTGTCCACACCGACCGCGTTGTCCACAACCGGCCGGTAACCATTCGGGAATGTCAGCCCCCACCGGTGACGTCGTCGCCCGCGCGCAGTTCCATGGCTCTGCCGAGGACCGGTTTCTGGTCGCTCAGGGGGAGGGCCGGGTCGCGGCCCAGCCGGAGGTAGACCGGGCCGGGGAGGTGGGCTGTCGCGGTGACCAGGTGCGTGGTTTCGACGGCGTCCGCGGGTGTGAGCACGGTCATGTTCGGCAGGGTCCGCATCGCGGCCAGGTCGGTGCTCGCGTGGTGGGTCGGGCCGTAGTGGGCGGCGGAGAGACCGGAGTGGGTGGCCACGATCCGGACCGGCAGGTCGTGGTAGGCGATGTCGAGCTTGACCTGTTCCAGCGCCCGGGCGGACGCGAACGCCGCCATGGTGTTGGCGAAGGGCATGATGCCCGTGCTCGCCAGTGCCGCGGCGAAGGACATGAGGTTCGCCTCCGCGATGCCGACATCGACGTACTGGTCCGGCAGTTCGGCCTGGAACTGCTTCTCCAGGCCACCGGTGTCGGAGTCCAGGCACCAGACGCGGGGGTCGCGCCGGGCCAGCTCCAGGAGCGTGGCCCGGTACGCGGCCCGGTCGGACTCGAGTAAGCCACTGGTCATGCCGCTGCTCGCAATGCCGTGACGGCCCGCTCGTAGGCATCCGGGCCCAGCTTGGCGAAGTGGCTCTGCTTGCGGTGCTGGAGGTGCCGCACGCCCCGACCCTTGACCGTGTCGGCCAGCAACACGGTCGGGCCGTCGGACCGTGCCCACAGCGCCGGTAGACCGGCAAGGCGGGACGCTCCCGGCACAGGGTGGGGGTTGGGCATCGCGCGCGCGAGAACACGGCGGCACCTGATCGGCATTGCGCGTGCGAGAGCATGGCGCCATCCGGTCGGCTTCGCCGTGCGGTGGTGTTCGTTGATTCGCTCGCTTCGGTCACAGGCGTTCCAGGATCGTCACGTTGGCCTGGCCGCCGCCCTCGCACATGGTCTGCAGCCCGTAGCGGCCGCCGGTGCGTTCCAGGTTGCCGAGCAGGGTGGTCATGAGCCGCGCGCCCGTCGCGCCGAGGGGGTGCCCGAGGGCGATCGCACCGCCGGTCACGTTCACGATCGAAGGGTCGGCACCCGTCTCCCGCAGCCACGCCAGCACGACGCTGGCGAACGCCTCGTTGATCTCCACGAGCGAGATGTCCGAGATGGACAGTCCGGCGCGGGTCAGCGCGTACTCGGTCGCCGCGATGGGTGCGTCCAGCATGATCACCGGGTCGCCGCCGCGCGCCGACAGGTGGTGGATCCGCGCACGTGGCATGAGGTTGTGCTCCCGCACCACGCGTGCCGAGACGACCAGCAACGCCGCCGCGCCGTCGGAGATCTGGCTGGCCAGCGCCGCGGTGAGGCGGCCGTCCGGCGTCAGCGTCTTCAGGCCGGCCATCTTCTCCAGGCTGGTGTCCCGGCGCGGGCACTCGTCCACGGCCACCTCGCCGACCGGTGTGATCTCCGGGTCGAACCAGCCGTGGTCGATGGCCGCCAGCGCCCGCTCGTGGCTGCGCAGCGCGAACTCCTCCATCTCGGCCCGCGTGACGCCCCACTTCGCGGCGATCATCTCTGCGCCCCGGAACTGGGAGATCTCCTGGTCGCCGTAGCGCGCCCGCCAGCCGGGCGACGTCGAGAACGGGTCGGGGAACCCGTGCTCCCGGCCGGCGAGCATGGCCGCGGAGATGGGGATCGCGCTCATGTTCTGCACACCGCCCGCCACCACGACGTCCGCGGTGCCGGACATGACGGCCTGCGCCGCGAAGTGCACGGCCTGCTGGGACGAGCCGCACTGCCGGTCGACGGTCACGCCGGGCACCTCGGACGGCAGCCCGGCCACGAGCCAGCACGTCCGCGCGATGTCGCCGGCCTGCGGGCCGATCGTGTCGACGCACCCGAAGATCACGTCGTCCACCAGGGCGGGGTCAAGCGCGACGCGGTCGAAGAGCGCACGCAGGACGTGCGCGCCCAGGTCGGCCGGGTGCACGGCGGACAACCCGCCGCCGCGCCGGCCTACCGGTGTGCGGACCGCATCGACGATGAAGGCGTCAGCCACGGTGCTAGGCTACCAAGCTAGCGCTTGGGTGTGGGAGAGAGAAACATGACCGAATCGCGTGGCAAGCCCTCCGAACGCCGGGCCGACCTGGTGCGGATCGCGGCCGAGCTGTTCGCGGAGCGCGGCTACCGGGCCACCACCGTCCGCCACATCGGCGACGCGGCCGGCGTGCTGTCCGGCAGCCTCTACCACCACTTCGACTCGAAGGAGACGATCCTCGACGAGCTGCTCTCCAGCTACCTGGGCGAGCTGGTCGACACCTACCGCCGGATCTCGGGCGGCGAGCCGGTCACCGCGCTGCGCGGACTGGTCACCGAGGCGTTCCGGTCGCTCGGCGAGCACCGCGCGGCCATCACCGTGCTGCAGAACGAACGCAGCTACCTCCGCACGCTCCCCCGGTTCAACTACCTCACCAAGGCCGAGGAGGAGGTCCGGCGGATCTGGATCACCGTCCTGCGCGACGGCATCGACGCCGGCAGCTTCCGGGCGGACCTCGACCCGGAGGTCACCTACCGCTTCCTCCGCGACTCCGTGTGGGTCGCGGTGCGCTGGTTCCGCCCGGGTGGGCGGTTCACGCCCGAGGAGCTCGCCGACCACTACCTGCGAATCGTCCTCGACGGCATAACGAAACGGGACGCCGGGCCGGTCACGCGCGCAGCTGGAACTTGAGCACCTTGCCCGCGGCGTTGCGGGGCAGCTCGGCCAGGAACTCGACGTGCCGGGGCACCTTGAAGTTGGCCAGCACGCCCTTGCAGTACCCGATCACATCCGTAGTGGACAGTCCGGGACCACGGGTGACGACGAACGCCTTGCCCACCTCGCCGAGGCGTTCGTCGGGCACGCCCACGACCGCGGAGTCCGCCACGCCGGGCATCCTGGCCAGCGCCTGCTCGACCTCGGCCGGGTACACGTTGAAGCCGCCGCAGATGTACATGTCCTTGAGGCGGTCGGTGATCGTCAGGTAGCCCCGCTCGTCGACGCGGCCGACGTCGCCGGTGTGCAGCCAGCCGTCGGCGTCGATGGCCTCGGCGGTGGCCTCGGGGTCGTCGAGGTAGCCGAGCATGACGTTGGGGCCGCGCAGGAGGATCTCGTCACGTGCGCCGGTGCGCAGCTCGAAGCCGGCGGCCGGGCGGCCGCAGGTGGTCGCGACGGTGCGGGCGTCGTCGCCGGGGGTGCACATGGTCGCGACGACGGCCTCGGTCATGCCGTACGCGGTGAGGACCGTGCCGAACTCCGCCTGCATCCGCTCGACGAGCGCGACGGGCACGACGGCGGCACCGGTCACCGCCAGCCGGAGCGACTTCAGGTCGACCTCCGGCAGGTCCAGCATGGTCTGGAAGATCGTGGGGGCGCCGGGCATGACGCTGATCCGTTCGTCGTGGACCAGCCGGGCGGCCGCGGCGGCGTCGTACACGGCCTGCGGGACGATCGTCGCGCCGGTGAGCAGGCAGACGACGATGCCTGCCTTGTAGCCGAAGCTGTGGAAGAACGGGTTGATCACGAGGTACCGGTCCTCCGCGGTGACCTCGCCGCGTTCCGCCCACGCGCGGGCGACGGCCAGGACCTGGCGGTGCGCGCTCACCGCACCCTTGCTGCGCCCGGTGGTGCCGGCGGTGAAGAGGATGTCGCTGACGTCGTCGCCGCCCAGGGGTACGGCCACGTCGCGCGGTTCGAGTGGTCGCCAGGGCTGCGCCGGCGAGACCGGGAGGACGAGGTCGGGCACGCGGTGGCCGCCCGCCCGCAGCTCGGCCAGCCGGTCGCGGCCGAGGAAGTCGTCGGCGACCACGAGCGCCCTGGCGTGTGTGCGGTCGAGGAGGTCGGCGGTCTCGGTCGCGGTGAAGCGGGTGTTGACGGGGACGAGCGTCGCACCGGCGGACAGGGCACCGAGGGCCATGAGGACCCAGTGGTGCGTGTTGGGGGCGCAGACGGCGACCCGGTCGCCGGGCCGCACTCCGCCGTCGATGAACACTCCGGCGGCGCCCTGGACCTGCTCGTGCAGCTGGCGCCAGCTCATGCGCACGGGCCCGTCGACGAGTGCCTCGGCGGCACCGAACCGACGCGCGGCGTCCTCGACAGCGGCCGGGATCGTGTCCACCCGCTAACTAGAACACGTTCTATAAATTTGAGCAAGAATCGTTCTGGTCGGACCTCTGTCCACTTGGTGGCCAGTCAGCCAAGACGCCGGACCAGTCGTGACAAAACCGCTGTCGCGATGAGCCAGAAGATGGCCGCGAGGCCGTAGTTGACCAGCACCCGCAGCGTGGCGTTCTCCGGGGTGAAGAGATTCTTGAAGGCGAGCACGAGCCAGTCGGCCGTGGTCGCGAAGAACGTGGTGATGCCGTTGGCCGGGTTGGCGTTGCCCACGGTCAGCAGCACGTGGACGGCCAGGATCAGCGCGAACACCAACCCGACCCAGCGGACCACACCGGCAACGACTCCCACCATGCCCGACCGCGTAACAGTCGCCATGGTGGGAGTCTGTCACGTTTACCAGCGACCCACGAGTCGCGCGAGGATACCGGCCACGACCAGCCAGAACACCGCCGCGAGACCGTAGTTCACGATCACGTTGAGCTGGTAGTTGTCGATCGGGAACAAGCCGGGCCAGAAGAGGGCGAGCGGCTCGGCGAGCGACGAGATGAACTTGAAGAAGCCGTTGCTCGCACTCGCGCCGAACAGGATCAGCAGGATGTAGATGACCTCGATGAGCGCGAAGACCGCCCCCACGAGCGAGATAACACGTGCGGCCGTGCCGCTGGCGGTACGAGTAGTCATGACTGGGGGATGCCCGGCGGTCTATGTGACGAAACTCGCCTACCGGAGCAATCGTCGTAGGCCGTTCGGCCCACTATGTGGACGCCGCCTTCTTCTCCGCCCCACGGGGTGGCTAGGCTGTCGCCGTGGCGCGTGCTCTCCTGCTTCGGTGCCGCGACGGGGCCTGATCGGACCGGCTCCCCGCCGCGGGGCGAAGCCTTGCCGGTCTATCCAGTCACTGACCAGCAGGAGACTTCCCCCATGAGCATCCCCGACGTCCAACGTTCCGCCACCAGCAACATCCGGATGCCGTCCCGGCCGGCGCCCGCCGACCAGCCGTCGTGGAACACCCAGCGCGGCACGTCGATGCCGGTGCACCGCTACAAGCCGTTCGCGCAGGTCGTGGAGCCGATCACGCTGCCGGACCGCACCTGGCCGGACAAGGTGATCACCCGCGCGCCGCAGTGGTGCGCGGTCGACCTGCGCGACGGCAACCAGGCGCTGATCGACCCGATGTCCCCGGCCCGCAAGCGGCGCATGTTCGACCTGCTCGTCCGCATGGGCTACAAGGAGATCGAGGTCGGCTTCCCGGCGGCCTCGCAGACCGACTTCGACTTCGTCCGCGAGATCATCAACGACGGCGCGGTACCCGACGACGTGTCGATCCAGGTGCTGTCGCAGTGCCGGCCAGAGCTGATCGAGCGCACCTTCGAGGCGCTGCAGGGCGCCAACAAGGCGATCGTGCACATCTACAACTCGACCTCGATCCTGCAGCGGCGCGTGGTGTTCCGCGAGGAGCGCGAGGGCATCAAGAAGATCGCGACCTCCGCGGCCGAGATGGTGGCCGAGCTCGCCGGCAAGTACTCCGACACGGACTTCCGCTTCGAGTACTCCCCCGAGTCCTACACCGGCACCGAGCTGTCGTACGCCGCCGAGGTGTGCAACGCGGTCACCGAGATCTGGCGGCCGTCCGCGGACAAGCCGGTGATCATCAACCTGCCGGCCACCGTCGAGATGGCGACGCCGAACGTGTACGCCGACTCGATCGAGTGGATGAACCGCAACCTGGAGCGGCGGGACGCGGTCGTGCTGTCCCTGCACCCGCACAACGACCGCGGCACGGGTGTCGCGGCGGCGGAGCTGGGGTACCAGGCCGGCGCGGACCGGATCGAGGGGTGCCTGTTCGGCAACGGCGAGCGCACCGGCAACGTGTGCCTGGTGACGCTGGGCATGAACCTGTTCAGCCAGGGCATCGACCCGCAGATCGACTTCTCCGACATCGACGAGATCCGCCGGACCGTCGAGTACTGCAACCAGCTGCCGGTCGGCGAGCGCCACCCGTGGGGCGGCGACCTGGTGTTCACGGCGTTCTCCGGCTCGCACCAGGACGCCATCAACAAGGGCTTCGACGCGCTGCGGAACGAGGCGTCCCGCGCCGGGCACTCGGTGGACGACCACCCGTGGGAGGTGCCGTACCTGCCGATCGACCCGAAGGACGTCGGCCGGACGTACGAGGCCGTGATCCGGGTCAACTCGCAGTCCGGCAAGGGCGGCGTCGCGTACGTCATGAAGACCGAGCACCAGCTCGACCTGCCGCGTCGGCTGCAGATCGAGTTCTCGCAGGTCGTCCAGCGGTACACGGACAACGAGGGCGGCGAGGTGTCGCCGGCGCTGATGTGGTCGACGTTCGCGGCCGAGTACCTGGACCTGACCTCGCCGGTGGTGCTGCGCGAACACCGCATCGCCGACGACGGCCGCGGCCACGACGAGATCACCGCGGTCGTCGAGGTGGAGGGCGACCAGCACGAGATCAGCGGGGCCGGCAACGGTCCGCTCGCGGCCTTCGTGGACGCGCTGGCGTCGGTGGGCTACGACGTCCGGGTCCTCGACTACAGCGAGCACGCCCTGACCGCCGGGGACGACGCCCGGGCGGCGGCGTACGTGGAGTGCGCCATCGGTGAGCGCACGCTCTGGGGCGTGGGTGTCCACAGCTCGATCGTCACGGCCACGCTGCGTGCGGTGGTCTCGGCGATCAACCGCTTCTCCCGGTAGCCGACGCGCTGGGGGCGGGCCCGGCAACCCCTGACGAGACCCGCCCCCGTCCTCCCATGATCACCGACATGGCTGGAGGATCACTCAACCCGGGTTGGGGCCTCCGCACCCACTGCGCCTTCGCCGGAAGGCGGAAGGCGGGAGGCGGGCTGGTCAGGTGAGCGCGGCCAGGGCCGCGGCCACGGGCGTCGGCCCGCTGTGCACGTCGAAGCCCCGGTTCTCGGTGCGCGGCTCCAGCAGGCACGCGGCGAGCACCGCGGCGACGTCCTGGCGCGGGATGCGGCCGGCGTCGAGGTGACCGGCGACGGCGACCCGGTTCGTGGCCGGCTCGTCGGTCAGGGTGCCGGCCCGCACGACCGTCCACACCAGGCTCGACCGGACCAGGACGTTGTCGGAGATCTGCTTGGCGTCGAGGATCGAGCGCACCAGCCGGTCGCCCTGGTCCGGCGCGTCGGCGAACTGGGCGGAGAGCTGGATGTACCGGCGCACCGCCGCGCGTTCGGCCGCGCGCACCGCGGCGATGGCACCGTCGCGGTCGACCAGCGCCACCGCGGCCGGGTCGGGATCGGCGGCCCCGGCCACGTTGATCACGACGTCGGAGCCGGTGAACACGTCGACCAGTTCGGCCGGGTCGACGCACAGGTCCGCGATGACCGGCGCGGCCCCCAACCCGGCGACCGCCACCCGGCGACGCCCGTGGCGGACCCCGGCACGCACGGCATGTCCCTGCCGCACAAGCGAACGCACCAGGTGCCGCCCCGTCCGGCCGGACGACCCGAGCACGGTGACGACCATGCGTCAGGGCGTGGTGGCGGCGGCCGGCGGGGTCGTGGGCTCCGGCTGGTCCTGGTTCTCCGGGAAGTGGCACGCGACCTTGTGCCCCGGTGCCAGGTCCACGAGCGGCGGCTCCTCGATCGCGCAGATCTCCTGCGCCTTCCAGCACCTGGTGTGGAAGCGGCAGGCGCGCGGCGGGTTGACCGGGCTCGGCACGTCCCCGGTCAGACGGATGCGCTCGCGCTTGCGCCGGCGGGCGGTGTCGGGGATCGGCACGGCCGACAGCAGCGCGACCGTGTACGGGTGCATGGGCCGCTTGTACAGGCTCGCGCTCGGCGCCAGCTCGACGATCTTGCCGAGGTACATCACGGCGACGCGGTCGGAGACGTGGCGCACGACGGACAGGTCGTGCGCGATCATCACGTACGTCAGGTTCAGCTCGTTCTGCAGGTCCTCCAGCAGGTTCACCACCTGCGCCTGGATCGACACGTCGAGCGCGGACACCGGCTCGTCGGCCACGATCAACTTCGGGCGCAGCGCGAGGGTGCGTGCGATGCCGATGCGCTGGCGCTGCCCCCCGGAGAACTCGTGCGGGTACCGGTTGTAGTGCTCCGGGCTCAACCCGACCAGCTCGAGCAGGTCCTGCACGGCCCGCTTGACGCCGTGTTCGGTCTCCACGTTCTGCAGCTTGAACGGCGCGCCGACGATCGTGCCGACGGTGTGCCGCGGGTTGAGCGACGAGTACGGGTCCTGGAAGATCATCTGGATGTCGCGGCGCAGCGGGCGCATCTTCGCCATCGAGATGTGCGTGATGTCCTGGCCCTCGAACACGATCCGCCCGTCGGTCGGCTCCAGCAGCCGAGTGAGCAGCCGACCCGTGGTCGTCTTGCCGCAGCCGGACTCCCCCACCAGCGACAGCGTCTCACCCTTCACGACCGAGAAGTCCAGCCCGTCGACCGCCTGCACCGCGCCGATCCTGCGCTGCAGCAGGCCCCGGCGGATCGGGAAGTGCTTCTGCAGACCGGTGACCGACAGCAGCTCCTCCCTGGTGGGCTGCTCGGTTCCGGCCTCGCTCACGTCAGCGGTCACAACGTCCTCTCAGAGCTTCGGCTTGATCTCCGTGGTCCACAGCCGCAGGCGGTCGTCCGCGTCGAGGTGGCAGGCGATCCGGTGGCCACCGCCGACGTCGCGCAGCTCCGGGACCTCCGTCTCGCTCGCGCCGCCGTTCAGGTTGCCGAACGCGCAGCGCGGGTGGAACGGGCAGCCGGGCGGCACGTTGATCAGGCTCGGCGGGGTCCCCTTGATCGGCAGCAGGCGTTCCGAGCGTTCCCGGTCCAACCGCGGCATCGACCCCAGCAGGCCCCACGTGTACGGGTGCTGCGGCGCCTGGAAGATGTCGTCGGCCGTGGCGTACTCGACGCAGCGGCCCGCGTACATCACCAGGATGTCGTCCGCGAGCTCGGCCACCACCCCGAGGTCGTGGGTGATGATGATGACCGCCGAGTTGAACTCCTGCTGCAGGTCCCGGATCAGGTCGAGGATCTGCGCCTGCACGGTCACGTCCAGTGCGGTCGTCGGCTCGTCCGCGATCAGCAGCTCGGGGTCGCACGACAGCGCCATCGCGATCATCGCGCGCTGGCGCATGCCGCCGGAGAACTGGTGCGGGTAGTCGTCCACCCTGCCCTTGGGGTTCGGGATGCCCACCCGGTCGAGCATGTCGATCGCGTGCTTGCGGGCCACCGACTTGCTGACGTCGTGGTGGATCCGGTACGCCTCGACGATCTGCTGGCCGACCGTGTAGTACGGGTGCATGGCCGACAGCGGGTCCTGGAAGATCATCGCCATGTTCTTGCCGCGCAGCCGGCGAACCTCCTCGCGACCGGCGCCGATCAGGTTCCGCCCGTTCAGCAGGATCTCGCCGGAGAGCTTGGCGGTGCCCTGCTTGTGCAGACCCATGATCGACAGGCTGGTCACGCTCTTGCCGGAGCCCGACTCGCCCACGATGCCGAGCGTCTTGCCCCGCTCCAGCTGGAACGACAGCCCGTCGACCGACTTCACGACGCCGTCGTCGGTCGGGAAGTGCACCTTCAGGTCACGTACCTCGAGGAACGTCTCGCCCTCGACCGGCACCGGCCGGGGTTCCGGCGCGTCCAGGTAGTCCTCTGCCTGCGAGCTCACGACTCCCCCTCGCATGCTCCGGGGAGCCGCTCGCGGTCGCCCCGTGTCTGATGGTTCGCTCCACAAGCTCCGCTCACGATGCGCGCACCCTCGGGTCGACGACGGCGTACAGCAGGTCAACGATCAGGTTGGCCAGGATGATGAAGATGGCGCCGACCAGCGTGACCCCGAGCACCTTCGGCAGGTCCTGGTTGGTGATCGCGAGGACGGCGTACTGCCCGATGCCCGGCAGCGAGTAGGTGGTCTCGGTGAGGATCGCACCGCCGAGCAGCAGGCCGAGGTCCAGACCGAAGATCGTGAGGATCGGGGTGAGCGCGGACCGCAGGCCGTGCTTGACCACCACGGTCCGTTCCTTGAGGCCCTTCGCACGCGCGGTGCGGATGAAGTCCTCCTCCATGGTCTCCAGCATGCCCGCCCTGGTGAGCCGGGCGTACTGCGCCGCGTACAGCAGGGCGAGCGTGATCCACGGCAGGATCAGCGCGGCCGCCCAGTCGAACGGGTTGTCCTGTTTCACCGGGTTGGTGCCGCCGGGCGGTGTCCAGCCCAGGGCGTAGCTGAAGATCGACAACGACAGCAGGCCGGTGAAGAAGATGGGCAGTGACACACCGGCCAGTGCGACGCCCATCGCGGCCCGGTCGAAGATGCTGCCCCGTTTCAGCGCCGACACCACCCCGGTCGCGACGCCGCCGACCAGCCAGAGCACCGCGGCCCCGGAGGCCAGCGACAGGGTCACCGGCAGGCGGTCGAGCAGATCGGGCAGCACGGGATTGCGCGTGATGAACGAGTAGCCGAAGCAGGGCGCCGGGCAGTGGTCCTTGTTGACGCCGGTGTCGTAGTCCGCCCCGACGAACAACCCCTTGATGAACCGCCCGTACTGCTCGTACAGCGGATCGGTGAACCCGAGCCGCTCGGCCGTGGTGTGGATCTGCTGCGCGTTGGCCGTCTTGCCGACGTACCGCGAGGCGAGGTCCTCCGGTGTCGCGCCACCCAGTTTGGGCACGCCGAAGAAGATCAGGAAGGTGATCGCGGTGACCACGAAGAGCAGCAGGACGGCCGCGATCAGCCGCCGAACGATGTAAACAACCACGTTTGTGGCTGTGGCGACCGGTGGGGCGCGGGGTCGTCACCCCCGGCCC
>NZ_JBJMIE010000279.1:0-3293 GCF_045807065.1 Actinophytocola sp. | reverse complement strand
GGAGCACCTGGGCGGCAGGAAGGTCGGCCTGATGTTCCAGAACGACGACGTCGGCCGGGACGCGCAGCAGGGCCTCGACCAGTTCGTCAAGGCCGACGTGGTGTCCCGGCAGGGCTACGACCCGGCCAACACGGACGTGCTGCCACAGCTGTCGGCCCTGCGCGACGCCGGTGCCGAGGTCGTGGTGTGCTCGTGCGTCCCCGCGTTCACGGCGCTGACGATCCTCACCGCGGCCCGCCTCGGCTACCACCCGCAGTTCGTGGTCTCCAGCATCGGCGCCGACCCGGTCACCCTCACCGGCCTGCTGCGGGACTTCGCCAGACGCGGCGGGGCCGAGGTGTCCGCGGCGGCACTCCTCAACGGACTCATCGGCACCGGCTACCTCCCGGACGTGGCGAGCGACGACCCGTGGATCGCGCTGTTCAAGGAGGTCCACGACAAGTACATCCCGGACGAGCCGCTCACCAACACGGTCATCTTCGGCATGGCCCAGGCGTACACGTTCGCGCAGGCGCTCAAACTGGCCGGCCGCGACCTGACCCGCGGCAAGCTGGTCGACGCCATGGAGTCCGGGAAGATCGCCGGTCCCGGTGTCACCCCGTTCGCGTTCTCCGCCAAGTCGCACGCGGGGTACACCGGTGCCTACGTGTTCCGGATCGGCCCGGACACGTCCACCGAGGAGATACAGGCCCCGATGGTCACCGACCGGGGTACCGGCCCGGTCAAGGCCGCCCCGACCGACCGCAGCACCCCGGCGGAGATCGCACTGGTCCGCCGGTGAGCCGATCCAGGCTCCTGACCGGCCACTGTGGTCGGTCAGGAGCTGATCATGACTCTCAGCCGGAAGTGTCACCCGGCAGAGATCATGGATGCGGTCGGTGAACGAATCTCGCGCACACCCATCACCACACGGGTGTGACCAATCGCTCGAAGGAGGTAAGTCGGCCGGTAGCGGTGTCGAGGCCGGGGGACGCGGCTACACATCCCCGTGAACCCACCCAAGGGATTTCTCACGGAAGGAGCTAGGTGATGTCCCGTACTCTTCGCGGTCTGGCCGCCGGCGCGGCAGCGGTGTTGGCGTTCACCGGGATCTCGCTGACCGTTTCGGGCACCGCGTACGCGGACCAGGACGATTGCCTGCAGGTACTCGGCCACCACGGCGACAACGGCGACGACAACGGCAACGGCGGCGCACCCGGCACCGGTACTGGCAACGGTTCCGACAACGGCAACGGCAACGGCAATGACAACGAAGACGACAACGGGTACGACGCGGCCTGCGGGCAGGGCGAGGACGGCAATTTCGACCAGTGCCTGACGCAGCTCATGTTCGACGGCGGCGTGGACCCCATCAGGGCCACGGAGGCCTGCATAGCGGCGCAGGACGACGGGAACAACGGGAACGGCCAGTCCTGAGTGCTCGCCGACGACCGGCGGTAACCCCGTTCGTGTCCATCATGTCGAGTGATTTACCGCTACCGCACCATGTCACTAGCGTCAGAGGACGACAGTCCACTGTGGAGGAGGTACGTGGTGCGGGTGCAACCATGGCTCGTGGTGCTGGCGCTCACGGGAGGCACGCTCGTGGGCGCCGGACATGTCGGCGACCAACCGACCGCCCGGGAGGCCCAGACCCTGGAGGTGACGGCCAAGCGGACGCTGATGTCGGCGCCCGCGAACATCGCGGTGGGCGGCGGGTTCGTCAGTGGGGGCGAGCTCTACGACGGCGCTGGCCGCACCAAGCTCGGCGAGGGCTACTCGCACTGCGGGGTGGTGTCCGTCTCGGTGGCGGTGCCGCCGGCCGTGACCACCCACTGCACCTCGGTGTTCCGCCTGCCCGACGGCCAGCTGCAGCTGGCCGGGCTGCGCACCTACAAGTCGATCGCCGGCGGCTTCGACGACACGACCATGGCGGTCACCGGCGGGACCGGCAAGTACGCCGGCGCCCGCGGCGAGGCCAAGGTCACCCGGGCGGCGAGCAGGGCGGAGGTGACCTACCGGTACGCCTTCGCGCTGCTGTAGATCAGCTCGCCACCCACGGGCACGGCCGGCGCGCGACGGTTGTCCACGACCACCAGCTCCGGCCGGTCGCCGGCCCGCCACTGCCCACCCGCCAACGGGATCCTCGCCACACCCGGCGCCGGCCCGGCGGTCCAGTCCAGCACCCCGGCGAGCGTCGCCATTCGGGTGCCCGTCAGCACCTCGGCGGCGCCGGCCCGGGAGTCCGAGCCGGCCACGGCGCGGCAGGCGACCTCGAACAGCGCGTGCGCCACGCCGAGGGGTTGCAGCCACGGGGATCCGGTGGCGTCCTCGTAGGCGGCGGCCAGGTCGGGGCCCCGGTCCGGTGTCCAGTAGACGATCGTGGCGACCCGGTCCAGCCCGTGCCGCGCCACGCTGAACGGGTAGGTGAGCCAGCGCGAGCAGGTGACCAGCCGCGCCCGGTGGACGGCCGCCGCGAGGTCGCTCGCCGTCGCCGCCGAGGTGACCACGTCCAGGCCCGCCAGGTCGGGCAGCTGACCGCCGTGTTCGCGATAGGGCAGGTCGACCAGCCGGTGCCCGCGTGCCTCCGCCACCGGCCGGAACCAGCGCCGCAGCGCGGCGCCCTGCGGGCCGTCGTTCCACAGGCAACCCACCACAGTGGCCGGCCCGAGGTGCTCCCACAGGTCGGCGAACACCGCCGCGATGTCGTCCAGACCCCAGCTGAAGTGGAACGCCCACCCCGGCTCCCCGACGGCGGCGGCGAACACCTGCCACGGCAGGGTCGTCGAGACGCACGGCACCTCCCGTTCGGCGCAGGCCCGCGCCACGGCCGGCAGGGTCTGCGTGCCACCCAACGTCACGACCACGCGCACACCCGCGTCGGCCAGCGACAGCGCGGCGCCGCGCGCCCCTTCCGGCGTGGACGCACTGTCCCGCACCAACACGTCGACCGGCCACGACAAGGCCCGCGCGACGAAGTCCAGCGGCGCACCCAGCGGCGCGAGCCTCCCGGTCGCCGCGAGGACGACGCCGATCAACGGTCGTGGCATTCCTGGCACCGTACTGACCCACCCCGCCACCCCGATCGAGCGAACCCTGCCTCACATCCCGTCACGACAGCTCGGGGTGTCCATTCGGCGGCCGGGATCTCCGGGTGCTGCCGCGGGCGTAACGACAACGCCCCGCGGAGCGACGCAGAAGATGCCGCCGGTGACCCCCAGACCGGCGGCACCTTCTTCTCGTGCGTCCTCTTCAGACGCGAGCGGCCGGCACCGTCTGCGGGTACAGGGCGCTGGGGTCGGCGGCGAGGGCGG
>NZ_JBJMIE010000278.1:0-15086 GCF_045807065.1 Actinophytocola sp. | reverse complement strand
GGCGCGCAGGTCCGGACGTACCCGCTCGACATCGGCGCGCAGGACCTGCTCACCGAGCCGAAGGACCACACGGTGGCCGTGAACCAGGCGACCGGCGCGGTCTACTGGTTCACCGGCACGAAGACGATCGCCCTGTCGATGGACGACCTGCGCCCTCTGTGGACGGTCGACCGGGCCCTGGGCCCCGGCACGGCCTTCGCGGGGAAGATCCTGGTTCCGGTGCCCGGTGCGTTGGCCGTCCTCGACCCGGCGACGGGCAGGCAGGTCGCGTCCACGCCGGTCGACCGCGACGGCTACGGCGGCCTGGTGATGATGTCGAAACTGGGCCCGATGGTCCTCGAACAACGCGGCGACACCCTGGTGGCCCTGCGCTGACGCGCGTCCTGCGCAGGTCACGGGCCGGTGGGGAATCCTTCACAAGTTTCGTGCTGTGGGACACAAGTCTGTGGAGACTCGACGCTTTCGCGAGCGGATTTGGGGCACACTCGATGGGTGAGCATTCCGTCGCAGTTGACCCCGAACGGGGCGGACCGGGTGGACCTGCACGGTCGGTACGGTCCGATCGCCGCGTTGCGCAGGCGCGCCGTCAACACGGCGGAGCCGCGCCCCACCGCGCTCCTGATGCCCGGGTACACGGGGTCCAAGGAGGACTTCGCGCCCCTGCTCGACGCCATCGCCGCCGGTGGGTTCGACGCCATCGCCATCGACCTGCCGGGGCAGTACGAGTCCGCCGGGCCCGATGACGAGGCGGCGTACCTGCCCTCGGCGCTCGGTGGTGTGATCGCCGAGCTGGTCGGCAAGCTGACCACCGAGGGCGGCCCGGTCGTGCTGCTCGGCCACTCCTACGGCGGCCTGGTCGCGCGGGCCGCCGTGCTGTCCGGCGCGCCCGTGGCCGGGCTGACCCTGATGTGCTCGGGTCCCTCCGAGCTGCCCGAGGGCCTGCGCCGCCAGGTGCTGGACATCGGTGAGCCGACGATGCGCAAGCAGGGCATCGAGGCGGCCTACAAGCTGCGGGAGCAACTCGACGCCATGACCCCGCCGCGGCCCGGCGAGCCCCCCGCGCTGCGTGCCCTCCTGCGGGAGCGGTTCGTGCGGTCGCGGCCGGCGGCCCTGCTCGGCAAGGCCCGTGCCCTGCGCACCGAGCCGGACCTGGTCAGCTCGCTCGCGCGGGTGCTCCACACCTCCGGCATCCCGTGCCTGGTCTGCTGCGGCGAGTTCGACGACGCCTGGCCGGTGTCGACCCAGCGGGACATGGCCGACCGGCTCGACGCGGACTTCGCGGTGATCCGTGCCGCCCGGCACTCGCCGAACACGGAGAACCCCGAGGACCTGCTGGCCACGCTGCTCCCGACGTGGCGCTCGTGGCTGACCGCGTAACCGCGGGCATCGGTCCTGTCGATCCGAGGAACTGCCGTTCGTGTAGGGGTCGAGTCGCCGGCGAGGCCGGCGCCCGGACCGGGAGGACACGATGGCGGAACTGGTTGTCGTCGAGAACGTGACGCTGGACGGGGTCATGCAGGGCCCTGGCCGTGCCGACGAGGACACGCGTGGTGGTTTCACGGCCGGCGGGTGGGCCGTGCCCTACGCCGACCCGGTCGCGATGGAGCAGGCCGGCAAGGCCATGACCACCTCCGCGGCACTGCTGCTCGGCCGGCGCACCTACCTGGACCTCTACGGCTTCTGGCCGGCGCAGACCGACGGCAACCCGTTCACGTCGGTGCTGAACGAGGCGCCGAAGTACGTGATGTCCCGGACCATGGCGGAGCTGCCGTGGCAGAACTCGGCACGGCTGTCGGACCTCGACGAGGTGGCGGCGCTGAAGGAGCGGCTGTCCGGTGACCTAGTCGTGCTGGGCAGCGGCGAGCTGGTCGGCTCGCTCGGCGCGCTGGTGGACCGCTACGTGCTGTCCATCCACCCGCTCGCGCTCGGCACGGGGCGGCGGCTCACGTTGCCGGCCGGCGCGTTCGAGCTGACCGGCTCCGTCACGACCGGCACCGGGGTGATCATCGCGACGTACGTTCGCACCACTTCTTGAGCGACGCCGCCTCGATGTCGACCGCGGTGCGGATCGCCCTGCCGCCCAGGAGCCCGGCGAGGGGCGCCAGCGGACCGGCGACGGCGAACGTCAGCTCCACGGTCGTGGTGCCGTTGGCGGTCGTCACCGTGTGGTCGGCGGAGAACCGCAGGCCCGGGCTGCTGGTGGTCCACGTGAACGAGCGGCCGTCGTCCAGTTCGGTGACGGTCCACTCGCGGGCCGGCTGCTTCGGCTGACGCACGGTGGCGACGCCGCCCAGCCGCAGCTCGTCGCCGGCGTGCAGGTGGATCTCGTCGACGGTCGGCGTCCAGTCCGACCACTTCTCGACGTCCCGGATCGCGCGCCAGACCTCGTCGATCGGCGCGTCGATGGTGGTGGTGCTCTGGTGTCTCATGCGCGAACTGTACCATTTGGTACATGTCTCGGGCAGACCTTCTCGACCGCGTGATCGCGTACCTGGCCGACGCGGGCGTGGGTGACCGCAGCCTGCGGCAGATCGCGGCCGGCGCGGGGACCAGCCACCGCATGCTGATCTACCACTTCGGCACGCGGGACGGCCTGCTCGTCGAGGTCGTGCGTGCGGTGGAGGAACGCCAGCGGGTCGCGCTCGCCGCGCTGCGGTCCCGCACGCCACGCGAGATGGCGCTCGAGTTCTGGCACCGGCTCGCCGACCCCGCGCTGGCCCCGTACGAGCGGCTGTTCTTCGAGCTGTACGGGGCGGCGCTGGGTGGTCAGGAGTCGGTGGCGCCGGTGCTCGAGGGGATCGTGACGTCGTGGCTGGCGGACGAGTCGATGTTCGCCGGCCTGCCACTGGCCCAGGCGCGGATGGCGCTCGCGTTCAGCCGCGGCGCGTTGCTGGACCTGCTGGCCACCGGCGACCGGGACGGCGTCGACGCGGCGGTGCGGGCGTTCATCGATCTGGTCTGGCCCGGTTCAGGACCACCAGAAGAGCCATAAGGCGGCGCCGGAGACGGCGACCACCCCCAGTACGGCCAGGGCGGCGGGCCAGCCGGGCAGCCGGTCGGCGAACCGCTGGACGAACACCGCGAGCGCGGCGGCGACCACGTGTCCGACCACCGTCCACATGCCGGGGCCGGGCACGCCACGGCCCCAGGCCAGCACCTGGAAGACGAGGACCACCACGGCGAGCACGGACATGCCGATCGCCAACGCGCCAGACAGCTCACGCCACAGGCCGCCGCGATGGCGTGCCTGCGTGGGCTGTGGCGACATCGGCAGCTCCACCGTGGTCACGTTCGAAAGATCCAACTCCTAGCCTCCCGTGCTCGTGCTCGTTCCGCTCAGGGAACGAGCATCGCCCAGGGTTCGACGGCGGGACCGGCGGCCTGGCCCTCTGGGCAGCTGCGCCGGAAGTCGCACCAGCCGCACTGGCGACCGACCTGCGCGGGGAACAAGACGTCCGGGTCGCCGCCGGCCTTGAGCGTATCCGTCGCGAGGTTGAACTCGTCCGCTGCCTCCTCGGCACGGGACCGGTGCCGGGCGAGCGACTCCTCGGTGTGCTCCCAGGCGGCGACCGTGCCGGACGGGAGGTGGTGCAGCTCGACCTTGGTGCACGGCCGCCGCAGCGTGCGCCGCGCGGCCAGGACGTAGAGGGCGAGCGCCTGCGAGGACCGCGCGTCGTCGGTGGTGAGCGCCGACCGACCGGTCTTGTAGTCGACGATGACCACCTCCCCGTCCCGCTCGTCGATCCGGTCGACCCGCCCCTCGGCGACGATCGTGCCGACGGGGGCGGACACCCAGCGTTCGAGGCCGACCGGCTCGATGCCCGGGTCGAGGTCGGTGACGTAGTCGGCGACCCAGCCCTGCGCGCGGGTGCGGTACTGCGCGGCCTGGTCGGGCCCGGCGAAGCCCTCGTCGTTCCAGTGCTGGCTCACGAGCGCGGCCGCGGCGTCGGGCGTGCGCCGCCGCGCGGGGAGGTCGAAGAAGGCGCGTAAGGCGTTGTGCACCACGGCGCCGAGCGTGCTGTGCGCCCAGGCGCCGCCCCGCGGCGGGGTCGGGCGGTCGAGGTAGGTCATCCGGAAACGGCGCGGGCAGTCGACCCACGCCGCCAGGCGGGACGGGGTGACCTTGATGAGTTTGCGCGGCATGGCGTCGAACCCGAGTTGCACGGACCAACGGTATCCCTGCCCACCGACAGTGTTCGACTGCCTCGCCTCCGCTCGGCGGTGCGCGGGCCGGTACCCGGTGTCTTCCCTCCCCGCGCTGCGCAGCGAGGGTCGCTTCCGCTGCTCACTCAGTCCAGACACGGCGGCCCGCTCACCCGTCAGGCCCCGTTCACGAACCCGTGCACGGAGTCGGCGACCAGCTGGACCGCGATCGCGGCCAGGAGGAGGCCGGCGATCTTCGCGAGGAGGGTGATCCCGCTGTCCTTGAAGAGGCGGATGAGCAGCCCGGAGAACCGCAGGCACAGCCAGAGGACGAGGTGCACGGCGAGGATGGCCAGGCCCAGCGAGACGTACTTGGCCGCGCTGTCGGCGTGCCGGACGAAGACGATGGTGGCGGCGATCGCGCCGGGGCCGGCCAGCAGCGGGGTGCCGAGGGGGACCAGGGCGACGTTGACGTCCTCGACCTCCCTGGGCTGCGTGGTGTCGCGCCCGGTGAGCAGGTCCAGCGCGATGAGGAGGAGCAGGAGACCGCCGGCGCCCTGCACCGCGGGGATGCCGATGCCCAGGTAGTCGAGAATCGCCTCGCCGCCCACGGCGAACAGGCTGATCACACCGAGCGACACGAGGACGGCCTGCCGGGCGGCCCGCACCCGCGCCGGCCTCGGCCGCCGACCGACCAGGCTCAGGAACACGGGAACCGTCCCCGGCGGATCCATGATCACGATGAGGGTGATCGCCGCCTCGGCGAAAAGCCGCACGTCAAACAGCACCGCGCCAGCCTGCCACGGTGCCTGCGCACCCGCGAACCCGGCGCACCGCGCGCTCGGCGCACCGGATCACGGCCGACGCACCGCACACCCGACGCACCGCACACCCGGCACACCGGCGCACCGCACACCGGCGCATCCGGTGCACCGGCGAACTCCGCTGCGCGAACTCCGCTCCGCGCACCCGCTCCGCGCACCCGCTCCGCGCACCCGCTCCGCGAAAGTCACTTCGCTCGCGAAAGTTATCCACAGACCGACTTGACCAGCGTTTTTGTCGGTGAGTACCGGTAGAATGGGACCGGGGCCGCCCCCGGGACAGGGTGGGGGCTGCCTACGTTACGGGCGGAATTTTCGGTAGAAGTTTCGGTGGCGTCGGGGCCGGAGGCGGCTCAGCCCTCCACCACCGCCACGCCCGTCGCTCTGCGGGCTATCTCCGCCAGCATCTCTGGCGCGGTGGTCTCCTGGCCGAGGCCGATCACCTTGTTCGTGCCGTGGTAGTCGCTGGAGCCGGTCGTGATCAGGTCCAGTTCGTCCGCCAGGTGGCGCAAGCGTTTGCGGGCGTCCTCGTCGTGGTCGGGGTGGTTCACCTCCACGCCGTCGAGGCCCAGGGCTGCCAGCTCCTTGATCACGTCGCCGGTGACCGTGGGGCCTCGGTGGGTCGCGAAGGCGTGTGCCAGCACCGTCACGCCGCCGGCCTCGGCGATCATCTCCAGCGAGTCCTCGATCGGGGTGCGGGAGCTGGGGAGGTAGTAGCGGCCCCGGTCGTTCAGGAAGCGGGCGAACGCCTCGTCGACCGAGGACACCACGCCGGCGCGGACCAGGGCCATCGCCAGGTGGGGGCGGCCCGCCGTGGCCTCCTCGGGGACCGCGGCCAGCAGGGCCTCGCCGCTGATGGGGAAGCCGTCGGCCGCCATGCGGTCGGCGATCTTGGCCAGCCGGACGCGGCGTTCGGCTCTGGCTCGGGCGTACTCGTGGACCACCGCCTGGGCGTTCGGGTCGAACAGGTACGCCAGCAGGTGCACGGTGCAGGTGCCGCCGCGGCCGTCGGGGCTCAGGCACGACAGCTCGGCGCCGCGGACCAGGCGCAGGCCCGGCGGTAGCGCCGCCTGCGCCGCCGCCCAGCCCGCGGTGGTGTCGTGGTCGGTGATGGCCAGCGCGTCCAGCCCCACGGCCGCCGCGTTGGCCACCAGCTCCGCCGGGGTGTCCGTGCCGTCCGACGCCGTCGAGTGGGTATGTAGATCGATCCTCACGTCGCTATTGAACGCGAGTCACCCCACCATCGGCTTGCGACGGGCCAGGCGCTGGGCCTTGATCATCGAGAAGCGCTTGGCCTGAGCGTCCTTGTCCCCGAAGGTGAGCTCGGAGATCGCGTCGTAGACCTGCTCGGGCTTGGGCAGGTACTCGAGCCTGTTCAGCGCCTGGATCTGACCGGCGGACTCCACGATCATCGTGCCGTAGCCGAGGATCCGGCCCATCACGGGCCGTTCGTAGGTCAGGTCGGTGACCTTGCCGATCGGCATCATCAGCACCTTCGTGGTGATGATGCCGGTCGTCATCATCATTCGCTTGTCGGTCACGACGATCCGCTCCACCCACCAGTTGAGCACCACGTAGGTGAAGCGGAGCAGCACGAACAGCGCCGCGTACCACAAGATGTTCTGCACCAGCCACATCGCCGGCGGGAGCAGGTACGACACCATCACGGCGACCGCAAGCAGCGCGACCGTCTCGAAGATGTCCCAGGCGAGACATGCCCAGTGCATGCGCACCCGGATGACTCGGCGTTCCGTGTCGAGCAGGTACTCGTCTGGATCCCGTGGGGCGAACATGCTACGACGGTACCCGGCTCAGCCGTTGAAGACCGAGCGTACGAACGTGATCAGCGCTTCCGCTGCGTCCTGCAACGTGCGCAGGATGGAGTTGACGATCGACGCGGCGCCCTCGGGTTGGGTCACGAGGAAGAACACCAACAACGCCGCGCCAGACAGAATCAGAACCTTCTTGACTTTCACCGGGCGTTACTCCGTGTCCATGGGGTGGGTTGCTGTGCTTGTTCTTGAAAATGGTTGTACCGCACGATTTGGCCGAACGGGAGGCCATTACTGCTCTTGGGGCAAGGGCTCGGCACCGGCGGGTGTTCCGGCTACGCTTCGTGTTCGTGGCCGATGAGTTGATCAGGTGTGTCGGGGCGGTCGTGCACGACGCGGCGGGCCGTCTGCTGCTGGTCCGGAGAGCCAACGAACCGGGCCGGGGACAGTGGTCGCTGCCCGGCGGCCGCGTGGAGCCGGGTGAGAGCGACGCTTTCGCCGTCGCCCGCGAGCTCCGTGAGGAGACCGGCCTCGAGGTGCGGGTCGGCTCCTTGGTCGGGAGCGTACAGCGGGGGCCGTTCCTGATCTTCGACTATGCCGCGGAGGCCGTCGGCGGGCGGCTGCGCGCGGGTGACGACGCGGCCGCGGCAGCCTGGGTGACCAGGGCGGAGTTCGCCGAGCTGGACCTGGTGGCCAAGCTGTCTGACGTCCTGGCCGACTGGGACGTCCTGCCTCGCGCCTGACGCCGCGAGGACGTCCGAGGGCCTCGGGGCTCAGCCGAGCCAGTGCATGCGTTCGCCGTGCCACGAGGTCTGCGCCAGCGGCGTCGTCAGCTCCTCGCCGTCGACCCAACGAGCGCACGACAGGATCGCCTGGGGCGTGTCCAGCTCCGGATGGTCCGGGTGGAGACCCACCGAGTAGGCCTCCAGGCTCACCCAGAACGTCGGGCGTGCTGCGGCCAACTCAGCGACGGCGGCGCGGAAAGCCGTCACCCGTTCGGCCGAAAATGGTCGCAGCGCGTCGCTGGTGAGTACGACCACCGGGATTTCGGCGGGAATTCGTGCCGCCGCGCCCGCGAGGTCCGCGACCGGGTCGCCCTTCACCAGAATCGGTGTCTTCTTGGCCCGTACGGTGGCCGCGGCCCCCAGTTGGCGCAGCCGGTCCGGCTGGTCCGGCCACACGCACGCCTCCAGCCACGCGTACTCGTCCTCGTCGGTCAGATCCACCGGATCGTGGTCGAGTCCCACCCGTTCGGCGACCTGCAACCGCTTCGGGATCGTCGGGCCCTTCTGCCCCGATGGCTCCAGCCGGAGCGCGCAGTGCAGGCCGAGGGCGGCCCGGCCCGGCCCCGCGGCGACCTGGCCGGCCTGCTCGGACTGGTACCGGTACGAGTACAGGTCGATACCCAGCAGCAGGGCCGCGGACGCGCCGACCTCCAGCAGCCCGACCGGCCCGCCACCCGCCTGCCGCGCCGCGAACGCGACGGCCGGGTAGAACAGCGCGGCCCTGCCGACCTCGTTGCCGCGGGCCACGCGCCGGGTCGTCACGAGCGCGCGGACCCGGTCGGCCCGTTCCAGCGCGAAGGCCCGCCACATCTGCCACAGGCCGTTGTCCGGGCCGTACGCACCGCCCAGCGTCGCGTAGTAGTTGGTCAGCTCGTGGAACGGCTCGGCCTGCAGCACCCGCTGGACGGCGGCGAGCAGCAGCTCGGGATCCGGTTCGGTCGCCACCGCCAGCAGGCGCGCGACATCGTCGTCGTTCGCCGCGTTGCCGGCGAGGTAGCTGTAGAGCGGCGACGCCTTCTCGACGTCCGAGGCGAACCGCCGCAACCGTTCACGAACCTCGTCCAGTGCGGCGCTCATGCGACTAGTTTGCCCGAGGCTCCGGCCGTCCGGGTTGCTCGCCTCCGCGCGCGTCACCGTACGAGCGCTTGGGGACCATCACCTTGCGCCGAAAGACGCAGACCACCGTGCCGTCCTGCTTGTAGCCGCGGGTCTCGACGTAGACGACGCCGCGGTCGTCCTTCGACCTGGACGGGGTCTTCTCCAGCACCTCGGTCTCGCCGTAGATCGTGTCGCCGTGGAAGGTCGGCTTCACGTGGCGCAGCGACTCGATCTCCAGGTTGGCGATGGCCTTGCCGGAGACGTCGGGGACGGACATGCCGAGCAGCAGCGAGTAGATGTAGTTGCCGACCACGACGTTCCTGCCGAAGTCGGTGGTGTTCTCGGCGTAGTTCGCGTCCAGGTGCAGGGGGTGGTGGTTCATGGTCAGCAGGCAGAACAGGTGGTCGTCGTACTCGGTGACCGTCTTGCCGGGCCAGTGCCGGTACACCGCGCCGACCTCGAACTCCTCGTAGTAGCGACCGAACTGCACGTCAACCTCCTTGTCGTGACCGGGCAACGGCAGTCTGGCAGGTGGAGTACCCTTGACAACTGGTGTGTGAGTGAGCCCGCACCACATCGACCCAAGGAGGTGAGGACGCATGAGCGACCCGCATAACCATGCCGGCGCCACCGGTTGCAGTAGCACCCGCGTCCCCGCCGGAAAGTTCTTCAGCCAGCACCGGGTTTCCCGCTAAGGCAGCAGGCCCCCCGCTGGTTCCGGGCGGACGCTCCGGCGCCCTTCGTGGCGCGTCGCAGTTCCGAACGAAACCTAGCTGGAGGCCACCATGCCCGCGATCCCCTCGCTCGGCAACCTGAGAGGCCGGGCGAACCGCCGGCACCAGAACCACCAGGTCGACGCCGAGCAGGTCGCGCACGTCGTCGACTGCGGGGTCTACGTCGACGGCGAGCGGCTGCCCGGGCGGTGGTCGCCGGTCGACGCGATCACCGAGGTGCGGCGGCGGCGCGAGGGCTTCGTGTGGATCGGGCTGTACGAGCCGGGCGAGGAGCAGCTGCAGGGCATCGCCGAGGTGTTCGGGCTGCACGAGCTGGCGGTCGAGGACGCGGTGACCGCACACCAGCGGCCCAAGCTCGACCGGTACGAAGAGACGCTGTTCATGGTGCTCAAGACCGTTCGGTACATCGAGCACGAGTCGCCGACGACCGCGAACGAGATCGTCGAGACCGGCGAGATCATGGCGTTCCTCGGCAAGCAGTTCATCGTCACCGTCCGGCACGGCAGGCATTCGAGCCTGGCCTCGCTGCGCGAGGAGCTGGAGGCGGAGCCGGACCGCCTGCGCATCGGACCCGCCGCGGTCCTGCACGCCATCGCGGACCGCATCGTCGACTCGTACCTGGCCGTCAGCGAGTCGTTCGAGAACGACATCGACGTCATCGAGGCGACGGTGTTCGCGCCGCGCTCCCCGATCGGCGCAGAGCAGATGTACCTGATGAAGCGGGAGATCCTCGAGCTGCGCCGGGCGGTCATGCCCCTGGCGGTGCCGCTGCGACGGCTGGCCGAGGGCTACACACCGCTGGTGCCCGAGGAGGTCCGGTCCTACTTCCGGGACGTCGACGACCACCTCACGACCGTGTCCGAGCGAGTGGCGAGCTTCGACGAGCTGCTCACGACCCTCGTCGACGCGACGCTGGCGAAGATCTCGCTGCAGCAGAACATCGACATGCGCAAGATCACCTCGTGGGCGGCCATCCTGGCGGTCCCCACGATGGGGGTCGGCGTGTACGGCATGAACTTCGACTTCATGCCGGAGCTGCACTGGCGGTTCGGGTACCCGCTCATCATGTGCGTGATCGTGGTCGCCTGTCTGATCCTCTACCGCATCTTCCGCAAGAACCGATGGCTCTAGCTGGCCGGCTCCGTGCCGGTCAGCGCTCCCAGCTGTCAACCATTCGTGTGCGTTGAGGGAGGTTCCCCGTGACCAGGCTGTTCACAAACCCGCGCTTCTGGATGATGACGTTCGTTCTGACCTGGCTCGCCGTGATCACGGTGCTCATCGCCACGGGGTCGGATCTGTCCCCCAACACCGTGGGCGCCCGCTAGCCCCGCCGCCCGAGGCCTCCGAGATCGGGGAGGCGACCGGGTCAGTCGGCGCCGATGACCGGGGTGCTGGCCTTCTCCGGCTTGCCGAAGATGTCCTTGGGGTCGCCGACGACCTTGGCGCGTGGCTTGTGCGCCTGGTCGCCCTGGCCCTGGCCGGCACCCGTCATCGGCATCATGGGCATCATCCCGCTGCCCGTGCCGGTGGACCTCGCCGCCGCACCGGCCGCGGCCGCGGCGGGGGACACGCTCGTCCTCGGGCTCGGGGCCTGCTCGCCCGCCACCGTCGAGTTGCCGGGCGCCAGCGGGGAACCCGGGTCGGCCGCCGCCGCGGCAGCGCCGCCGCCGAAGTCTCCCCCGCCGAGACCGCCACCGAGACCGCCGCCACCACCGCCGAAGTCGCCGCCACCGCCCAGCCGGGCCGTGTCGGTGGACGTGTCCACCGGGACGCCGGGGTTCTCCGGGGTACCCGGCACGGACGGCGGGACTGCGGACCAGTCCTCCGCCGGGTACGTGTGGGCCATCGTCACCCCGCGGAACGCGTCGTCACCCTCGGCGCCCTCGCACAGCTGCACGAACGCCTCCAGGATCTGCCGGACGGCCTCGAACAACTCCTTCGTCGGGCCCTGCACCAGGCCCAGGTACTCCCGGGCCCTGGCGTCACCCTGGACCGGCAGGGCCATGGCCTCCGACGCCGTCTGGGCCGTGTCCACCATCACGCCGGCCAGCTCGACGACGATCTCGCGGATGCCGTCGGCCGTCTGGTCCAGCACGTCGGCCATCGCGGACATCGCGTCGGCCAGGTCGTTGCCGGCGAGGCCCACCTGCTGCATGTAGGCGATGAACGACTGCGCCGCCTCGCCCTCCCACGCGGCGTCCAGCTTGCCGAGCGGGGTGTTCAGTGCCTCGGTGACCTGCTCGACGCTCTCGCCGACCACGCGCCAGCGGTCGGCCTCGGCGTGCATGTCGCTCCAGCGGCCGACCACCGGGGAGAAGTACTCCTCGACCGGATCCGCGACGCCCAGCTGTCGGGCCAGCCGGGACAGGTACCCCAGCTGTGACGCGATCTGGCTCTCCAGGTCCTTGCCGTCCGGCGCCTGTGTGACCTCGACGCTCATGGCAGCTCCCGCGAGATCGCCTGCCGGCTCGACTCGTCGGTCTCCTGGTAGACGGTGGTGACGTCGTTCAGCCCGTCGGACACCCCGTGCAACGCCTCGACCGCGCGGGCCAGCTGGCCACGCAGCAGGCCGGCGGCCCTGCTGTACGCCTCCGGGGTGCGGAGCTGGCGGCCGAGCTGGCCGAACGACTCGTCGGTGAGCGGCTCGACGGCCATCGCCTCGACACCGTCGGCGAGGGCGTCCCCGCTGTCCGCGGCCAGTTTCGCGTAGCCGCCCACCCAGGTGGCATCCAGTTTGATCCCGGTCACAGGCTGACCATAGGCGAGCCGGCCGGAGCGCCGGGACGCTTGCGAAAAAGGTTTGCGAACAGAACCGGGGAGAGCACAGGTCCGGCCGAACTCCGTGGCACGGTCGCCCCACCCCGGCGGGGTCCGGCCCGTCTCGAACGATGCTCCCGCTCAGCCGCCGCCGGAGTTCTTCGTCGTCGACGGGTACTGGCCGCCGGCGAACGGCGTGGAGTCGTAGCTCTGCTTCACGTCCTTGACGCTCAACGACGCGCCGTCCGGCAGCAGCCGGATGATGTTCTCCGGCGCGGGCACCTGGTTGTCGAGGCCGAGCCCCTTCGCGGTCGCGTCGTCCGGGATGCCGTACTTCACGCCGCGGTCGGAGATCAGCGTGATCCGGCCGCTGGTGAAGTCCTCCTTGGACGTCGCCTGGCGCACGACCGCGCCCCGGCCCGGCGGCATGTAGAAGTGGTCCACCCGGATGCCGTCCGCGCTGGGCGTCGAGATGTCGACGTAGTCCGGCGTGCCCTTCGAGTCCAGCTGGATACCGGGGAGCGCCTTGCCGATGTACACCGCCGTGCGCTCGTCGGCGTCCTCGCCGGAGCCGGTGTAGCTCCAGCCGAGGCAGGCGACCGGGAAGGCGTCCGGGTCGAGGACGTCCGTGGCCTCCGCCGGGTAGGTCGAGTCGTCGATCACCTTCGGATCGTCGAGGCCGGAGACCTTGTCCGGGTTGACCGCCCTGATCTCCGGGGCACCCGGGTTGTCGTAGTACCGGATGAGGTCGGCGGTCGACTGCTTGACGGGCTGGATGCCGTCCTTGAGGAGCACGTAGTACTTGGTCTCCTCGCCGGCACGTTCGACCTTGAACACCGAGCCGACCTTGGTCAGGTCCTGGTCGCCGAGGTCGATGTTGGAGTCGGTGCCCCGGCCCGGGATGTCGGGGCTCTTCAGCTCGGCCTTCTCCGGGATGGCGTTCAGCATGCCGGTCGTGATCACGCGCGGTGTCTTGCCGGTGAGGTCGAGTGCCGAGCGGACCTCCGGCCGGCCCAGATCGACCTTCGCGCGGACCGCGCTGGTGTTCGGCAGGTTCGCCGTGCCGGGCGTGCGGTAGACGAGGTAGGTCGCGCCGTCCGGCGCCTTCACCAGCAGCGACTGGTCCTGCGGCAGCGTCTTCCCGAGGTCCTTGACGCCGGCCATCACCGTCGTCTCGACCTTGTTCTCGGACGCGGGTTCGTTCAGGTCCTTGTTGAGGATGTACTGGTCGCAGACCGTCCACACCGAGTCGATCCGCTGGTCCGGGCTGGGCAGCAGGTCCGGGCCGTCCGCGATGCCCACCTTGCGGCCCTTGGGGATGTCCCGCAGCTGGTTGTCGTCGACCACGCTCGGCGCGACGACCTTCACGGCGCCCGCGCTGGCGGCGGGCGCGGCGGCGGCACCGTTCGCCTGGTTCTGCGACTGGTCCTGCGACTGCGCCATGAGCAGCAGCCGGGCGGACGCGAGGTTGAAGACGGGGATCAGCTTGCGGTCCGGCTTGGCGATGAGCACGTACACCTGACCGGAGGGCTTGCCGATGACGATGCCGTCCGAGGTCGGTGCCGCGGGCTGCGGGGAGAGGATGCCCCAGATGAGGAACCCGATCAGGCCGATGCTGGCGATGCAGATGCCGACGACCGTTGCGCGGGTGTGGGTGCGCATCGGGTCGTGCAGCATCACCGCGTCCTTGCGGACCAGCGCCGACTGCATCCGGCGCAAGACGAAGCGATACGCCTGGACCTGTGACTTGGTAGTCGGTGTAGTTGGCATTTCCGCCTCTGCAGCTCCCCGATAGCGGTACGGTTCCGCAGAATAGCCGTACGGGCGTCGGTTGCAGGTTGGTTCGGCACTAACGGCACAATCGGGGCTGGTAGGAGCCAGCGGAGTGGACGCTGGACGACGAGGGGAAGAAGCGAGCGGATGTCGGTAGGCACTCCTCCACGGCACGGCAACGGGCGCACTCCCCCGCCGGGTCAGCCACCGAGACCGCAGCCGCCGGGGGCGCCGCTCGGCGGCAACGGTGGGCGTGGTGTCCCCGCCCGTCCGGTCGGCCCCGCCACCCCGACCGGCATGCGTCCGCCCGTCGCACCCAACGGCCGCCAGGGCGGTCCCGGCGGACCTGCTGGACCTGGCGGCCCCGGTGGTCCCGGGGGCGGTGGTGGTGGCAACGGGCCGAGTGCCGGTCCGCCGCAACCACCCACACCGCCGCGGCCACCCATGTCGGCCCGGCGCCGCACGCGCGGCGCGAGCCTCGGTGCGCTGCCGGTCTCGAACCTCGTCGTGCTGGAGCTGGCGTTCGCGATCGGGCTGATCCTCATCGCGATCAACGGCGACCTCGTCTACGTGTCCATCGCGATCACGGTCATCGGCCTGCTCGTCGCCGCGATCCGGTGGAAGGGCCGCTGGTTCACCCAGTGGGTCGGCCTGACACTGCGGTACGCGTTCCGCTCGCACGCCCGGCTGTCCAGGCCGACCAAGCCGGTGAGCATCGAGGGCATCGCGGACTCCTCCGACGCCACCCCCGTGACCGGCCCGGACGACCCGCGCGTCGCGCTGCTGCGGCTCGCCGTGCCGGACCTGGTGGTCGCGCACGGCACCGACCACGAGCGGCGCCCGCTCGGCCTGTCCTGGCACGACGGCACGTGGACCGCGGTGCTGCTGGTCGACCCGGCACCCGGCCTGGTCACACAGCTCGGCGGCGCGCCGAACCTGCCGCTCGGCGCGCTCGCGCCCTGCCTCGAGGACCGCGGCGTGGTGCTCGACACCATCCAGGTCATCTGGCACTGCTACCCCGGCAGCGCCGCACTGCCGCCGAACTCGCCGGCGCTCGCGTCGTACATGGAGCTGCTCGGCCCGCTGCCGGCCGCCGCGCGCCGCACCACCTGGGTCGCCGTCCGGCTCGACCCGCGCCGGTGCCCGGCCGCGGTCCGCGAGCGCGGCGGCGGGGTGATCGGGGCGCACCGCGCGTTGATCGGG
>NZ_JBJMIE010000277.1:0-10353 GCF_045807065.1 Actinophytocola sp. | reverse complement strand
GCTGTGACCGCCGTGAGCACGGTCGTGGTCAACGCGTTCCTCACCCTCGACGGCGTCGCCCAGGCGCCCGGCCAGCCCGAGGAGGACCGCGACGGCGCCTTCCCGCACGGCGGGTGGCAGGTGCCGTACTTCACCGAGGAGCAGGGCGAGCTGGTGGGTCGCTGGCAGGGGCGGGCCGCCGGGCTGCTGCTCGGCAGGCGGACGTACGACATCTTCGCCGCGCACTGACCGCGGGTGCCCGCCGACCACGAGCACGCGGACATCGCGAAGGCGCTGAACGGGCTGCCGAAGTTCGTCGCGTCCCGGACGGCCAGGTCGCTGGCGTGGCAGAACTCGACGCTGCTCGGCGCGGACGTGCCGGCGGCCGTCGCGCGGCTCAGGGAGCAGGACCTGGGTGAGCTGCAGGTCATCGGGAGCCTCGACCTCGCCCAGACGCTGATCCGGCACGGCCTCGTCGACGAGTACCGGCTGCTCGTGTACCCGCTGCTCCTGGGCACCGGCAAGCGGCTGTTCGCCGACGGGACCGTGCCGGCCGCACTGGAGCTGGTGTCGACGGAGACGACCAGCTCCGGGGTGATGGCGTGCGTGTACCGGCCCGCCGGCAAGCCGACTTACGGCTCGTTCGGGCCGTGAGGGGTCAGCCGCGGCCGTGGGGCTCGTGCCAGTCGGTGTCGGGTCCCTTCGGCACGATGCGGGTCGGGTTGATCGCGTCGTGGGTGCGGTAGTAGTGGCGCTTGATGTGGTCGAAGTCGACTGTGTCGCCGAAGCCCGGGGTCTGGTACAGGTCCCGGGCGTACGCCCACAGCACCGGCATCTCCGCGAGCTTGTTCCGGTTGCACTTGAAGTGCCCGTGGTAGACCGCGTCGAACCGGACCAGGGTCGTGAACAGGCGGACGTCGGCCTCGGTGAGCTGGTCGCCCACCAGGTAGCGCTGGTTCTCCAGGCGCGTGGACAGGCGGTCCAGCTCGGCGAACAGGGCGTCGTAGGCCTCCTCGTACGCCTCCTGGCTGCCGGCGAAGCCGCACCGGTACACGCCGTTGTTGACGTTGCGGAAGATCGGCTCGATGACCTCGTCGATCTCGGCCCGCAGCGCCTCGGGGTACAGGTCGGGGGCGTCCGGCTTGTGGAACTCGCGCCACTCGGTCGACAGGTCCAGGCTGATCCGCGGGTAGTCGTTGGTGACCACCTTGCCCGTCGCCTCGTCGACGATCGCCGGGACGGTCACGCGGCCCTCGAACGTCGGATCGCTCTTCAGGTACGCCTCGGACAGGTACTCGATGCCCAGCACCGGGTCGCGGTCGCCCTCGTCGAGGGTGAAGCGCCAGCCCTTCTCGTCGCGGATCGGGTCCACCACCGCCAGGGAGATGGCGTCCTCCAGCCCCAGCAGGCCGCGCACGATCAGTGACCGGTGCGCCCACGGGCAGGCGAGGCTCACCACCAGCCGGTACCTGCCGGGTTCGGCCCGCCAGCCGGACGAGCCGTCCGCGGTGATGCGCTCGGTGAACCGGTTGGCCTGGCGTACGAACTCGCCGCGCCTGGACGTTTCGCTGCCGAACTGGACCTTCGTCATGCCATCGAATCTAGGCTTCCGCCATGCGCTTCTTCTACCCGCCGCTCGACACGCACGCCAACGGCATGCTCGACGTCGGCGACGGGCACCAGGTGTACTGGGAGGTCAGCGGCAACCCCGACGGCAAGCCGGTCGTGTTCCTGCACGGCGGCCCCGGGTCCGGCACGTCCCCGCTGCAGCGCCGCTTCTTCGACCCGGCCGCGTACCGGATCGTGCTGTTCGACCAGCGCGGGTGCGGCCGCAGCATCCCGCACGTGGCGACGAAGGACCCGGACGAGCACAACACCACCTGGCACCTGGTGGCCGACATGGAGGCGTTGCGTGAGCACCTGGGCATCGAGCGCTGGCTGGTGTTCGGCGGGTCGTGGGGCGCGACGCTCGCCCTCGCCTACGCGCAGACCCACCCGTCGCGGGTGACGGAGATCATCCTGCGGGGCGTGTTCCTGCTGCGGCGGTCCGAGCTCGACTGGCTGTACCGGGGCGGGGCGAGCGCGTTGTTCCCGGCGGAGTGGACGGCGTTCTCGTCGCTGGTGCCGCGGGGGGACATCCTCGAGGGCTACCAGCGACTGCTGCGCGACCCGAACCGCGCGGCGGAGGCGGCGGCCGCGTGGAGCGGCTGGGAGGGTGCGGTCGTCTCGATGGACCCCACGCCCGCCCTGGCCGCGAGCTACGGCGACCCGAAGTTCGCGATCGCGTTCGCCAAGCTGGCGCTGCACTACTTCACCCACGACGGTTGGCTGGCGGAGGACCAGCTCCTCCGCGACGCGGGGAAGCTGGCCGGCATCCCCGGGCGGATCGTGCAGGGCCGCTACGACATCGTCTGCCCGCCGGTCACCGCCTGGGACCTGCACCGCGCCTGGCCCGACTCGGCGCTGACCATCCTCCCGAAGGCCGGCCACGCGATCACCGACTACGGCGTGCTGGCCGCGTTGCTGGACGCCACGGACGAGTTCCGCCCGTGAGCACGGGCCAACCCCCCGACGCTACGGACGGAATGCGGCGGTGAGTGCGGCGTGCGCCTCGACGAGGGAGGGGCCGCACCAGGTGAGGAACCGGCCGTTGACCAGCGTGTACGGCAGGCCGGGGAAGGACTCCGGGCCGTCGTCGGCGGTGAACTCGTACGGTTCGTCGGGGAGGACGACCAGGTCGGCGCCCGCTTCGTTCAGCTCGTCCAGTGACGGGCGCGGGTAGCGGTTCGGGTGGTCGGCGTAGGCGTTCGCGATGCCGAGGCGGTGGAGGACGTCGCCGGCGAAGGTGTCGCGGCCCACGACGATCCAGGGGCGGCGCCAGACCGGGATGATCGCCGTCGCCCGGACGGGGGTGATCTCGCGCCAGAGGTCTTCGGCCTGTACCAGCCAGGCCGGTTCGGGGAGGTCCAGACCCTGGGTGAGCAGGCGGCGGACCGAGCCCAGGCCCTCCGGCACGGTCGCGGCGGCCGCTGTCACCCAGACCGGGATGCCGTCGGCGCGGAGGCGGGCCACGTCCTCCGGGCGGTTCTCCTCCGCGTTGGCGACCACCAGGTCGGGGCGGAGTTCGAGGACGGCGTCCACGTTCGGGTACTTCGAGCCACCTACTCGGGGCACATCAAGGCTCGGCGGATGCGTGCAGTAGTCGGTGGCGGCAGCGATCAGGCCCGGACGGCTGGCTTCGATCGCGTCGGTGAGGGATGGGACCAGGCTCGCGAGCCGTTGCGGTGGGGTCGCCAGCGGGACCGGCTCGCCCAGGTCATCGACCAGCACGGCGGGCCTCCTCGGCCAGCACGTCCGCGTGGCACGGTTCCGGCGCGCACCAGCAGCCCAGTGCCCGGCCGGCCAGCTCCTTCGGGATCCGCCGCAGCAGGGACGGGTGCTCCTGGAGCCAGTCGCGGTACCGGGAGACCATGCCGGCACGGTCCGACCTCGCCTGCTTGACGAACGGGTTCGCGAACGGGGACTCCGGCCAGTCGTGCCGGTTGCCGGCGTGCCCGACGTAGGTGAGCAGGTTCTCCTCGACCAGCCACGGGACGAGCCGGCGGTGCGGGCCGCCCTTGCGGACGTTCACCACCACCGTCGCACCCGACAGCACCGCGATCGCCAGCTCGCGTTCGGCGGCGGTCCACTGTTCGGCCCCGGGCGGCAGCGGAATCATCTACACGTCCGTGATGCGGATCCCGGCGTGTGCCTTGTACCGGCGGTTGATCGCGATCAGGTTCGCGGTGAACGCCTCCACCTGATGGGCGTTGCGCAACCGGCCGCCGTACACGCCTCGCATGCCCGGCACCGCGTCGGCCAGGGCCCGGACCACGTCCGTCGCGTCGCGGTCGTCGCCGAGCACCAGCACGTCGGTGTTCAGCTCCGCGATCGACAGGTCGACCAGGTGCACGGCCGAGACGTGGTGGAACGCCGCCGTCACGCGGGACTCCGGCAGCAGCTTCTCCGCCTGCTGTGCCGCGCTCCCCTCCTCGACGGGCAGCGCGAACGGGCCCTGCTTGTCGAAGCCGAGCGGGTTCACGCAGTCGATCACGATCTTGCCGCGGAGCTGGTCGCGCAGCGAGGTCAGCAGGTCGCCGTGGCCCTCCCACGGGACCGCGACCAGCACGACGTCCGCGGCGGCGGCCGTGGTGGGGTTGTCCGCGCCGGTCGTGCCCTCCCCCAGCTCGGCCGCGGTGGCCTCGGCCCGCTGTGAACTGCGCGAGCCGATGATCACCTTGATGCCGGCCCTGGCCCAGCGCAGCGCGAGGCCCTTCCCCTGCGGACCCGTGCCCCCCAGCACTCCCACGGTCAGGCCTGTCACGTCCGTCAATGATCCTCCTCATGCACAGCGGGCTCGAAGACGACCTTACGGGCGTCCGCGTCCGCCTGCGTCAACCGCACCCGGACCGTCTCGCCTTCCGACAGGTCGCCACCGGCACACTTCGCGATCACCGGCGGGTCGGGCAGGAACACGTCCGCCGCGTTGCCCTCGGACCGCAGCACGATCGCGTCGAACTCCTGCCCGATGCGGTCCGCCAGCACCCAGGCCTCCGTCTGGTCGAGACAGGCCTTGTCGACGCGGGCGGCGAGCGTGTCGGAGCCGGCCATGAGCTCCGGCAGCTCGGGCAGGGCCGCCCGCACCCAGTCCGGCACCTCCCGGCCGGCCGCCACGGCGAGGCAGATCTCGGCGCCGAACCGGTCGACGAGCCGGCGCAGTGGCGCCGTGACGTGCGCGTAGGGGGCCGCGATGCCGGCGTGGGTGGTCAGCTCGGGCGCGGCGCCGTCGAACACCGTGTAGCCGGCGCCGCGCAGGAGGCGGGTGGCGTCCGCGTAGAGGGCGAGGGCCTCGGGCCGGTCGGGGTCGAGGCCGGCCAGCAGTTGGGCGGCGCTCATGGCCCTGGGCCAGGCGATGCCGAGCGAGCGGGCGGAGCGGCGCAGCCACTTGACGGCGCCGTTCTCCGGGTCGGGCAGGGTGCGGAGGATGCCGACGCCGGCGGCCAGCATCAGCTCGGCCGCGGCCATGCCGGTGAGCAGGGAGATCTCGGCGTTCCAGGCGTCGACGTCGGTGCGCGGGCGCAGCACGAGCCGCCAGCCGGCGCCGTCCGGTTCGACGTCCTGGTCCGGCAGCTGCAGCTCGACGGCGCCGCGTTCGATCGCCCGCGCGCGGCGGAGGCGGCCGATCACGGGCAGCTGCTGGATCGACGGGTGGGCGGAGCCCTGGGCGAACGCGGCCTGGACGGTGTCGTAGTCGAAGCGGGCCTGGGAGCGGACGAGCGCGCGGCGGACGTTGGCGTGTTCGAGGGCGCCGTCGCTGTCGCAGTCGAGGGTCCAGAGGGCGGCGGGGGTGACCTGGCCGGGCAGGAGGCTCGCGGCGCCCTCGCTCAGGACCGTGGGATGGAGGGGGACGTTGCCGTCGGGGAGGTAGATCGTCTGGCCGCGGCGCCTTACCTCCCGGTCGAGCGCGCCGCCGGGCGTGACGAAGGCGCCGAGGTCGGCGATGGCGTAGTGGACGCGGTAGCCGTGCGCCGTGCGTTCGACGGCCATGGCCTGGTCGAGGTCCTTGGCGCCGGGCGGGTCGATGGTGACCAGCGGGAGGCCGGTGGCGTCCTCGCGGTCGGCGTCCCGCCAGGCGTCGGCGGCACTCTCGGCCTCGGCGAGGACGGCCGGCGGGAAGTTCGTGGGCAGCGCGAACTCGTCCCGGATGCTGGTAAAGCCGATCCGATCGCTGTTCGCGCGCACGACCACGTCGGGCAGATTAGCCCACGGGCCAGCCCGCCTCCCGCGCACTTCTCTGTGCTGGTCGCGTCCCGGCGAAGGTGCCGGTGCCAAGGTGGATCGTGGCTGGGTGCCGTCACGTTCCGCTGAGGTGACTGTTGATCAGATGCGGACCTTGCACGAGGATCCACGGCACCAGACGCTAATCCCCGTCCCACTCCTTGTTGGCCTTGTCCCACGCCTCGGAACGGGCCTTGGCGATCTCCAGGGCTCTGGACGCCGTCTCGCGGTCCGGGTACGGGCCCAGCCGGTCGACGGCGGGGCAGACCTCGCCGTGCTCGACCGTGTTGTGCTTGGTGCAGTAGTACCAGCCGGGGTCCGGGTTGTTGTCGACCATGGGAAAAAGCCTACGGCCGAAGCCGGTCCGGTGGCGCGACGAAGTTTCAGGCGGGCTGGGCGGGGCCGGGCCACGGCGCCATCGGGGGCGGCGGGACCGGGGCGGCCGGGGGCACCGGGAAGCCACGCGGCGGAGTCTCCTGGTTGGCGTTGCGGTACGCGCCCGGGATCGGGTCCATGACCGACACCAGGACCTCGGTCTCCTCGGGGTTTTCGATCCGGCGGCCCGTGCGCTCCCGGTAGACCAGCTCGCCGTCGACGTCGATCTCGACCAGGTAGCCGACCTCGGCGAGCTGTTCCTCGTCGAGGTTGACGAGCTTCTCCTTGCGGGACGGGACGACGCGGTACTCGGGCCACTCGAGGTGCGCGAACGCCTGGTGGAACTCGGCCAGGATCTGGTGCAGGGCGTTCTGCCACGGCAGCGGCATCGTCTCCACCAGCGACTTCGGCAGCACGACGTAGTTCTCGGTCGTCCCCGGATGGGGCACGCGGAGGTAGTCCGGCAACGGTGATCGCATCTGGTCTGGGTACATCGTCATCGCGCCCCTCAGTTCTCTACACGCCCGGCCGCACGGCCTGGTCCATCAACTCCGCCTCGCCCCAGCGGACCGAACGGATGTGCACGGGCACGCCGGTCTGCTGCGCCTCCACGATCTTGCCGTCCCCGAGGTACATCGCAACGTGGTGGATGGTGTCGGGATCGTGGCTGTCGTAGGCCCAGAACAGCAGGTCGCCGGGCTGCGCCTGCTCGACGGGGAGCATCGCGCCGGCCCGGAACTGCTGCCGGGAAACCCTCGGAAGAGTGATGCCCGCGTCCCGGTACGCCTGGAGCATCAGGCTGGAGCAGTCGAACGAGTTCTGCTGTTCGACGCCGGCGCCCCACACGTACGGCTTGCCCTGCTGCGCCAGCGCCCACTGGATCGCGCGGCCCGCGGCCTGTGTCGGGGCCGGCACGAGCAGGCCCGTGCCCCGGCCGCAGCCCGTCGGGTCCGGGACCAGGCCCACGTTGCCGATCAGGTGGGCCGCCATCGGCTCCCACTTGTGGTAGCGGTCCGGGAACGCCGACCGCTCGACGTCCTGCGCCGACTCGCCGGGGCGCTGCTGCTCCCAGCCCGGGACCTTGACCAGCACGTCGTAGAACTTGTTGATGGCGTAGTGCGGGTCCCTGACCTCCGTCGGCGTGCCCCAACCCATGGACGGGCGCATCTGGAACATGCCCTCGGAGTCGCGGTCGCCGTGGTCGAGGTTGTGCAGGCCGGACTCGGTCATGCCGGCCTGGATCGCGACCTGCCACGCGAGCGGCGGCAGCTGGCGGTCCTTGCCGATGGAGATGATCAGCGCGACGTTCTGGCGCTGGTCCTCGTTCAGCTTGGCCGCCTCCGCCGCGCCGCTGCCGGCCGGGCCGGCCGTGATCGGGCCGAGCGTCGCGTTGCAGTTGAGGCCGGCCTGCATGGCGCGGGCCTGGTCGGCGGCCTGGTCCTGCGACACGACCGACGTGACCGCGCTGACCCCGGCCACCGCGACGGTCGCGACCACCACCAGGCCGCCGACGACGATCGCGCTCTTCATCGGTCCACCTGCTCGTAGTACGCGACGCGCCAGCCCTCCGGCGTCTTGATCACGGTGACCAGCAGGTCACCGGCGTCCGTCGTCAGCTTGGCCTTGACCGAGCTGGTGAAGGACTCGACGGGGCTCGGCTCGCCGGTGATCTTCGAGGCCGGGATGTTCGCCGGTTCCACCGAGCTCATCTCGGTGAGCTGTTCCTCGGTGGTGTACGGCCGCAGGCCCTCGATCCACTGCGCGTTGGTGACGCCGGCGGGGTGGTTCACCCAGGCCTGGCCCCACGACCGGGCGACGTCCAGGGCTTCCGGCGCCGGCGGCGCGGTCGTCGGCGTCTCGGTGAGCGTGGTGATCCTGGTGGGCAGGCTGCTGGTGGCGCCACCGGTGACGCCCGGGTCGTTGCCGGTGCCGGCCGCCGTGCCCGGGGCCGTGGTCGCGCCCGAGGTGGTCGCCGCCGACGCGCCGGCGGTCGGCCTGTGGTTGGCGCCGGTCAGCTGCGGGATGACGATCCCGGCCGCGAGGACGAAGACGGCGACCACGAAGACCACGACGGCCAGGTGGCGGGGCGAGCGCATGGGCCAGCCCCAGAAGCGTCGGTACACCGCGGCGCGCCCGCGGTTGGTGCGGATCGGCATGTCATCTCACCGCCGCGTCGGTCTCGACGGGTCCGTCCCGCAACGGCATCCGCCGCGGCGCCGGCTCCCGCACCTCCAGCCCACGCGAGGGCCGGTACACCACGTGCACCGGGCGGCCGGCCACCATCTCGACGTCGGCCGGGCGCGGGTTGGACCGCGGGGCCTGCGGCTGCGAGTCGTAGCGCCCCTCGTTGCGGCGCGGGGCGACCTGCGACGGGACGACCATCGCGTCCTCGCCGAACTCGCCGTGGACCGGGTTGGTGTCCACGATCCGGCTGCGGCGCGGTGGGATGGCGCCGCTCGGGTCGTTGCGCCCGCCCGGACCGCCCGGCATGAGCACCGGGTCGGCCTCGTTGGCCGGCGGCAGGCCGAAGATGGCGCTGGGCCCGATGCTGGACCGCCGGTCGAGCCGCTCGGCGGTGGCCATGACCGGCCCGGCAGCCTCCGGCCGTGGCCGTCGCACGCCCCTGGTCGTGGCGACCGTGTCGCCGGCGAGCTCCTCGTCGCGGAGGTTGTCCCAGAACTCGTCCTGCGCGCCGCGTTCGTCGCCGGCCCTGCGCCGGCGGAAGCGGGAGAACAGGCCACCGCCGGTGGTGGGCGCGGACGCCCCGACGGCGCTCATGGACAGCTCGACCATCTGCCACATGCGCTTCATCGGCCGCCCGACCAGCATAAACACGAGCGTCACGATGCCGGCGAGCAACATCTGGGTGAGCATCGACAGCTGCACGTCCGGACCGAAGATCAGCTGCAGGAACTTGAAGTGGATGCCGGCCAGCATGGCCAGGACCAGCACGTTGAGCACGACGGCCCCGACGGCCCGGCCCACCTTGCGCAGGATGTCGTGGTGGACGAGCGCCACCAGGCCGATGACCGGGGCGGCCAGGGTGAAGATGCGCAGCAGCAGCTGGGCGAGCAGCACCGCCAGCTTCGCCAGGAACTGGAACAGCGAGTAGACCAACGCCTGGAAGAAGGCGAGGAAGCCCGCACCGGTGCGGCTGCCCTCGGTACCCCTGAAGTAGCCCTGGGCCGGGCCCAGCTGGTTGTAGATGTCCTGGTAGGACTTTCGCTTGTCCGCCTCGGCCTGGTCGTTCGCGTCGTTGCCGGACGCGAGGTCCTCCCACTTCCACGCCTGGGCGTCGAGCAGTGGGCGGCCGAACTGCTTGGCCTTCGGGTCGTTCGGCTGGCCGAACTCACCACGCAGCCAGTTCTCGTAGACGATCCTGGTGTGCAGTTCGGTGGGCAGGACGTCCCGCTCGATCCGGTCCTCGTCCGGGCTGCGGAACCCGTTCTGGATGCCGGTGGTGGTCTCCACGATCAGCCGGTCGATCGCGTCGTAGTTGTTCACCAGCACGAGCGTGGACGCCGCGAGCCACATGCCGCCCAGGGCGAACAGGCCTCGCCTGCTGACCGCGGCGAGGTCGCCCTTCCAGATCTGCCGGAACATCAACACCGCCAGTACCAGCATGAAGATGCTGAACAGCTGCATGTAGATGTTGTCGAAGATGGCTTTGGCCGCCTGGCCGATCTGCTCGTTCAGCCCGCCGAGCACACCGCCGTTGTAGAGCGTGTAGTGCAGCGAGTTGGTGGCGCCGACGATGTTCTTGCCGAGGTTGAACAGCTCGTTGCCCGCCCAGGTGTCGATCGTGACGCTGGGGTCGGAGATCGACAGCGGCTGGTTGCAGTTCGGGTCGTAGACATGCCACACCATGCCGGCGTAGCCGTGGTCCAGGTACGGGCTGTTCGGGTGTTTCTCGTCGGTGTAGGGCCCACCCGACTCACCGTTGCCCTGGGAGGGGTCGATGGCGCCGACCATGCCCGCGCCCGGGCGTTCCGGGAAGGGCGCGCAGTTCGTGTCCGTCTGTTGGGCCATTGCCGGGGAGCCGACTATGGCCTGCATCCCCAGGATGCCTGCCACGAGGGCCAGTGAGGCAACCCGACCCTTCTTGCGGGTCGGGCTTGCCGGGTCACGTCTTTTCCGCCGCCGTGCCGTGGAGTACAGCACGGCGGCGACCACCACCAGGAT
>NZ_JBJMIE010000276.1:0-7283 GCF_045807065.1 Actinophytocola sp. | reverse complement strand
CACAAAATCCCAACACTAACCTCATCCTATAACGGCATTGTGTTGGGGTTGCCGGTGAACGAGCTGAACGCGTCACCCAGCCACGGCTGTTCGCTGTAGGCGCTGCTCAGCGGCTGCGCCCCGGACTCTCCCGGGATGCCGCGGAGGATGGGCACGCCGGCGCTGCCGGACTCGATGGGCATGGTCAGCGCGATCCGCTGGTCGAACGCGCCGACCGCGAACGCGCCCTTGCCGTACCGCGAGCAGCCGGTGACGCCCACCGCGTCGGCCTTGAGGATGCTGCCGCCCGACTGCTCGATGACGTCGATGATCCGGCTGGCGCCCCAGGCCCAGGCGGCCAGGAGCCCGGTGCCGCTGGTGTTGCCGTAGATCGTGTAGAAGGCGCCCTGCTTGTTGTTGCGTGGCGTGCCTTCCTTCCCGACCGCCAGCGGGTCGTAGTTGATGACGGCGGCGCCGGCGGACCTGATGGTGGCCGTGTCCGCGCCGAACCCGCCGAGGACGATGACGGCCGGGAAGGGGCCGGTGCCGGTCGGCAGCTGGACGCTCGCCGAGAAGCTGGCGCTGCGGCCGTTCTGCGAGACGTTCACGGTGATGTTGGTGCTCGACACCGTGCCCGTCACGGTGGCCGGCTTCGCCGGTTTCTCACCGTAGACGTAGCGTTCCGCCATTCTTCTGATCTCGGCCCGGCGGCACCGCCACTGGGACGTGCTGGAAATGCGCGTGCCGTCCAGCTTGCGGAACGGGTCGGGCAGGCGGGAATTGGCGGGCAACGAACCGGGCAGGGTCACCGCGCAGTCGGCGCCGTCGTCCTCGACACCCGCCGCGGCGAGCGCGGTCGCGGCTGTCGGCACTGTCGGCACCGCAGGAGTTGTCGTTGCCAGGCCGGCGAACGCGAGTGCCGCACCGGCCAGCAGGGCGAGCGACGGACGGAACCTGGCACGGACCGAACTGGTGATCACCAGGGCCTCCTTTCCCGGTAGTCACACACTGAACGTCACCCGCGCAATTCCGAAATTCTCGGAAACGTCCTGGAAATAGTCTAAGTCGGAAGAATGATTCCGGTCAACCGCATCAACGATCAGCGCGAAAGCGTCCGAAACATTTCGGCGCACATTTGGGAGCGCGCACGCAAACGGCCGTTCACGCGACTCGCGGCACCGCATCACCACGCTGGCAATGTGCGCGCTCACATGCGAGTCGCCGGTCAAAACGGGAACCGTGGACCCAGTCGGCACCATTGCCACTCAGGCGCGGGACACCGCATAGTGTTAACGCTCACTTCGCTCCACTCCAACGACGCAAGGAGCCGAAGCATGGTCACCCGCAGGACCGTTCTGACCGCGGCGGCCGCCGCGGTCGCGGGCAGCGCGCTGGGCGCCCGCGTCGCGAGCGCCGACACCACCGTCGCCGTGGACCCCACCGCCAACTACGGGACGTGGGAGGGCTGGGGCACCTCGCTCGCCTGGTGGGCCAACGTCTTCGGCGACCGCGACGACTTCGCGAACCTGTTCTTCACCACCGGCACCGTGTCCTACGGCGGCGCGGCACTGCCCGGTCTCGGCCTGAACATCGCCCGCTACAACCTCGGCGCGTGCAGCTCGAACAGCGTGAACGGCGAGACGATGGCGGCCTCGCCGAACATCCCGCGGTTCAAGCAGATCGAGGGGTTCTGGCAGAACTGGACGGTCACCGACCCGGCCCAGTGGCAGTGGGCGGCGGACGCGAAGCAACGCGCGGCGCTGACGAGGGCCGTGTCGCGGGGCGCGACGGCGGAGCTGTTCGCGAACTCACCCATGTGGTGGATGTGCCTCAACCACAACCCGTCCGGCGCGGCGGACGGCGGGAACAACCTCCAGTCCTGGAACTACCGCCAGCACGCCGTCCACCTCGCGGAGACCGCCCGCCACGCGCGGGACAGCTGGGGCGTCACCTTCCGCACGGTCGAGGCGTTCAACGAGCCCTCCGCCACCTGGTGGAACGCCAGCGGCACGCAGGAGGGCTGCCACATCGACGCGAGCATCCAGCGCACGATCGTGTCGTACCTGCGCGAGGAGCTGAACAACCGCGGCCTGACCGGGGTGCGCGTCTCCGCCTCCGACGAGTCCCTCTTCGATCAGGCACGCACGACGTGGGGCGCCTTCGACGCCACGGCGCGGTCGGCCGTGGCGCAGGTGAACGTGCACGGCTACCAGTACGAGAGCGGCCGCCGCGACCTGCTGTACAGCGACGTGCACTCGGCCGGGAAGATCCTGTGGAACTCCGAGTTCGGCGACGGCGACGGCACCGGCCTGCGGATGGCGACCAACCTGTGCCTGGACTTCCGCTGGCTGCACCCGACCGCGTGGGTGTACTGGCAGGTGATGGACCCGTCCGCCGGCTGGGGCCTGATCCGGTACGACGGCAACTCGCTGCAGGCTGGCGCGGTCGAGACGAAGCTGTACGTGCTGGCGCAGTTCACCCGGCACGTCCGGCCCGGCATGCGGATCCTCGGCGCGGGCACGGACAACGTCGTGGCCGCCTACGACACCGCGGCCCGCCGGCTGGTGCTCGCCGCGGTGAACACGGGCGCCGCGCAGACGATCACGTTCGACCTGTCGCGGTTCACCACGGTGCCGACCGGCACGATCACCCGCTGGAGCACCGTGACCTCCGCCGGTGGCGACCGCTATGTGCGCCGGGCCGACGTGACGCCGAGCGGAAAGCTGGTGCGCCTCGCCTTCCCGGCCGGTTCGGTGCAGACGCTCCAGCTCGACGGCGTCGCGCTGTAACCGCGCTGGGATGTTGTGGGAACCGCGTCCTGCTCGTACATTGATTCTCTGGGAGCGCTCCCAAAGACGTGTCCGCTCACCCGACAGGAGCACACATGCGCTGGAGAACAGGTGCTGTACTCGCGGCCGCGGTCGTGGCCGCGGAGCTGACCGCGACAGGACAGGCACCCGCGGCGGTCAGCTGCCCGAGTGGCGCCTTCTGCGACGGTTTCGAGACCCAGTCCGGTCCGACCCCGTCCGGGGACTGGACCACGGTCTTCCCCAACTGCCAGGGCACCGGCACGGCCACGGTGGACACCACCACGGCACACGACGGGACCAGGTCCCTGCGAATCGACGGCCGGGCCGGCTACTGCAACCACGTGTTCGTCAGCACCACCCGCGGCATCGGTGGGTCCGCCGTGTACACCCGCTTCTTCGTGCGGCACACCACCGCCCTGCCCGACGCGCACGTCGCGTTCCTCGCCATGAGGGACAGCGCGGACGGCAACAAGGACCTGCGCATGGGCGGCCAGAACCGCGCCCTGCAGTGGAACCGCGAGTCCGACGACGCCACCCTGCCCGAGCAGAGCCCCGTCGGTGTCGCGCAGAGCGTGCCGCTGGCGGTCGGCCAGTGGACGTGCGTCGAGTTCGGCATCTCGGGCTCGGAGCTGCGGACCTGGGTCAACGGCACGGAGGTCGCCGGCCTGCACGCCGACACCACCCCGACCCCGGACGTCGACTCGCAGTGGCTGCGGCGCGGGAACTGGCGCCCGGCGCTCACCGACTTCCGGCTCGGCTGGGAGAGCTACGGCGTCGGCGACGACACCCTCTGGTTCGACGACGTGGCCCTGGGCACCACCCGCCTCGGCTGCGGCACAACCCGGAACTAGGCCTGTCCCGTGGATCCCAGCGCAAGGTCCGCACCCGCCCAACAGTTACCTCAGGGGAACGTGACGGCACTCAGCCACAATCCACCTCCACACCGGCACCCTCGCCGGAAGGCAACCAACACATAGAAGCGCGGGGAGGCGGGCTAGACGCGGGCTAGTGGCGGGCTGGTCGGGTACGCTCCGCCCGTGTGAGGATCGGTGTGCTCGGCGCCGCCCGGATCGCTCCGGCCGCGCTTGTCAGGCCCGCGCGGGCCGTGGACGGGGTGGAGGTCGGGGCCGTCGCGGCGCGGGACCGCGGCCGGGCCGAGGCATTCGCCCGCCGGCACGGTGTGCCGGCGGTGCACGGCTCCTACGCCGACCTGCTGGCCGACGCGTCGCTGGACGCGGTCTACGTCCCGCTGCCCAACGGACGGCACGCGCGGTGGACGCTGGCCGCGCTCGATGCCGGCAAGCACGTGCTGTGCGAGAAGCCCTTCACCGCCAACGCGGCGCAGGCGCGGGAGGTGGCGGCCGCCGCGGAGCGGACCGGGCTGGTCGTGATGGAGGGGTTCCACTACCGGTACCACCCGCTGGCCCAGCGGATGGCCGACATCGTCCACAGTGGAGAGTTGGGCGCGGTCCGGCGCGTCGAGACGGCGATGTGCTTCCCGCTGCCCGTGTTCTCGGACATCCGGTACGACTACGACCTCGCCGGCGGCGCCCTGATGGACGCCGGCTGCTACGCCGTGCACTGCCTGCGCCTGCTCTCCCCCGGCACGCCGGCCGTCACCACAGCGAGGGCGCTGACGTTGCGGCGGGACCGCCGCATCGACCGCGCGATGACCGCGGAGTTCGATCTCGGCGGTGGGGCGACCGGGCAGGTCCACGCGTCGATGTGGTCCTCGACGCTGCTGCGGCTGCGGGCGCGGGTCGCCGGCGAGCGCGGCACACTGGTCGTCGACAACTTCGCCGCCCCGCACGTGTGGTCCAGGTTCACCGTGACGGTGGACGGCCGGCGCCGCCGCGAGCGGTTCACCCGCGAGGCGACCTACGTCCACCAGCTGCGTGCCTTCGCCGCCGCCGTCGGCGGGGAGCCCACCAACCTCACCCCGCCGGCGGACTCGATCGCCACGATGTCCCTGATCGACGACGTCTACACCGCCGCCGGTCTCCCGCTGCGTTCCTGAGGTCTAGACCACAGCTCGTTCCTGCGTTAATTTAAGGCTTGTATTTAGCCTCGTCGGGGAGGAGCCGCCATGGTGTCCGGTGCTCTCAAGCGGTTCGCGGTGCTGGTGGCGGTGCTCCTGGGCGCGGGTGTGCTCGTGCCCGCGCAGGCCAGCGCGGCGACGTTCAGCGTGCTCGCCTTCTACAGCGGCACCTGGGACGCCGCCCACATCAGCTTCGAGAACGAGGCACGGCCGTGGTTCGCCCAGCAGGCGGCGGCGAACGGCTACACGTTCACCGCGACGACGAACTGGAACCAGCTGACGACCGTCACCCCGGCCCAGTACCAGGTGCTGATGTTCCTGGACGACCAGCCGCAGTCGGCCGCGCAGTTCCAGGGCTTCCAGCGGTACATGGACGCGGGCGGCGGCTTCTTCGGCTTCCACGTCACCGCGTACAACGACGACACCACGCCGTCGTACGCGAACTGGTTCCACAACGACTTCCTCGGCACCGGCCGGTTCGCGACCAACACCTGGGGCCCGACCGCCGAGACACTGCGGATCGAGACCCACGCCCACCCGTCGACGGCGAACCTGCCCGCGACCATCCAGTCGTCGGTCAGCGAGTGGTACTCGTGGGAGCGCGACCTGCGGCAGAACGCGAACATCCAGGTCCTGGCGTCGCTGGACGCGTCGACGTTCCCGGTCGGCGACGACCCGAACCAGCAGTGGCACGGCGGCTACTACCCGATCATGTGGACGAACAAGAACTACCGCATGCTGTACGCCAACTTCGGCCACAACGCGATGAACTACGACACGAACACGGCCCTGTCCTCGACGTTCGCGAGCGCGGACCAGAACCGCTTCATCCTCGACGGCCTGCGGTGGCTCGGCGGCTCGACCGGCACCGACCCCGGTAACGGCGACCTCTCCCCCACCGCCTGGTACACGGTGACCAGCCGCGCGAGCGGCAAGTGCGTGGACGCCCGCGCGGCGGCGAGCGTCAACGGCACGGTCGTCCAGCAGTACACCTGCAACGGCACGAACGCCCAGCACTTCCAGTTCCAGCCCACCGCCGGCGGCTACGGCCGGATCAACAGCCAGCTCAACGCGGCCCAGGCCCTGGACGTGACGAACGTGTCGACGGCTGAGAACGCGCCGATCCAGCTGTGGGCGTACGGCGGCGGGCCGAACCAGCAGTGGCAGTGGGTCGGCGAGGGCGGCGGCTACTACCACCTCGTGAACCGCAACAGCGCCAAGTGTCTGACCACCCCGGGCGCGGCCGACAGCGTGCAGCTGGTGCAGGCGACCTGCACGGGTGGCGCGAACCAGTCCTTCCGCGTCGCCTGAACCCGCGACCGCGAGGTGTTGATCTGTCGGGTAGAACATCACTAGGGTGTGGCGCGCTCGGTTAATTTCCGACCACAGGGACGTGATGCCATGCGCCGCCGTGTCTATCTCGCCGCCGGAGCGCTCGTCGCCGGTGTCGTTCTCACCCCCACGCCGGCGGTCGCCGCCGCCGCGCCGACGACGCTGCCCGCGAGCCAGTACACGCTCAGCGCGAACTACACCCAGTTCAACACGGTCAACGCCGCACTCGTCTCCACACTGGGCACCGCGCCCGTCCACACCGTGATGGACAACGCGAACCACGACCGCACGGCCCTGCCGTCCTCGTTCTCCGTCGCGGGCCTGTCCACCGGTTTCCGGTTCGACAGCGGGGACAACTCCGACTGCGCGAACTACCCGCAGGGCATCACGACCAGCCGCGACGCGGTCGGCACGGCCAACAGCGGCAACTACGACGGTCACCAGCTCGTCGTGGTCAGCTGGTACACCAAGGACTCCTGCGACGGTGACCAGGAACGCAGCCGCATCACGCTCGTCGACTGGGACGCCACCTACCCCAACAAGTACCGCAAGGTCCTGCTCGTCGAGCCGACCGGGAGCGCGACGACCCCGAACTTCAAGGACATCCCGATCCACGCCGGCGGCGTCTCCTGGTACGGCGACTACCTGTACGTCGCCGACACCGGCCACGGGATGCGGGTGTTCGACATGCGCAAGATCCTCAAGACGAACACCGGCGGCACCGCCGACCAGATCGGCCGCCAGTCCAGCGGCGTCTACTACGCGCACAACTACGCCTACGTCCTGCCGCAGGTCGGCACCATCACCGCCGGCACGACCTCGGGTACCAACCTCGCGTGGTCGTCGATCTCGCTGGACCGGCCCACCAAGTCCATCGTGATGGTGGAGTACACCTGCTCGTCCGGGTGCACGTCCTACCCCAACCGCGCGCCGCGCGCGGTTCGCTTCCCCTTCGCCTCCGGCGCGACGACGTTCGCCGCGTCGACGACGGCGAGCCAGGCACTGCAGCTGCCCTGGTACAACCTCAACGGCGTGGCGTCGCACAACGGGCGGTGGTGGTTCAACTCCTCGGGCCAGAAGAAGCTGTACTACTGGGCCCCGGACACCGGCTCGGCGACCTACTC
>NZ_JBJMIE010000275.1:0-9859 GCF_045807065.1 Actinophytocola sp. | reverse complement strand
TGCCTCCTCCGGGGTGGCCGCCAGCACGAACCGGGGAATCGGCACCTTCGCGCTCGCGCACAGGCGCCGCCCCAGCGACTTGTCCCGGCACGCCCGGACGGCCTCCGGGTTCTGGCCCCTCACCCCCAGCAGTCGCCCCACCTTCGCCGCGGCCAACATGTGGAACTCACTCGCCGAGACCAGCGCGTCCGGTCGGTCCGGGCGCTGGGACAAGATCGACGCCACCGTCTCCGGGTCGTCGGTGTCGCACTTGACGACTTCGTCGAACACGTCCATGGGGATCTGCTGCTGGCCGGGCTGGAGGTAGAAGTCGAAGTCCTTGGCAACGAGGGTGACCTGCCAGCCACGCGCCTTGGCGACACGCATCACCTCGTAACCGCTGCCTGTCCTGTTGGTCTCGAGGAAGGCGACGTGGATGCCGGTCATCGGGGGTCCTCTCCCATCTGTGGCGTGGCGAGCGTTGCGCGTGGCGGCGGTACCCGCGTCGAGCTACCGCCGCGTTCGAAGAAGTCGTCGGTCATGGAGTCCTGCGGCCGCTGGGCACGTGCCGTAGGGCCGGACCGCAGCGCAGAGCCGGCCGCGCCGCGGCCGAGAAGTCCTTGCTGGTGAGGTGAAAGGCGATGACCCGAGGTGCTTCCGAGGTCACCGCGCCGAGCGGCCCGTCATGGCGCCAGCCGGCTTGCTCGCGCCGCTGTCCCCGAGCGCCGCCGTTGCCCAGGATAACCGCTCATATGGTCCCTCTGCCACTGAATCCCGCCAGATTCCGACATCAGTACGTCCCCTTCGAGCGCCGAAGATAAAAGGTGCCAGCAATGAACCGACCCGCATAGGAAGAATCGCGAAATATCTGCGACAAGAAGAATGTGCGATCTGCTCGACCAGCAGAGCCCGCAGAAATCAGCACTCTGTCCTAATGGGACCCCGCCTCCCGCACCGGGCTGCCGGCCTGGGGTTGTGGGGTCTGCATACAGGTCATCAAACTCTGGCCATTGCGGCGTGTCAAGGCGCCAACCGACCGTCCCGAAGAGATTGAGAATGTACTTCATGCACTGTTTCGGGCCCGTGCCACGTCCAGTGTCGCGAGCCGTTGATTTCAGTCGCGGTGAGCGTCCGAAACCGCCACTCCGCCAGATCCGAGAACCGCCGGCCCGATTCTTCCCTTGTCAACCCGACTGGGCACAGGTGACGAAAATCGTTAATTCATCGGTGAACGGCGAGGTTGTATCGGGCCGAGCCCGGAGGTCGGCGGCTGGAGCCGTCGACGGCGCGGCCGAGGCGTTGGCGGCGCGGCGGCAGGCGCGAAGTGTGCCGCGGTGCGCGCAAGGCGTGCACGGTCTCGGCGGTCGTCCAGATCCTCGAGACTCCGCCGCCTCCCGCGGCCGGATCAGGAACTCACGACACTAGCTCGACGCGGCATGCGGCACGGTGGCTGGATCCGTGCTCGCGCGGTCGACGTAATGGGCGAAGTCGTGCCAGGCCTTGGCGCAGCCGCGGGCCATCTCGGCGACCAGCTCCCGGCAGTGCGGGGGGATGTTGCCGCCGAGTTCCTCCCAGCGCGCCGAATCAATGGCCTGGGCACTCAGCAGGCGCAGCAGAACGCGCCCGGACTCGGACAGCCGGAGGGATGGGTCGTTGCGCAGTCGGTCGAGGAGCGCGACGTGGTCGATGTTCTCCTGCGTCGCGCGGTCCGCCCGGTGGCGAGCGACGCCCTCCGGCACCGGGTTCTCGCCGCGGCATAATCGATCACGGACATCGCGGACCGTGGACGGTGAGATCCCGGCCGCCCTCGCCACCTCGCGCAGCGAGGCATTCGGGTGGCTCCTCAGCAACTCGCCGGCGATCTGTCGTGCTTCGGTGGTGTCGATCCGGTACACCTTGCCGTCCCGACCGACGCGGGTGTTCAGGTGCGGCTTTTCCCCACCTGAACGCTGCCGGATGGCACCGACGGTCTTGGCGGACAAACCGGACACCGACGCGATCGCCCGGTTGGACCACGCCGGGTGGGACCGCAGAATCCGGGAGGCCGCGGCGATCCGCTCCTCGAGCGTCAGCGGTAACCCGTGCGCGATGTTCGCCTGGACGGCGAGGACGAAGGCGTCCTCGCTGCTCCCGTTGAAGAACCGCACACCGATGGTGCTCTGACCGCGGAGCGCTGCGGCACGCAACCGGTGGGTCCCGTCGATGACCCGCATGGTCGGCCGGTGCACCAACACCGGCGGCAGCGGCACCTCCAACTCCGCGAGCGCTCGCGCGTGCCCGATGTTCTCGTCGGCGAGCCGCGGGGAATCCGGTGGCAGCAATGAGTCGATGGGCACGGAAACGTGGGGCTCGGTCATGTCCGCGGCGCCGGGTAAAGCCCCTGCGATCGTGTCCGTCGGGCTGTTCTCATCACTTCGCATCGACCGTTGCTCCTACATAGCTATGCGGAAATGCACGCTGGGGACAGTGTCGTGCGGGCCGCTGAGCCGGACCTGGGTCATTCACGGCGCTGCGTGGTCGAGTGGCGCGATCAGGGCAGGCCGAACTCGTCGTGATCGGCGGTCCCATCCCCCACGTACCCCCTTCGCGACGTGGCCCCCCAAGCGCGGTCGTCGGCCTCGACGGCCCACCGAGTTCAACCCTGCGACAACGTCGGCACCAAGCCCGTTCGCCGTACCCGATCCTGCGCCGTCCTGGCCACCCTGACCAGACGTCGCGCCTCCTCCGGACTCAGCTCCCGCACGGGACGCTCCTCGCCTACGCGCCACCACTGACCACCTCTCGCGCCCAGCACTCGGACACAGGACTACCTGACCCAGGCCGACTCACCGAACTACTCCCCCATTGACTAGACGCGGCACGAGCGCCGAGTCACTCGAGGAACCCGCATGCGACCGTCGGAACGGCTCGTCGCCTCGGGCGCGGCCGCGGCGGCGCCCCGCGACATGCGCCGTACATCGCTGACCCCGCCGCTGCACGCGCGACGGTTCACGTCGACGGCGCGGGGTGATCGGTCAGCACATACAGGACACTGCCTGGGCGATGCGGCGAGCCAGCCGACGATACCCATTATCCGTGAGATTGTTCGCATTGACGGCGATCTTCGCCAGCCCGGCCCGGTGTACTTCCCCAGGGATTTCACGTTCTTGCCACCCCCCAGCAGCGGTAGACCATGAACCTCATCAGCACCTGACAATCTTGTGCAACTTTAGATTGTGATCATGGCCAACGGCAACCATCTTGTTAATTCTCTCGTTCACTACTAACTAGTCGGGCGTGTCGCGCCTAGCGTGGACGATCAAGCCGGCGGCGTGCACGTGCATCCGTTGGTGCACGTGCAGGAATTCATCCGCACGAGTCCAGCACGATTTCGACCGCCCTCCGGACGGTATTGTGAGAACCATTCGAAGAATTCGACATCGCCGGGGAAAGTCGTCTCGTATTCAACGAACTCACGAGGCGCGATCCCTCAGGCGCGACCTACCCCTCGCGCGGCCGCCCGACCCGTTCACGCGAGCTGGTCATCGCAGTGGTGGAGCCGATGACCGAGACCACGGTCAGCACCCCGCACAGCCACCAGACCCCGGACGGCCACACGGCCCACAGGGCGACGCCCAGCGCAGGGCCGGCGCCGTAGCCTACCTGGACCGCGAACTCCGACAGCGCCATGTAGCGCCCCCGCAGCCACGGCGGCCCGATCCGCCCCGGATACGCCGTCATGGTGGGCGTTCCGACCATCTCACCGACGGTCCACACGAGGGTCGCGACCACGAGCACCGCCGCCGACGGGCCGGCCAGGTAGAGCATCATCCCGGCGCCCACCAGGATGTTGCCGAGTGCGATGGTCGCCCGGTCGGTCATCCGCTGGACGAACTTGGTAAGCGGCAGCTCCAGGCAGGTGATCACGAATGCGTTCACCGACAGCAAGGCCGCGTAGAAGCCGGGCGCGTGCCCCGAGGCCGTCACGTGGAGCGACAGCGTCGAGATGCTCTGGATGTACACCATCCCGTTGATGAGCATCGCGACGGCGAACACGACGAAACGAGTGTCGGACAGCACGGCTCGATAGGACCGCGGTCCGTCGTCACGGTTCTGCAGGTCCGGGGAATCCGGCTGTGCGGCGGTGTCGTCAGACTGCGCCGGTCGCGGGGTATCCGTGTGGCGCGGCAGGCTGAGCGAGATCAGCCCGAAGGCCACGAGGGCGACCGCCTCGCCGTAGAACATCGCTTGGTACGAGTAGGTCATCAGCAGCGCACCCAGCAAGGGACCGGCCACTGTGCCCACGTTGTAGGCGAGTCGGTAGGCGGCGAACACCATGATGTGCCGTGCGGGCGGGGTCAGCTCGATGAGCATCGCCTGCGCGGCCGGGCGGTAGGCCTGCGAGGTGAGACCGATGGCACCGGCGACGCCGACCACCATCGCGAGGTTCGTCAGGTGCGCCACAACGACCGTGAGTACGCCCGCGATCAGCATGGAGCCGACGATCGTGGGGCGATAGCCGAGCCGGTCGGTCACCGATCCACCGACGATGATGCCGACCACGGTGCCGAAACCGAACGCCGCCAGGGCGAGCCCGGCACCGCCGGTGGAGAATCCACGTTCGGTCAGGTACAGCACCAGGTAAATCTGGAGGAAACTGCCCGACCGGTTGATCAGGGTGCCGATCAGGAGCAGCCAGACGGGCCGCGACATCCCCCGGAGCGTCTGGCTGACGGACGGGTGCTCCTCAACGGTCATGGTGTCTCGCGACCGCGCTGGTCACCGTGACCGGCGATCGTGAAATGTGGACCGTCCCCGCACGCCGCGGGTGTGCGAAATCATTCCGGTGTGGTGATCGATATTTCCGCATGGCGCTCCCCCGTGGTGGCTTGCAGGATATCGGAGAGCATATCGACCCTGGTCAATCCTCGGGGTTGGCAGTAATGGCGGCCAGCGGATCGACACCACGGTGACTTCCGGGGATTTCCGCTCAGCACGGGTGCACGCCGCCGTAGAAACTCGCGACTGGATGGGCTGTACGTGACCCGCTGGAACCGTCCCGGCGGCACCGTCGACCTGGTGCTCGGAACCGACTTCTTCGAGCTGTCCCCCACCACTGCGGCGCGGGAGGTGCTCAGCGTGCTGCGCGAGCGAGAGGCCCACCAGGAGCAGAGCGGCGCAATCCAGTCGGTGTCCAGTGCGACCCCGCCCTGCCGACGTCGGCTCTCGCCCACGCCCGCAGGGCGGGGTGCTGATGACCGTCCCAGCGGCATGGCAGGCCGACCTTTACGGTTGCCTTACCGAGCACGACCGGCCCCGCGCATAACGGCGGAGGTAGCCCGACGGCCATGCGTGCCGTGACTGTCGAACCCGGCCGAGCCAGCTCTCTGGAGTCGCGGAGGTGCCGGAACCCGCCGCCGAGGCGGGCGGCCTGCTGGTCGAGGGCCTGGCGTTGGGCGTGTGCGGCACGGACAAGGAGATTGAGGGCGGCGAGTACGGCTCGCCCACACCGCCCCTACGGCATCGCATGCCTGACCGGCTTCGGCAACCGGTGCCGGATCGGCGTCGACGCCGACGGCCTCAACCGCGAGCTCGTGCTGGAGAACGACGTCGTCCTCGGCACGGTGAACGCGAACCTGCGGCATTACCGCCAGGCCGCGGACGCGTTGACGAAGGCCGACCTCAGCTGGGTCGGCTCGGCCTTGGTTGATGTAGCGGACCAGCAGGTTGGCGCTGCCGGTGTAGCCCTGTTCGCGGATCTCGGCCAGGATCCCGGTGACCGGGATGTTCTCGGTGAGGCGTTGCCGGACCAGGTCTCGGTGGGCGTCGATCAGGCAGGTGCCGTAGCGCGGCGGGCGCAGCAGTTCTTCGGCTTTGTGGGCGCGGGCGTAGCGTTTGATCGTCTTCAGCGCCCACCCCAGCCGTCGTGCGCATTCCAGCAACCCGACACCTTGGGCGAGCTGGGCATGCACGGCGGCGTGCCGCTCGTGGCTGCGTGCGTCCAGCACGGTGTCCGTAACGCGCGGGGTGGTGTTCCAACTGGCGGAGCGGGCAACCACGCATTTCTCCACCGCCGCAGCTGATATGGGATTAGCGCCTCATCTACGCCAGGTTGAACGGCCAATGCGCTCTCATAGCCGCGAGGCGAGTGGGCGTGTTGGCGGCCTTGAGCCTTTGGTGCCGGGTCAGCAGCCGTCTGCCGGGACGTGTGGCTTTCGAACAAGCACTACCTGCCGGTGCGCAGTCACGAGGATCTCCACTCGACGTCGTTGCTCAACGTCTTCCGATGAGTCACATACGAGCCGCCGCCGTCTACAAGGGCGCCCACATCGGCCGTCCTGCCGTCCACGTCGCCAGTAGGCGATGTATCGCCATAGATTTCCTTGTCCTGGTTCTGAGGCGGTCACCAGTACACGCTCGTCATCTCCGAAGCCCTCGGCAACCGCCGGCATCACTCGTTCGATGATGAGCCTTACGACGTGCCCGCTGCTGTGGCATACTTCAACAAGGAGCACTTGAACACCCACGAAGACCCAGCGAGCTGATATGTTTGGCTTCATGGAAATCCCCTGGAATTCAGGAGATCCCCTGGGAACAGGTGTTCGAGTCTCGGACACTCTATTACCCCACGGCTCACCTTGGCCCAGTTTCGGGCGTGCCCATGGAATCTGAGTGTAGCGCGATCCCCCTCTCACTTGCGGCGCTTGCGGCCATGGGATCCGTAACCTCTTTCTCCTGGTGACGGGAGACCCAGTCGAGTTCCAATGTGGGTTGCCCATATGAATGCAGTGCGGATTGCCTGTCCGGCGGCTCCTCGTGTTTGAGGATTGGGCCTCCTCGAGTGCAAAGGATCTGGAGTCGTTCACGTCGTAGGACGTCCACCAGATCTCGCTGGCGGAGCTGGTCGGGTCGATCGGGACGGGAACCTGCATCGACTAGCAACTCCGGCAGGAGCTCGAGGAGATGGTCCTCGCGTAGGTAGAGGTTGTGTGGCGCACCGGAGGGGCGAGTCGTGCCACTGGTATATCCGTGTCGGCATCGGTAGCCGGCACGTCCGTGTACCCAGTGCGCGTCCATCCGGCGGCCACAGACCGCGCACACGACGAGCCCGGCGAGCACGTACTCGCGAGTCTCGCCGTCCTTGTTCTGTTTGCCCGCGCGGATTCCCTGCACGTCGAGGAACGTGACGTCGTCGACCAACGGTTGGTGTGTCAGAGCTTGGGACACCTCCCACTCCCCGGCCGGGTTTCGCCGCACTGCTCCTGAGCCGCGTCCACTTCGTCGGCCACCGCCACCGTGACCCACAGTGCTCTGGCGGTTCCACACCTGCCGCCCGGTATAGCGCGGGTTCTCAAGGATCATGGCTACCGTCCGCACGATCCACCGCTCCCCCACCCGGTGACTGTTACGGCCAGGGTCCGCACTCGATGGGCACGGCACACCACGCTCATTCAACTCACGTGCCAGCGACGCCACACTCCGACCCGCAGCCCGTTGAAGGAACATCCATTCCACCCACGGCGCCGTCCCAGGATCAGGCTCCAGCACATGCAGCCGGCGACCCCACCGCGCATGCACCGAGTTCGGGTGCGGACCACCATCCGCCAGCCGGTACCCATACGGTGGACGACCACCCAGAAACCTGCCCTGCACCCGAACCTGAACCCGCATCGCCGCCAACACCCGATGTCGGGCACGCACCACCTCACGCTGCGCCTGCGCGCCCAACAACACCATCAACGCCTCGTGCACTGGAGAGCCCAGCTCGACCGGGCCCCCTGCCTCCGGCAACCACACCTGCACACCCACGGCAGCCAATCGCTCGACCACCGCCCGGAACTGATCACCGAAGAACGCCCGCTCGTACTCCCCCACCACCACCGCATCGAACCCACGCTCCGGGTTCTCCGCCGCGGCCAGCAACGCTGAAGCCGCAGCACGGTCACCCCACGACCACCGCCGCGAGCAACCCTCATCGAAGAACTCGACCACCACCCGCCCCACACCATCGACCAACTCATCAGCAACCGCCCGCTGCCACGCCCGCGACGTCCCGGAATCCTGAAACTCGCTGGTCGACATCCGCCCGTAGAACGCGAACCGCAACCCGTCAGGAACGATGGCCGACCGCCGACGTCGACGGTGAGATGCGATGGCACCCCCGAAACGCGTCCACGGACAGCGCTGACATCCTGGCCCCCAATCGTGTGCTCGTTGCCGAGACCGACACCGACCAGCACCGTGACGCCACAAGCGGCCTCGCCACCCGAACAGACCAGCCCATGTACCGGTCTCGGCTCGTCATCGACCGTCGGCCATCACCCCGGCCCGAGCGGCGCTGAAGGTACGTCGGTCACGCCGGCGCCTCGCACGCCTCAGATGCCTCCGGACCGATGCGAACGGTTCCTGTGTGCATCGCACCAGCCCTGGCGCGGGTAATGCGCGTTACGCGACAGCACGAATGGGACAGAACGGATCAAGGCCCGTTCTAAGCGATGTCGTCTCCGTAGATGGTGGATTCCACGGTGTGTTCGCCTGGGCCGAGGGGTCTATCCCATGATCGGCACGTCTCTGTCGGCAACCACTTGACACAGAGAGGTGCCGATCTTGGAACAGTCCCGGGCTGAGCTTCCCCCGTTTGCCGGACACCTACGGTGTGGGGTCAGTGGTCTTGGTCTGACCCGGTGTGTAGGGCTTCAAACGTGACAGGGCTGTGCATCCCGATGCTGGAATGTCTCCGTTTTGGGTTGTACCAGCATTCTATCCATTCGAATATCGCGTTGGCAAGTTCGTCGCGGGTTTTCCACTGTCTTTGGTCGAGAACTTCGAGTTGGAGCGTGCCCCAGAAGGATTCCATCATGGCATTGTCGTAGCAATCACCAACGGTGCCCATCGAGGCGAGCAGGCCGGCCGAACGAAGCCGTTGCCCGAACGCCCATGACGTGTATTGCGATCCGTGATCGGAATGTAGGATTGTGTTGTTCTCGGGTTGGCGTCGCATGATGGCCATGCCGAGCGCGTCGGTGACGAGTTCGGTGCGCATATGGCTGTCGATGGACCAGCCGATGATCAGACGTGAATACGCGTCCATGACCGCGGCGCAGTAGACCTTCCCTTCCTCGGTCGGATGCTCGGTGATGTCGGTGATCCACAACCGGTTCGGCTCGTCCACGGTGAAGTGGCGGTTGACCAGGTCCGGGGCCGGCTCGGCCGTCGGGTCACGCACCGTGGTCCAGGAGCGTTTGCGTCGGTAGAGACCCTGGATGCCGGCTTCGCGCATGAGCCGGGCGACTCGTTTCCGGTTGACTGCCAGTCCCAAACCGAGTGTGAGTTCGGCGTGCACGCGAGGTGATCCGTAGGTGCCGCGCGAATCAGTGTGGATCTGCTCGATATATTTCACCAGCAACTCGTTCTCGCGGGCGCGATCCGAGATCGGCCGGTCACGCCATTCGTAATATCCAGAACGGGACACACGTAATACCCGGCAGGCCACCGCGACATCGACACCATCCGCGGCGAGTTCGTGGACCAGCGGGTAGCTTACTTTGGGAGAATGTTCTCCCGGGCAAAATACGCGGCCGCCCGCTTCAGGATCTCGTTCTCCATCTCAAGCTGCCGGTTCTTCCGCCGCAGCTCGGCGAGTTCCTTCTTCTCCGCGCTCGTCAACCTGGTCGCGCTGCCACCGTTCTCGTCGGTGTCGGCCTGGGTCATCCAGCTCCGCAAACAGGACTGGCTGATCCCCAGATCCTTCGCCAACTCAGCGACCGGTTTGGTCCCCTCACGAGCCAACTCGACAGCACGACGACGGAACTCAGGCGGGTGTGGTGCAGGCACCAGAACATCCTCCCTGGTGACCGCAGGTCACCTCAGGCCAGGTGTCCGGGCAACAGGGGGAAGCTCA
>NZ_JBJMIE010000274.1:0-2977 GCF_045807065.1 Actinophytocola sp. | reverse complement strand
TCGTGGGCGTCGCGCTCCTCGTGCTGCCCGGCCCCGGGCTTCTCCTGGTACTGGCCGGGTTGCTGATCCTCGCCTCCGAGTTCCCCGCGCTCGAACGCCACATCGACCCCGTGCGGGACCGCGCCATGAAGGCCGCCGAGGACAGCGTGTCCTCGCCGCTGCGCATCGCGGGGTCCGTGCTCTGCGGCCTCGCGCTCCTCGCCGCCGGGATCGTCTGGGGCCTGCGCCTCATCTCCTGGCTGCCGCTCCCCGGCTGGAGCACCGGGTCCAGCCTGATCCTGTCCGGGATCGTGCTGTTCGTGCTGCTGGGCTGGAGCTACCGGCGCGTCAGCCAGCGCCGGCGCCGGACATAGCACGGCCCCCGACACCGCGGACGGTGCCGGGGGCCGCGTGGAGCGGATCAGGCGCCGCCGCCTCCCGGCTGCACGACACCGTTGACCGTCAGCGTGTACGGGGCGTACTGCTGCACGGTCTCGGTCGGCTCGTCGTAGGCGACGACCGCGACCACCTTCGGGAACACGGTCAGTGCCAGCAGCTGCAGCCAGCCGAGCCTGACCTTGTTCTTGCCGTTGAACTGGACCTGCAACGCGACCTGGTTCTTCTCGTCGTACGCGATGAGCCGCAGGTTCCAGTTGTGCACCGGAATCGGACGGATCTCGGTCGGCGAGTCGAACGGCGCCAGCGACGAGCCGTCGCTGACCGCCGTGCCGCCGACGGTGATGTCGTCGACGAGCAGGCCGCCCAGGTTGGTACCACCGTCGGAGACGTACTGGATGCCGATCAGCACGCTCTTGCCCGCGTAGGCGGACAGGTCGTACGAGTGCGGCTCGAACCCGTTGGTGGAACCGTTCAGGCCGGGACCGAGCGGCCCTGGCACGGTCTTGTCACCGGCGATCGGCGTGTAGGTCACGCCGCCGTCGGTGGACACCAGCACGTAGCCGTAGTCGTAGGTCGGCTCGGCGCCGTACTTCGCGAGGAAGCGCAGCGTCGGGTCGGCCGCCGGCACGGTCACCTGCGTCACCGCCGTCGCGTTGGTGTTGTCCTCGTTGCCGGAGAACAGCACCGGGTTGCCCGGCCGGTCCGGGTCGTTCGACACGACGGTCCAGGCCAGCGGGATCGACGGCAGCGTCGCCGTGCCCTCGAAGTTCAGCGACCGCAGGTCGCTGCCCTTGAGCACGGTCCCGTTCGCCTTCTGGAGCGGCACGTAGTCCGCGCCGTTGGGTGCCGCACCCGGGGTGGCGTAGGCCGCCGGGTTCGCCAGGTTCACCGTCGAGCGCAGGCTCGGCGAGGTCACCCGGCTCTTCGGCACGCCGAGCACGATCCCGCGCCGCGAGTCGCCGACGACCTTGTCCAACAGTGTCGCCGACTGGAAGTCGTGCAGCACCGTGTACAGGTCGGCGCCCCGCTCCGCGAGGAGTGCCCCGAGGCTGTCCAGGCCCTGGCGCGCACCGTCGCGGTGCAGCTCCGACATGAACCCGAGGCCGTACCGGTCGGACAGGAACTGCATCAGCGAGTACGCGTGCCCGTAGTCGGCCAGCACCGCGTTCGGGTTGCCCTCACCCCACAGGTTCAGCGAGTTCTCCGGCCCGCCGCAGTCCCGCGGGTTGTTGTTGAACGGGGTCTGCACCGTGCCGAAGCCCTGGTAGCAGTAGATGTGGCTGTCGCCACCCTTGTCGAACACCGTCAGGCGCGGGTCGACGTAGCCGACCAGGGTCTGGGCGTAGTCCGACAGGCCCTCGTTGATCCAGTTCCCCTCGAACGGGTCGGTGTAGTAGTGCAGCAGGTGCTGCCACTCGTGCGCGAACGTGCCCTCGTAGAGGTGCGGCCGGCCCGGCCGGCTGGTGCACAGGTCGCTGGTCGGCTCGTCCGGCGGGTTCGCACCGGTGCGGTGCGCCCAGTCGAACGCGTCGACCGTCATCACGTTGCGGTCGACCAGCTCGTTGAACTGGGAGGAGAAGAAGCCCGCGATGTAGGTCGGCGCCGCCGGGAACGTGTAGTAGTTGTCGTCCCGGACGTTGTCGATCAGCGCGACCGTGTTGTCCCCGTCACCGGTGAAGTCGAGGCCCTCGACCGCCGGGTCGGGGTTCGAGCCGTCCCGGTTCGGCGGCGTGGAGAAGGCCGCCGTCTCCTTCGGGTACATGTTCGTGTCGAACTCGGTCACCAGCGACTGGGCCTGCGCGTCGGTGACGGTCGTCGAGTTCGCGATCTGGTTGCGGCAGTCGCCCGCCGGGAACGACAGGTCGTTCGCGACCCAGACCTCGATCTTGTCGCCGAGCGCGCGGAGTGTGTAGTCCTTCAGGTACACCCTGCCGGCCACGTCGTCCAGCGCGAGCCACGGGCGGACCGTGCCGACCGGCGGCGTCGCGTTGGCCGCCGCCGAGCGCTTCGCGCTCGGGTGGTAGCTGTTCGACACGGTGAGGGGCTTGCCGTTGAACGTGAAGTCCTTGCGGGTCAGCTCCCGGGTGTCGTTCGGCGGCGGGGACGCGGTCGGCGCCCCTGCCGCCGCCGGAGCGGGAAGCAGCTGCAGGAGTGGAACCACGAGCAGAGCGGCCGCGGCCGAGACTAATCGGCGTCGTCGCATCGAAACCCTTTCGATTTGCGCACCCGCCGCATGGAACGTGCCCACATTGCGGGCACGGTTGTTACATGCCCCCGTACCTGACTTTCTCGGTACGGGGGCGAGGAGCGTTTCGTAGTTGGACGGACCGGTTTTTCCCGGTTAAGGGCCGTTTGGTGGGAAGGTCACTGCTCGTAGTGGCGGATCACTAGCCGACCACCTGTGCCATCGGTGCCTGCGGCTCGGGCACGGTCGCCGGGTTGACGATGACCACGTCGCAGTGGACCGACCGCCACAGCTCCTGGCTGGCGCTCGCGTCCATCAGTGCCTGCAGGCCGCCGTGGGTGGGGGCGCCGATGACGACCGCGCGTGCGCCCAGTTCGTTGGCATGGGTGCTGATCAGGCGACCGACCGCACCGT
>NZ_JBJMIE010000273.1:0-29127 GCF_045807065.1 Actinophytocola sp. | reverse complement strand
GAGGACCCCGAGCTGGCTCTCGCGCACGCCAGGTTCGCCCGTACTCGCGCCTCTCGTGTCGCGGTCGTGCGGGAGGCCGCCGGCATCGCCGCCTATCACGCCGGTGAGTGGGCCGAGGCGCTCGGCGAGTTGCGTGCGGTCCGGCGCATGACCGGGTCGCAGACGCACCTCCCCGTGATGGTCGACTGCGAGCGGGCACTGGGCCGGCCGGAACGTGCTCTCGAGCTGGCCGCCGAGGCGAAGGACCTGCCGCAGAGCATCGCCGTTGAGCTGCGGATCGTCGCGGCCGGGGCGCGGCGGGACCTGGGGCAGCTCGACGCCGCGGTCGTCGCGCTCCAGGGGCCGGACCTCGACCCCAAGCGGCGCGACCCCTGGAGTGCTCGTCTCTTCTACGCCTACGCCGACAACCTGGAGGCGGCCGGCCGCACGGACGAGGCGATCCGCTGGTTCCTCAACGCCGCGGAGGCCGATCTCGACGAGGAGACCGACGCCGCCGAGCGGGCCACCGCGTTGAGCGCCTCGTGAACGGAGGATCCCGTTGAGCCTTCTCGACGACTACGACGCCCTGCTCTTCGACCTCGACGGCACCATCTACCGCGGTGAGGAGCCGGTGCCCGGCGCCGACCGGGCGGTCGAGGCCGCCCACGCCGCCGGCACCAAGGTCCGCTTCGTCACCAACAACGCCTCCCGCGGTCCCGACGAGGTCGCGCGTCACCTGGTGGAGATGGGCATCCGGGCCGAGACGGCAGAGGTCAGCACCAGCGCGCAGGCCGCCGCCGCGGTTCTGGCCGAGAAGCTGCAACCCGGTACGACCGTGTTGGTCGTCGGGTCGGACGCGCTCGTGCACGAGGTCGAGCTGAAGAACCTCACGACCACGCGCAAGCACGGCGACGCGGTCCAGGCCGTCGTCCAGGGGCTCAGCAAGGACACCAGCTGGTGGGACCTCGCCGAGGCGTGCCAGTCCATCCGGGCCCGCGCGCTCTGGGTCGCCTGCAACGTCGACCCCACCCTCCCCACCGAGCGCGGTCCGCTGCCCGGCAACGGCTCGCTCGTCGCCGCGCTCAGGGCCGCCACCGGCACCGAGCCGCTGATCGCCGGCAAGCCGGCCACCCCGCTGATGGACGAGGCCCAGCGGTCCGCCGACGCCGAGAAGCCCCTGGTGATCGGTGACCGGCTGGACACCGACATCGCCGGCGCGGTCGGCGCGGGGCTCGACTCGCTCCTCGTCCTCACGGGAGTGTCCGTCGCCCAGGACCTCCTCGACGCGCCCGAGGACATGCGGCCGACCTACGTCGCACACGATGTCGGGGCCGTCACCGAGGCGGGCATCCGCCTCGGCTCGGACAAGGACTGGCCGGACGCGGTGCGCGACGCGCTCGCCCGCCTCGGTCTCGAGCATGAAGTAGCGTGAGAGCGTGCAGTTCGACACCGACCAGACCGCCGAGGTCGACACCACCGACATCGACGAGGCGATCGCCGGCACCGCGAACCTCGACTCGGTCCCGCTGACCGAGCACGTGGCCCGGTTCGACGCCGTGCACGTGGCGTTGAACGAGGCCCTCACCAGCATCGACACGGACTGACCGGTGCCGAGGAGGACCCGGCTCGACGCCGAGCTGGTGCGGCGCGGCCTTGCCCGCTCCCGTGAGCACGCGTCGCAGCTCATCGCGGACGGTCGCGTGACCATCCGCGGCACGGTCGCCGGCAAACCGGCGACAGCCGTGGAGACCGACGCGCCCGTCGTGGTCCGCGACCTCGACGACGACCCGGACTGGGCGTCCCGCGGTGCCCACAAGCTCATCGGCGCGCTCGACCGGTTCCCGATACAGGTGACCGGTCGGCGCTGTCTCGACGCCGGGGCGTCCACCGGCGGCTTCACCGACGTCCTGCTCCGGCGCGGCGCCGGCCACGTCGTCGCCGCGGACGTCGGCCGAGGGCTCCTCGTCTGGCGGCTCCAGACCGACGACCGCGTCACCGTGCTCGACAGGACCAACGTCCGCGCGCTCACCCCGGAACAGACCGGGGGACCGGTCGACCTGGTCGTGGCCGACCTGTCGTTCATCTCACTGCGGCTCGTGCTGCCGGCGCTGCTCGCGTGCACGACCGAGGACGCCGACCTGCTGCCGATGGTGAAGCCGCAGTTCGAGGTCGGCAAGGAACGGCTCGGCTCGGGTGGCGTCGTGCGCGACCCCGCCCTGCGTGCCGACGCCGTGCGGTCCGTGCTGACCGCGGCCGGCGAGCTGGGGCTGCGGCCACATGGCGTGGTCGCCAGCCCGTTGCCGGGACCGTCCGGCAACGTCGAGTACTTCGTGTGGCTACGTCGTGGGAACCCGCTCGACGCGCCAGCCGTAAGTGAGATCGTGGAGATCGCCGTTCGAGAGGGGCCGCAATGACCGCACGTGAGGTACTCCTCGTCGTGCACACCGGCCGGTCGGATACCCGGCACGCCGCGGAGAAGCTCGCCGGCTGGTTCGCCGACGCCGGGATCAAGCTTCGCGTGCTCGAGCGCGAGGCCCCCGACCTGGACCCGTCGTGCTACCAGCGGGTCCTGCCCGCCGGACCGCAGGCGGCCGAGGGCACCGAGCTGGTGTTCGTGCTCGGTGGCGACGGCACCCTGCTGCGTGCCGCGGAGCTCGCCCGGCCCGCCGAGGTGCCCGTGCTCGCCGTGAACATGGGCCGCGTCGGCTTCCTCGCCGAGGCCGACTCCGACCTCCTCGAGGAGGCCGTGTCGCAGGTCATCGCGCAGCGCTACGAGGTGGTCAACCGGATGACCGTCGACGTCACCGCGACGCTCGGCGACCGGCAGCTCGCGCGGACCTGGGCGCTCAACGAGGCCAGCGTGGAGAAGAGCAGCCGCGAGCGGATCCTGGACGTGCGGATCGAGGTCGACAACCGGCCGGTGTCGTCGTTCGGCTGCGACGGCGTGCTGTGCGCGACCCCGACGGGCTCGACGGCGTACGCGTTCTCCGCCGGGGGGCCGGTGGTGTGGCCGGACGTGCAGGCGCTGCTGGTGGTGCCGAGCAACGCGCACGCCATGTTCGCCCGGCCGTTGGTGGTGTCGCCGAAGTCGCGGCTCGCCGTGGAGGTCGACCCGTCCGGGCACCCCGCGGTGCTGTGTTGCGACGGGCGCCGCACGTTCGTGCTGCCGCCCGGCGCGCGGGTCGAGGTGGTCGGCGGGAAGATCCCGGCGCGGCTCGTGAAGCTGCGGCAGGAGCCGTTCACCGACCGCCTGGTGCAGAAGTTCGAGCTGCCCGTGCAGGGTTGGCGCAGCCCACGGGCCTGAATCGAACACACGGCCGGGCGGTGCGAGCTTTTGTCGGTGCGAACCGATAAAGTGCGCGCTGTGTTGGCCGAGATGCGCATCCAGGGCCTTGGCGTGATCGACGAGGCCACCCTGGACCTGGACCCGGGGCTCACCGTGGTGACGGGTGAGACGGGGGCGGGTAAGACCATGGTCGTCACCGGGCTGCACCTGCTGTCCGGTGGCCGGGCCGAGGTGACGAAGATCCGTGCGGGCGCGGGGAAGGCGTCGGTGGAAGGCCGGTTCGCCGCCCCGCCGGGCAGTGCCGCGGCCAAGGTCGCGAGCGACGCGGGCGCCGAACCGGACGACGACGGCACCCTGATCGCGTTACGCAGCCTCAACACGGACGGCCGGTCCAGGGCGCACCTGGGCGGGCGGTCCGTGCCGGTCGGCGTGCTGTCCGAGCTGTCCGAGCAGCTGATCGCGGTGCACGGGCAGAACGATCAGCTGAAGCTGATGCGCCCCGCCGAGCAGCGGTCCGTGCTGGACCGGTTCGCCGGTGAGGAGCTGGCGGGCGCGCTGGCCGAGTACCGCAGGGTGCGCACGGAATGGGTGCGGGTCAGCACGGAGCTGACCGAGCGGTCCGCGCGTTCGCGTGAGCTGGCGCGCGAGGCCGACCTGCTCAAGCACGGCCTCGCGGAGATCGAGGCCGTCGACCCGCAGCCCGACGAGGACGACGAGCTGCAGGAGAAGGCCAGGCGCCTCGCCGACGCCGACCAGCTGCGGGAGGCGGCGACCGGCGCGTCGTACGCGGTGTCCGGTTCCCCGGAGGGTGACCCGGACGTGCCGGGCGCGCTCGGTCTCATCGGGGACGCCAGGCACCGGCTGTCGGCGTCGGAGGACCCGCGGCTGCGTGAGCTGGAGCCGCGGCTGGCGGAGGCCGAGGCGCTGCTGGTCGACGTCGGGACCGAACTGAGCAGCTACCTCGAGTCGCTGGACGCGGACCCGGCAGTGCTGCAGCAGGTGCTGGCGCGGCAGGCGGAGCTGAAGCAGCTGACGCGCAAGTACGCGGCGGACATCAACGGTGTGCTGGCATGGGCGTCGGACGCGGCGCAGCGACTGGCCGGGCTGGACACGTCCGAGGAGGCGCTGGCCGAGCTGGCCCGTCAGCGCGACCAGCTGGCGAAAGAAGTGGCGGAGTGCGCCAAGCGGGTGACCGTCCTCCGGGTGGACGCGGCGGACAAGCTCGCACAGGCCGTGACCGTCGAGCTTGCCGGTCTGGCCATGGGGCAGGCCGCCATCGAGGTGATCGTCAGCACCCGCTGGGCCGAGCCGAACGAGCCGCACTCGTTGCGGGTCGCCGGCGGCGAGGGTGGGGAAGCGCTTGCGCACGCCGGTCCGGACGGTGTCGACGAGGTCGAGATCCGGCTGCGCGCGCACGACGGCGCCATGGCTCTGCCCGTGCACAAGGCGGCGTCGGGTGGTGAGCTGTCACGGGTGATGCTGGCGATCGAGGTGGTGCTGGCGCACTCGGACCCGGTGCCGACCCTGGTCTTCGACGAGGTCGACGCCGGTGTCGGCGGGCGTGCCGCGGTGGAGATCGGGCGCCGGTTGGCCCGGTTGGCTTCTTCGCACCAGGTGATCGTGGTTACCCACCTGCCGCAGGTGGCTGCTTTCGCTGATCGTCACCTCGTGGTGGACAAGCAGGCCGCGGGTGGGGTTACGCGCAGTGATGTGCGGCGGGTCGAGGAGCAGGATCGGGTGATCGAGCTGGCTCGGATGCTCGCGGGGATGGACTCCACGGAGACCGGGCGGGCGCATGCTGAGGAGTTGTTGGCTGTGGCTGATGCGGACAAGAAGGCGACGCGTGGGAAGGGGCGGAAGCGGCGCTGAATCTCGTTCGTTGTGGGTGTGGGGTTGTGGGGCCGGGGGCCGGGGTGGGCCCCCGGGGGAGTGGGCGCCTGGTTGGGTGGGGGGTTGGGTTGTGCAGGGCGGGTTTTAGTTTGGGCGGGGTTTGCCTGGGCAGGGGTGCTTGGGTGGGGTTGCTTGGGGGGTGGTGGGTTGGGTAGGGAGGCTTTGAGGTTGGGCGGGTTTGCCTGGGTGGGTGGTCCGTTGGGTAGGGAGGCTTTGAGGGTGCGGGTGGTTGGGGCCTGATCTGGGATCGTGGTTGGGCTGGGCCTGGGGGTTGAGCATCGCTGTTGCCTTGCCGTCGTGCCCTTCTTGGCCCGGCCACTCCGGGTGCCGTTGTTCGGGTCTGCGTGCTCAGCTGTGCGCAGTCAGTCCATCTCCCTGCCCTGCCCGCTGGCTGATCGGCTATCCCTGCCAGCTCCTTCGGCCCAGTCCTTCCTTCGGTCGCTCGGCCCTCCCGCACCTCTACGAGGAGACGTTGCGCGCCGTCGTCGCGGGGTGGGTGGTGGACCGTCCATCGTGAACTGTCCTGTGTGGTCGTTCCTGGGCGGTCGTTACCCGTTGGGGTGAAGTTTTTGGCGTGGCGGACCGGAATGCCGCCGCTCCTTTGTCACCATCAGCGCATGAAGCTCACCGGTCTCCTTGCTCGATCTAGTCAGGCCAGGCCTGGGGTCACCGGGATCGCGCGGGTCGACCGGCGAACCGGTGACCTCCTGCGCCGGATCGGGCCGGGCGACATCGTCATCCTCGATCAGATCGATCTCGATCGGGCTACCGCCGTCGCCCTGCTCGACGCCGACGTCAGCGGGGTGGTCAACGCCTCGCCCTCGATCTCCGGGCGGTTTCCCAACCTGGGGCCGGAGCTGCTGGTCGGTGGAGGTGTCATGCTCGTCGACGGTGTGGGGCCGGGGGTTCTGCGTGCGGTCAGGGAAGGCAGCAAGGTCAGGCTGCACGATGGCGTCGTCCTGGTCGGTGACAAGGAGGTCGGGCGCGGCGTTCAGCAGACCGTCGAAACCATCGCCGACCTCATGATCGAGGCCAAGGCCGGTCTCGCCGCGCAGCTCGAGGCCTTCTCCGCCAACACGATCGAGTTCCTCCGGCGGGAGCGGACGCTCATCCTCGAAGGCGTCGGCGTGCCCGAGCTGGCCGCGCCCATCCACCACAACCAGGTGCTCGTCGTCGCCCCCGGGCGTGACCACGAGGAGGACCTCAAGCGGCTCAAGCGGTACATCGCCGAGCACCGGCCCGTGCTCGTCGGGGTCGACGGTGGGGCGGACACGCTGCACCAGCTCGGGTATCGCCCGAACGTGATCGTGGGTGACCCGGACAGGTTGTCCACCGACACGCTCCGCAGTGGGGCCGAGGTGGTCGTGCCCGCTCACATGGACGGGCACGCGCCAGGGCTCGAACGCGTGCAGGACCTGGGAATCGGCGCGGTCACCTTTCCCGCCTCCGGCAACTCCGAGGACCTCGCCCTGCTGCTCGCCGACACGCACGGTGCGGACCTCGTCGTCACCGTCGGGTTCCAGGCCACGCTGCACGAGTTCCTCGACCGCGGCCGGTCCGGTTCCAACCCGTCCACCTTCCTGACCCGCCTCAAGCTCGGCAGCAAGGTCGTCGACGGCAAGGCGGTCGCCACCCTGCACCGCAGCCGGGTCTCCATCGGCGCGGTCGTCCTGCTCGTGCTCGCCGCGCTGGTCGCCGTGGCCGTCGGGCTCGCGGTCTCCGGCGTCGGTGCCGCCTACCTCCACTGGTTCGGCGACACCTGGCACGCCGTCACGAACTGGATCGGGGGACTGTTCTCGTGATCTCGCTGCGCTACCACATCATCTCGATCGCCGCCGTCTTCCTCGCGCTGGCCGTCGGTGTCGTGCTCGGGTCGACCACGCTGTCCCGGTCGCTGCTCTCCGGCGTGTCGAGTGAGAACGAGAACCTGGCCGCACAGGTCATCGGCCTGCAGAACGAGAAGAACGCCCAGGCCGCGCGCCTCGTGGACGCCGACGACTTCGCCACCTCCGTCGGCCCGCTGGCCGTGCGGGGGGTGCTCGCGCAGCGCACCGTCGTGCTCATCACCACCGCCGGCGCCCGCCCGGCCGACCGGGACGCGCTCAGGACCCTCATCGCGAACGCCGGTGGCACGGTGACCGGCGAGCTCCAGCTGACCGACGCGTTCAGCGACCCGCGCAAGGCCGACCGGCTCAAGGACATCGTCGTGCGGCTGCTGCCGGCCGGGATCCAGCTGCCCACCGCGTCCGACCCCGGCACGATCGCCGGCGGCCTCATCGGCCCGCTCGTGTTGATCAGCAAGGACAACAACAAGCCGCAGACGTCCGCGGAGGAGGCCACGGCCGCGCTGGCGGGGCTCACCGAGGGCGGTTTCGTCAGGGCCAGCCAGGGGATCCAGCCCGCGCAGCTGGCCGTCGTGCTCACCGGCGGTGCCGCCGAAGGGGACGGTGCGGGGGACCAGGCGGCGACGATCGCGCGGTTCGCCACGCAGGTCGACCGTGCCGGCGCCGGCACGGTGCTCGCCGGCGACACGGGTTCGGCCAGCGGCATCGGCGCGGTCGGCGTGGTGCGTGCCGACACCGCGGCGACCAGCATCCTGTCCACAGTAGACAACCTGCAGAGCGCGGCCGGACGCGTGGTGACGGTGCTGGCGCTGCGCGAGCAGCTCGACGGCGCGGCCGGCCGCTACGGCAACGCCGGCAACGCGCAGGGCCCCGCGCCCGGCGCTCCGCAACAGTGACATCGCGCTCGGTAGTCATTCGCCACACCGGGTGTCCGTCATTCGGATTCCGGGCGCAGGTGATACGGTGAAACCCCGTGGAGAGTCAGGCGGGGAGCCCCGCTGAGAACGGTATCGCCAGTAACGGATTCGGGCCCAAGGCCCGACCACGGGGGGCGTCCCTGGTGCAACACTCACGTACGACCAAGTATGTGTTCGTGACCGGTGGGGTCGCTTCCTCGCTCGGCAAAGGTCTGACCGCGTCGAGCCTCGGCCAGCTGCTCACCGCCCGCGGGCTGTGGGTCACCATGCAGAAGCACGACCCGTACCTCAACCTCGACCCCGGCACGATGAACCCGTTCCAGCACGGCGAGGTGTTCGTGACCGAGGACGGCGCCGAGACCGACCTGGACGTGGGGCACTACGAGCGCTTCCTCGACCGGAACCTGGTCGGCGCCGCGAACGTGACCACCGGTCAGGTCTACTCGCGCGTGATCGCCAAGGAGCGGCGCGGCGAGTACCTGGGTGACACCGTGCAGGTCATCCCGCACATCACCGACGAGATCAAGGCCCGCATCCGCGGCATGGCCGAGCCCGGCGAGGACGGCAACGCGCCGGACGTGGTGATCGTGGAGATCGGCGGCACCGTCGGCGACATCGAGTCGCTGCCGTTCCTCGAGGCCGCGCGGCAGGTCCGCCACGACGTCGGCCGCGACAACTGCTTCTTCCTGCACGTCTCGCTCGTGCCGTACCTGGCGCCGTCCGGCGAGCTGAAGACCAAGCCGACGCAGCACTCGGTCGCCGCGCTGCGCAACATCGGCATCCAGCCCGACGCGATCGTGTGCCGGGCCGACCGCGAGGTTCCCGGCGGCCTCAAGCGAAAGATCGCGCTGATGTGCGACGTGGACATCGACGCCGTCGTCGCCGCGCCGGACGCGCCGTCCATCTACGACATCCCGAAGGTCCTGCACACCGAGGGACTCGACGCCTACGTCGTCCGCCGGCTGGGACTGCCGTTCCGCGATGTGGACTGGACGGTGTGGGGCGACCTGCTCACCCGCGTGCACGATCCGAAGGAGACGGTGCGGATCGCGATCGTCGGCAAGTACGTCGACCTGCCGGACGCGTACCTGTCGGTCACGGAGGCGTTGCGTGCCGGCGGGTTCGCCCACCGCGCCAAGGTCGACATCGTGTGGGTGGCGTCCGACACCTGCGAGACCCCCGCCGGCGCCGCGGCGATGCTGGCCAACCTGGACGGCATCCTGATTCCCGGCGGTTTCGGGGTGCGTGGCATCGAGGGCAAGATCGGCGCCATCGAGTACGCCCGCACCAACAAGATCCCCCTCCTGGGCCTGTGCCTGGGGTTGCAGTGCATGGTGATCGAGAGCGCCCGGCACCTGGCCGGCATCGCCGACGCCAATTCCTCCGAGTTCGACGAGACCACCAAGCACCCGGTGATCTCCACGATGGCCGACCAGGAGGACGTCGTGGCGGGGGAGCGCGACATGGGCGGCACGATGCGGCTCGGCGCGTACCCGGCACGGCTGACGGCCGGTTCGGTCGTGGCAAACGCTTACGGGACAAGGGAAGTCTCCGAGCGGCACCGCCACCGGTACGAGGTCAACAACGCCTACCGGGACAAGCTGTCGAAGGCCGGCCTGATGTTCTCGGGCCTGTCACCGGACGGGCACCTGGTCGAGTACGTCGAGCTGCCGAAGGACGTGCACCCGTTCTTCGTCGGTACGCAGGCGCACCCGGAGCTGAAGAGCCGCCCGACGAGGCCGCACCCGCTGTTCGCCGGTTTCGTGAAGGCCGCACTGGCCCGCAAGGCGGCGGAACGGTTGCCGGTGGAGCTGCCGGAGCCGTCCGGAGCGGGGGCACGTTCGTGACCGAGCCCGGCCAGCACGACTTCACCGTCCTGTCCACCAAGGACGTCTACGTCGGCCGCATCCTCGCCCTGCGCTCCGACGAGGTGGCCATGCCCGGCGGCGGCCACGCGACCCGCGAGGTGGTCGAACACCACGGCGCGGTCGCGATCGTCGCCCTGGACGACGACGACCAGGTGACGCTCATCCACCAGTACCGGCACCCACTCGGACGGCGGATCTGGGAACTGCCCGCCGGCCTGATCGACCACCTCGGCGAGGACCCGCTGGAGACCGCCAAGCGCGAACTGGTCGAGGAGGTCGGCCTGGCCGCCGAGCACTGGTCGGTCCTCGTTGACGTCGCCGCGTCACCAGGCTTCACCGACGAGGTGGTGCGGGTGTACCTGGCAACCGGACTGTCTGTTGTGGACAGAGAAACACTCGGTGAGGAGGAGGCTGACCTGGTGGCCCGCAAGGTTCCCCTGACCGAGGCGGTGCGGATGACCCTGGCCGGGGAGATCGTCAACGGAGCCACGGTCGGCGGAATCCTCGCGGCACAGACGGTTCGCGCTTCGGCGGCCACAGGCCGCCCAGCGGACGCGCCGTGGGAGGACCAACCCACCCGCTTCCCATCACGGCGGAGTTGACCCCGGCGGCCTCCGGCCCCGGAATCCAGCCTACCGGTGCACGCCGACAGAATCGGGCGGCGAGTGCGGGGCTGTGGACAAGCTGTCGCCTGTGGACAAGGTGGGCGGCGTTGTCGGCGGCTCGTGAGAGACTGGTAACCGGGGGCCGGAGGCCAAGCCAATTCCCACGCCGAGCCGACCCGGGAGCCTGATCGCGCCGCGCGTTGAACGCTCCGCGCGCCAAAACCACCCGCGCGCCAACCCATCCACGCGTCGATGCACGCGGGAGCCACCACTCGGAGGCCGCTGCGAGGCCAACCCATCGCGGAGCCAATCCACTGAGAAACCAGCCCATCCGAGGCCGCACGCACCTCAAAACCACCCACACTGAGCCGAGCCGCTTTGGGGGCGGGCTGCTTCGAGGCTTGGCCGCTTCGACACCCAGCCGCTTTAGGGCCGGACCGCTTCGGAACCAGCTGCCTCGAGACCCAGTCGCTTCGAGACCCAGCCGCCTTGGTGGCGAGTTGTTCAAGCGAGGAGTGGTGTGAGTCGGTCGGCTATCTTGCGGTGGCCGGTGTCGTTCGGGTGGACGTTGTCGACTGTGTCGGTGGCCTCGTTGATCCAGCCCTCCGTGTTGACGAAGCGGATCTTGGGGTCGCCGACCGCGGCCACCGCTGCCTGGGTCTCCGTGACGTACCGCTTCCGGAAGGTCTCCAGCGCCAGGATCGTCGCGGTCGGGTACTTCGCGCGGACGTTGCGCAGCAGCGTGACGTACGCGCTCTGGAACTGCGCGCTCGTCACCCCGTGCCCGACGTCGTTCGTGCCCAGGTTGATCACCACCGCGTTCGCCTGGTAGCGCGCGAAGTCCCACGGCGGTGTCGACGCGTCCAAGCCGGTGTGCAGGAAGCGCTCGCTCATGCCGATGCAGCCGTCCGGCGCCGGGTAGAGGCAGGCGCCGCCGACCGCGATCTGGGTGTGTCCCGCGCCGAGCCGTTCGCCCACCAGCCAGCCGTACGCCGTCAGCGCCTGCTTCGACGACAGTTGCCCGACCGTGATCGAGTCGCCCACGAACTCGATGATCCGCGACGGGGTCGGCGGCACGACGGTCCGCGCGCCGGCGTCCAGCGTGACGCCCTGGAACACCGCGTCGCCGTGGTAGGAGCCGGCGACCGGGCGGTACGACACCCGTAACCGGTGCGTGCCCGCGGCGAGTGGGGTCGGTGTCAGGTTGACCGTGCCGCTGACGTTCGTGTACGAGACGTCCGGGCCGCCGTCGATGCTCGCGAACAGGTCGATCGTGCCGCGCTGCCGCAGTCGCACCGTGGTGCCGGTGAAGCCGACCAGCACGTACGCGCCCGCCCACTCCGAGACGTAGGAGGTCGGCGAACTCGTGTCCCAGCGCCCGAAGTACCTGATGTTCGGGTCCGTCGGGGTGCCGTCGCCCGCCGTCAGCGCCGACGGCACACCGATCGCCGGGCCGATGATCGGGGCGAGCCGGTCGGCGACCTTGACGTGGCCCGCCTCGTTCGGGTGGCCGTCGGTGTCCTCGTAGTCGGTGCCGACCGTCAGCCAGCCCTCCGTGTTGACGTAGCGGACGTTCGGGTCGTTCACGGCGCGCACCGCGGCCTGCGTCTCCGCCACGTACCGCTTCTTGAACGTCTCCATCGCGAAGATCACCGCGTTGGGGTACTGGGCGCGGACCGCCCGCAGGAAGTCCGTGTACGTGGACTGGAACGCCGCGCCCGTGACCCCGTGCCCGATGTCGTTCGTGCCCAGGTTGACCACCACCGCGTTCGCCTGGTAGCGCGAGAAGTCCCACGCCGCCGTGCCCGTGCTGGCCGTCTGGAAGAACTGCGTGCGCTGCCCCACGCACCCGTCCTGGGCCACCAGGCAGTACCCCGACCGCGCGATCTGCGTGTGCCGCACCCCGAGCCGCTCGCCGAGCACCCAGCCGTACGCGTTCATCGCCAGGTTGTCCGTCAGCGCACCGGCCGTGATGGAGTCGCCGACGAACTCCACCAGCTTCGTGGACAGCGACGGCCGGGCGGTGGTGGCGCCCGGGTCCAGCACGAGTCCCAGGAAGACGGTGTCCCCGGACCGGTAGGCCACCCGCAGCGAGTGCGTCCCCGTGGCGAGCGGGGTCGGCGTCAGGTTCACCGTGCCGCGCACGCCGGCGTAGAACACGTCCGCGCCGCCGTCGATGCTGGCGTAGAAGTTGACCGCGTCGCGGGCCTTGACCCTGACGGTCGTGCCGGTGAAGCGCGTCGAGAAGTACGCGCCCGTCCAGTTCGGCGTCGCGGTGGTGGTCGTGGTGGACCACCGGCCGACGTAGACGATGTTGGGATCGGTGACGTCACCGGCCGCAGCGGCAGCGGGTGGCGCGACGACCACACCGATCACCAGGGCCACCACGAGGGACAGAGCGCGGAACATGGCCAGGCACCCACCTTTCTGGGAGCGCTCCCATAGCGCTCACCGATTGTGAGTGGCCGGTCACGGACGTGTCAAGATGCCCGCGGTGCCATGGCACCAAACTGCAGGTCGGACTACTCGGTCAGCTCCCGGCCCCGACCGCCGACGAGGCGGGCGGCGGCCATGTTCCCTGGAGCGCGCTCCAGGTCAGGTCACCTCAGATCACGTCCAGATCGCGTTCGATCGCGGCCAACTCCTCCGCGCTGCCCTGGACCTTCGGACCGGTGAACCACTTCCGCGCCGAGGCCAGCCACCAGATGCCGGCGAACCCGAGCACCACCAGCACGGCGATGGGCGTGTAGTTGAAGGTCTCGGCGGTGACCGGGCTCTTCGGCGGCAGCATGAACAGGATGGTGATGAAGCAGACCCACACCACCGCGACCATGCCGACCGGCCTGCTCCACCGACCCAGGTGCCACGGGCCGCGCTGGAACGCCTCGCCCTGGCGCAACCGCAGGAACGTCGGCAGCACATAGGCGATGTACAGGCCGATCACCGCGATCGAGGTCACCGCGAAGTACGCCGTCGAGTTCCACAGGTAGGGCAGCCCCAGCACGAACGCGCCGCCCGCCGCGAGCCACACCGCGTTCGTCGGCGTCCTGGTGCGCTTGTTCACGCGGTGCCAGAACGACGAACCCGGCAGCGCGCCGTCCCGGGAGAACGCATAGATCATCCGCGAGTTCGCGGTCACCGACGACATGCCGCAGAACAGCTGTGCGCCGACCGCGATCAGCAGCAGCAGCTTCCCGCCGGTCGCGCCGACCGCGTCGAGGAAGATCTGCGCCGGCGGCACGGCGGCGCCGGCCTCCGTCGCGTAGTTCTGGATGGCGAACGTCAGGCCGATCAGCAGCACCCAGCCCGCGACCAGCGACACGATGATCGACATGACGATCCCGCGCGGGCCGCTGCGCGCGGCGTCGTGCGTCTCCTCGGTCATGTGGGCGCTCGCGTCGTAGCCGGTGAACGTGTACTGCGCCATCAGCAGGCCGAGCAGGCCGACGTACAGCGACGAGGCCCAGCCCGTGTTGTTCACGAAGTGGCCGAACACGACCGACGCGGGCTGGTGGTTGTCCGGCACGAACGCCAGCACGCCGACGATCACCAGCACCCCGACGACGTGCCACCACACGCTGATGTCGTTGAGCAGCGCGACGAGCTTGACACCGAACGTGTTGAGCAGCCCGTGCACCACGAGGATGACCCCGAACAGCAGGATCGTGTGGCCGGGAGTGACCGCGTAGCCGAACTGCAGGTCGAGGAGCGCGTTGAGGAAGGAGGCGGCGCCGAAGTCGATACCGGCCGTCACCGCCACCTGTCCCAGGAAGTTGAACCACCCGGTGAACCACGACCAGGCCGCCGCGTTCCGCCGCGCCAGCTTCGCCGACCAGTAGTACAGGCCGCCCGCCGTCGGGAAGCTCGAACAGACCTCCGCCATCGCCAGCCCGACGAGCAGGGTCATCAGGCCCACGAACGGCCAGCTCCACACGATGACCGCGGGGCCGCCGGTGTTCATGCCGGTGCCGTACAGGGTGAGGCAGCCGGAGAGGATCGAGATGATCGTGAACGACACCGCGAAGTTCGAGAAGCCGGACATCCGCCTGGCGAGCTCCTGCGCGTAGCCGAGTTCGTGCAGTCGTTTCTCGTCCTCGGAGTGGGAGGCGGGCTGGGTCGTACGTTTCGTGCTGTCGGTCGTCACGGAGGCGCCTCTCTAATGGGCCTAATGGGCCAGCATCAGTCCTTTGGGTGTTGTGATCAAGTCGGTCGCGACTACAGTGGTTCGATGACAGGTGCAGCGTGCACCCGTGTAAAGAAGGCGTCAATGGGTCAGCCCTGATCCTTTGGAGACTGTTATGGGTCATCGCGACGGCATGCTCACCCTCGACCGCCTCCGCGCGCTCGTCGACGACGGGACGATCGACACCGTGCTCGTCGCGATCACCGACATGCAGGGCCGGCTCCAGGGCAAGCGTTGCGCGGCCGAGTACTTCCTCAACGAGGTCGTGCCGCACGCCACCGAGGCCTGCAACTACCTGCTCGCCGTCGACGTCGAGATGAACACGGTCGACGGTTACGCGATGTCCTCGTGGGAACGCGGCTACGGCGACTTCGTGCTGCGCCCGGACTTCGACACACTGCGGCTCGTGCCGTGGCACCCGGGCACGGCCCTGGTGCTGGCCGACATCGAGTGGGTCGAGGGCGGTCCCGTGCCCGCGTCGCCGCGCCAGGTGCTGCGCCGCCAGCTCGACCGGCTCGCCGAGCGCGGCCTCGCCGCCTACGTCGGCACCGAGCTGGAGTTCATCGTCTTCGAGGACACCTACGAGCAGGCCTGGCAGCGGGGCTACCGCGACCTCACCTCCGCCAACCAGTACAACGTGGACTACTCCATGCTCGGCACCGGGCGGGTCGAGCCGCTGCTGCGGGCCATCCGCAACGGGATGACCGGCGCCGGGATGTACGTGGAGTCGGCGAAGGGGGAGTGCAACCCCGGCCAGCACGAGATCGCGTTCCGGTACGACATCGCACTGTCCACCTGCGACAACCACAGCATCTACAAGACCGGCGCGAAGGAGATCGCGGCCCGGCACGGCAAGAGCCTCACGTTCATGGCCAAGTACAACGAGCGCGAGGGCAACTCCTGCCACATCCACATCAGCCTGCGCGGCACGGACGGCTCGCCGGTGCTGGCCGGCGACGGCGAGCACGGGTTCTCCGAGCTGATGACGCACTTCCTCGCCGGCCAGCAGGCCGCGCTGCGCGAGCTGACCTACTTCTTCGCGCCGAACATCAACTCCTACAAGCGGTACGTGGACGGCAGCTTCGCGCCGACGGCCGTGGCGTGGGGTATCGACAACCGGACCTGCGCGCTGCGCGTGGTCGGCCACGGCGAGTCGTTACGCGTGGAGAACCGGGTGCCCGGCGGTGACGTGAACCCGTACCTGGCCGTGGCCGCGCTGATCGCCGCCGGCCTGCACGGCATCGAGAACGAGCTGCCGCTGGCGCCGCCGCTGCACGGCAACGCCTACGGCACCGACAACCCACGCGTGCCGTCGAACATGCGGGACGCGGCCGAACTGCTCGCGGAGAGCAAGCTCGCGCGCGCGGCGTTCGGTGACGACGTGGTGGCGCACTACCTCAACAACGCGCGGGTCGAGCTGGCCGCCTACGACGCCGCCGTCACCGACTGGGAGCGGATCCGTGGCTTCGAGCGCCTCTAGCCCGCCCGTCATCGGCATCACCACGTACCTGGAGCAGACCAGGTTCGGTGTGTGGGACCTACCGGCGGCGGTGCTGCAGCGCGACTATCTCGACGGGGTGGTGGTCGCGGGTGGCGTGCCCGTGCTGCTGCCGCCGGTCGGCGAGATGAACGCGGGCGTGCTGTCCCGGGTGGACGGTCTGGTGGTCGCCGGCGGCGCGGACGTCGACCCGGTGCACTACGGCGCGCACCGCGCGCCGGCGACCGGGCCCCCGCGGCCCGACCGGGACCTCGCCGAGCACACGCTGGTCGAGGCCGCCCTGGCCAACGGCGTGCCCGTGCTCGGGGTGTGCCGCGGCATGCAGCTGCTGAACGTGGTGCTCGGCGGCACGCTGCACCAGCACGTGCCGGACGTCTTCGGCAACGACGACCACCTGCCGACACCCGGCACGTACGGGCGGGTGCCGGTGAAGACCGCGCCCGGCAGCCGGCTCGCCGCGATCGTCGGGTCCGAGATGGACGTGCACTGCCACCACCACCAGTCGGTCGACCTGCTCGCCCCGGGGCTGGTCCCGGTGGCGTGGGCCGGCGACGGCGTGGTCGAGGCGATCGAGCTGGCCGGCCCGGACTTCGTGCTGGGGGTCCAGTGGCATCCCGAGGTGGACGGGATGAGCGGGTACGGGCAGGCGAACGCCGAGCGGCAGCGAGGCCAGGTCGCTGACCGGAGGTTGTTCCAGGCACTGGTGGAGGCGGCAGGGGGATGAGCGTGACCGACGTGATCAACCCGGCGACCGAGGATGTCGTCGCGCGGGTCGAGCAGACATCGGCGGAGGAGACCGACGCGGCCATCGCACGCGCTCACGCCGCCCTGCCGGCGTGGAAAGCGCTTGCGCCCGCCGACCGGGCCCGGCTGTTGCGCCGGTTCGCCGAGGCCGTCGACGCCGACGTGGACCACCTCGCCGACCTGGAGGTCCGCAACTCCGGCCACACCATCGGCAACGCGCGGTGGGAGGCCGGCAACGTCCGCGACGTGCTCCAGTACTACTCCGCGGCACCGGAACGCCTGTTCGGCCGGCAGATCCCGGTGCCGGGCGGCGTGGACATCACGTTCGCCGAGCCACTGGGTGTCGTCGGCGTGATCGTGCCGTGGAACTTCCCGATGCCCATCGCCGGCTGGGGGTTCGCGCCCGCGCTCGCCGCCGGCAACGCGGTCGTGCTCAAGCCCGCCGAGCTGACCCCGCTCACCGCGCTCCGGCTCGGCGAGCTGGCCCGCGAGGCCGGCATCCCCGAGGACGTCTTCCAGGTCCTGCCCGGCCGCGGCTCGGTCGTGGGCCAGCGGTTCGTCGACAACCCGTTGGTGCGCAAGGTGGTCTTCACCGGCTCGACCGAGGTCGGACGGCAGATCATGGCCGGCTGCGCCGCCCAGGTGAAGCGGGTGACCCTCGAGCTCGGCGGCAAGAACGCCAACATCGTGTTCGCCGACGCCGACCTGGAGAAGGCGGCCGCCAGCGCGCCGTACGGCGTGTTCGACAACGCGGGTCAGGACTGCTGCGCCCGCTCCCGGATCCTGGTGGAGCGGGGCGCCTTCGAGAAGTTCATGGAGCTGCTCGAACCGGCCGTCCAGGGCGTGGTGGTCGGCGACCCGGCGAGCGAGAAGACCGAGATGGGCCCGCTGATCTCCGCGGCGCACCTCGCCTCCGTAGCGTCCTATGTGGACACCGAGACACCGGTCGCGATCCGGGGGAGCGCGCCGGAAGGACCCGGCTTCTGGTTCCCGCCGACGGTCGTGGTGCCACGGGAGGCCACCGACCGGATCGTGACCGAGGAGGTGTTCGGCCCGGTGGTCACGGTGCAGACGTTCGCCGACGAGGCCGAGGCCATCCGGCTGGCCAACGACAGCGAGTACGGCCTGTCCGGCTCGATCTGGACCGAGAACCTCGGGCGCGCCATGCGCGTCGCGCGCGGCGTGGAGGCCGGCAACCTGTCGGTCAACTCGCACTCGTCCGTGCGGTACTGGACGCCGTTCGGCGGCGTCAAGCAGTCGGGGCTCGGCCGGGAGCTGGGGCCGGACGCCCTGGCCGCCTTCACCGAGACCAAGAACGTGTTCATCGCCACGGAGGGGTAGTCAGTGAAGCGCTTGCAGGACCGGGTCGCGGTCATCACGGGGGCGGCCAGCGGGATCGGGCTCGCCTCGGCGAGGAGATTCGCCGACGAGGGCGCCGTCGTGGTGGGTGTCGACGTCAACACCGACGCCATCGAGACGCTCGCCAAGGAGACCGGCGGCGCCGCGATCACGTGCGACGTCACCGACGCCCGCGCCGTCGAGGCCATGTTCGACCAGGTGGTCGCCGACCACGGCCGCGTCGACGTCGCCTTCTACAACGCCGGCATCTCCCCGCCCGAGGACGACTCCATCCTGGACACCGGCTTCGAGGCGTGGGAGAAGGTGCAGCGGGTGAACCTCACCTCGGTGTACCTGTGCTGCAAGTACGTGCTTCCCCACATGTGCAGGCAGGGCAAGGGGTCCATCATCAACACCGCGTCGTTCGTCGCGGTGATGGGCGCGGCGACCTCCCAGATCTCCTACTCCGCCTCGAAAGGCGGGGTGCTCTCGATGTCCCGGGAGCTGGGCGTGCAGTTCGCGCGGGAGGGCATCCGCGTCAACGCGCTGTGCCCAGGCCCGGTCAACACCCCGCTGCTGCAGGAGCTGTTCGCCTCGGACGCGCAGCGGGCGCAGCGGCGGCTCGTGCACGTGCCCATGGGCCGCTTCGCCGAAGCGTCGGAGATCGCGGCGGCCGCGGCGTTCCTCGCGAGCGACGACTCCTCCTACATGACCGCGTCGACGTTCCTGGTGGACGGCGGGATCTCGGGCGCGTACGTCACCCCGCTGTGACAGTCCACAAGGGAGTGACCGCCGCGCTCTTCCGGCCGGTGCGCACGCGCAACGCCTTCGAGGAGACGGTCGAGCGACTACTCCAGGCCATCCGGCTCGGCGTCGCCGCGCCGGGGGAGCGGCTGCCCGCCGAACGCGACCTGGCCGCCCGGCTGGGCGAGAGCCGGGTGACCCTGCGCGACGCGATCCGCGCCGTCGCCGACGCCGGCTACGTCGAGTCGCGCCGCGGCCGCTACGGGGGCACGTTCGTCGCGGAGTCCCTGCCGGCGCCCGCACGCCGCGTGGCGCCGCCCGGCGACCTGGAGGACGTCCTCACCCTGCGCCACGTGCTGGAAAGCGGCGCGGCCGAGGCGGCGGCCGCGCGAGCGCTCACCCCCGCCGACCGCCAGCACCTGGCCGCCGCGCTCGTGGAGGTGTCCGGAGTGGACACCGACCAGGACGAGTACCGCCGCCGCGACTCCCGCCTGCACCTGGCCATCGCCGAGGTCGCCGGCTCCCCGTCACTGACCACCGCGGTCGCCGACATCCGCTCCCGCGTCAACGAACTGCTCGGCGCCATCCCGTTGCTGGCGGCCAACATTGAGCACTCCAACGCCCAGCACCAGGCCGTCGTCGAGACCATCCTGTCCGGCGACGTGCCCGCCGCGCGCCAGACCATGGCCGAGCACCTCGCCGGCACGGCCGCGCTCCTGCGCGGCTTCCTGTGCGCATGACGCGACGTCCCCATCTGTCATTCATCTGTCCAGTCGAGAAGCTGGTCCGGGCGCAATCTCGTCGTAGGCTGTGCTGAACGAGTCGCCGAATTCCCGGAGATACCGTGGCAGCCATCGATCTCGCGACACGAGCCGTCGAGCTGACGGCGACGTACCTGGCCACGGCGACCGCCCGCATTCCGGGGAGTCCGGCCGAACAGTTGTATTCACTGGTCGCCGGGCACATGCGCCAGACGTCGGCGGGTTCAGAGGTTCTCGCGGAACTCGAGAACGCGCCGAACAACCGGGGAAAGAAATACGTGGCGGCCGCGAAACTCGCCGAACTGGTCGATCAGGACCCGCGGTTCGCCGCCGCCCTCGAACGTGCCGTCGCTGGCTCTCCCGCACGCGCCAACCAGTACATCGCGCACAACGAGGTCGACGGCGATGTCTCCGGTCAGGTCGTGCAGGCGGCGTCCATCAACGGTTCGGTCGACCAGAGCCGGCGCACCGACAACAGCCGCCGGACGCGGATCAACTTCGGTGGGCTCGTGCTCATCATCGCGCTCGTGCTGGGCCTGGGCGCCACCGTGCTCGTCGTGGTGACGAACCTGCTCGACAGCGACACCACCAACGGCTCGCCCCACCCGGGCTCCGACACCGACACCAACCTCGGCGGAGCGGCCGCGCCACCGGGCGAGAACACGCAGCCGACCGACAACGGAATTCCTCCCGCCGGCGACTGCGGGCGGGCGCAGAGCCCGCAGCTGACGTTGACTCCCAACCGCGGCAGCGCCGACACGGAAATCACCGTCAGCGGCGTCGGTTTCATCGCCAACGGGCGTGTGAGCATCACGTTCCACGCCGACCAGATGGGTGAGGCGACCACGGACTGCCATGGCGCCTTCGCGGCCACGCTCCCCATTCCGCAGAAGGAGTTCTACCGCCATTTTCCCGACCAGACCTTCGACGTGCACGCGACCGAGCTGTCGGCCGGCGGGCAGTACGAGGGCAACGGCGACTTCAACGGCGCGCAGTTCTACCTCACCGGCTGACTAGAGGCGCAGCGGCCGACCCTCGGCGTCCGTGCCGCCGCTCGCCAGCATGATGATCCCGTCGATGATGCACCAGATGACGCCGATCCCGACGAAGCTCGTCACCAGCTGCGCCACCGCCAGACCCGTGTGGCCGGTGTAGAAGCGGCCGATGCCGAACGGCAGCACGATCTGCAACACCCCGGCCGCGACCCGGTAGCGATCGGACTGTCCGGCCAGTACGGGTGGCGCCGGCGGCGGGTAGTACGCGGGCACTCCCGTCGGCGGCGGCAGCGCGGGTGGGGGCGCCGCCATGAACGCCGGGTGGGGTTGCGGCAGGTCCGCGAACAGCGGCTTCAGGTCGGCCACGGTCCGCGCCTCGAGCGCGGCGGCCATCCGCTCCTCGTACTCCTCGAGCGAGAGGCGGCCCGCCGACATGTGGTCGGAGAGGAGCTTGACCGCGGACTCGCGCTCCGCGGTGCCGATGCGGAGGCTGTCGCTGTCGGTCACAGGCCAACTCTAGCGGGAAGGCGCGCCGTGCCGGCGGGGGAACGTCCCCCGGTACTAGGCTCCGGCCCGACGGAGGTGTGGGCGATGCTGGTCGGAGTGCCTCGCGCGGTCAAGAACCACGAGTACCGGGTGGCGATCACCCCGGCGGGGGTGACCGAGCCGGTGCACCACGGCCACGACGTGCTCGTCGAGACCGGCGCGGAGGATCCCGCCCTGGCCAGGGGCCTCGACGTCACCGACGGCAAGGTCGTGCTCGGGCAGGTGGCGCGGGCACCCGGAATGCCACCCGGATGACCGTCGCGGACGTGATCACCTCCTACCTCGACCACCTGACCGTCGAGCGCGGCACCGCGCGCAACACGCTCGACGGGTACGCCCGCGACCTGCGCCGGTACGAGCGGCACCTGGCCTCCCTCGGCGTGCCGTCGCTCGACGCGGTGAGCGAGGCGCACGTGTCGGCGTTCCTCGCGGTGCTGCGGTCGGGCACCGAGGAGCACCCGCCACTGGCCGCGTCCTCGGCGGCGCGGGCGCTGGTCGCGGTGCGTGGGCTGCACAGGTTCGCGGTGCGTGAGGGGCTGGTGGCGCTGGACCCGGCCCGCGAGGTGCGGCCGCCGGCCGCGCCACGCCGGTTGCCGAAGGCGCTCCCCGTCGACGACGTGCTGCGGTTGCTGGAGACGCCGTCCGGCCTGCGGGAGCGAGCGCTGCTGGAGGTGCTGTACTCGACCGGCGCGCGGATCTCCGAGGCCGTCGGGCTGGACCTGGACGACATCGACACCACCGAGCGGACGGTGCTGCTGGACGGCAAGGGCGGCAAGCAGCGGCTCGTGCCGATCGGCCGGCCCGCGCTCGACGCGCTGGACGCCTACCTGGTGCGGGCGCGGCCGGGGCTCGCGGCCGGCGGGCGGGGGAGTCCCGCGGTGTTCCTGAACGTGCGCGGCGGGCGGCTGTCGCGGCAGAGCGCGTGGCAGACGCTGAAGGTGGCCGCCGAACAGGCCGGGCTGACCGCGTCGGTCTCCCCGCACACCTTGCGCCACTCGTTCGCGACACACCTGCTGGAGGGCGGGGCGGACGTCCGCGTGGTGCAGGAGCTGCTCGGCCACGCGTCGGTGACCACGACCCAGATCTACACGCTCGTCACGGTCAACACCCTGCGCGAGGTGTATGCGACGGCCCACCCGCGAGCACGCGGGTAAGCGCTTGCCCCATTGACGCGCCGAGAATCCGGCTCTACCGTCATTGGGCAAGCGCTTTCCGCGCGTCCCCTGCTGATTCCGAACATGCGGAGGCAACGATGCCCCCACTGCTTCGCCCTGCCCTTTTGCCCGCGATATTGCTCGCGCTCCCAATACTGTCCGGGTCGCCCGCACCCGCGGCGTCGGTCGCCTCCGTCGCCGACGCACCGATCGGCTTCGCCAGCGTGAACGCCCTGGGCCAGAACGGAACCACGGGTGGCGCCGCCGGCCCGACCGTCACCGTCACCAACTCGACCGACCTCGCGCACTACGCCGGCCTGAACACCCCGTACACGATTCAGGTGTCCGGCCGGATAACGTTCGACGACATGATCACGGTGGTCGCGAACAAAACCATCGTCGGCGTGGGATCGACGGCCGAGATTTCGGGCGGCGGCCTGCAGATGGGGTCGACCACCCGGCCGGGCAACAACGTGATCGTCCGGAACATCACGTTCACCGACGCCTCCGACGACTCGGTCAGCGTCACGAACGCCGCGCACCACGTGTGGATCGACCACAACGACTTCTCGAACGGCTTCGACGGCCTGCTCGACATCAAGCGCCAGTCGGACTACGTGACCGTGTCCTGGAACCACTTCCACGACCACAGCAAGACCGCGCTGCTCGGTCACTCGGACACCTACACCGACGACATCGGCCACCTGAAGGTGACCTACCACCACAACTTCTTCGACGGCACCGACCAGCGCCACCCGCGCGTGCGGTTCGGCGACCCGGTGCACGTGTTCAACAACTACTACCGCGACAACTCGCTGTACGGCGTCGCGTCCACGATGGACGCGGGCGTGCTGGTGGAGGGCAACTACTTCGAGAACGTCGCGCACCCGAGCTACGTCGGCTACGACAAGAGCGGCCCCGGCCGGCTGGTGGCTCGCGACAACGTGTTCGTGAACTCCGGTACACCCGAGACGGCCGGCACGGTGACCGAGCCACGCACGTACTACCCCTACACCCTGGACAACCCGGCCGACGTCCCGGCGATCGTGCGGGCCGGGGTCGGCGTCGGGAAGATCTGACGGCACGACAGGCTCACGCCGTGGGGACCGCCCGGGGTCAGTTCATCTCGAAGAGCGTGAGCTGCAGCCCGGCCGGTCCCTCGACGCGTGCGTTCGTCGAGTTGAACGGGGTCCGCCTCGGCTCCGCCAGCACCTCGCCGCCCGCCTCGCGCAGGGCTTCGGTGTCGCCGCGCACGTCGTCGACCTCGAACGCGACCCGGATGTGCCCGGAGACCCGGCGCCCCACCTCGACCTCGTCGATGTACGCCGCGGTCGCCGGTTCGGCCAGCTCCAGGGTCGCCGCGCCCGCGTCCAGGATCATCACGCGGCCCCGCGGCGGCTGCACGGCCTCCCGTTCGGCCATGCCGAGCACGTCACGGTAGAAGCGGACCGCCGCGTCGTAGTCATCGGCCGTGACGACGAGACGGAGCTGGCGAACGGGCATTTTCCCTCCCGGGAGATCGTTTTGCCAAGGCAAACCCGCAGGTCACGATGTTTATTCCACAAAGTCTCCGTCGCGGCGGCGAGCCTCTTTGCCGGTGGGGGTGAGCAATCTCTAAGCTTCCCCGCACAGCGCGGACTACAAGGAGCTAGGTCGATATGTCGACATTGCACCCCTCGGGTCAGGAGCTAAGCCTCGCACCGAGGGCGGTCTCCGACGAGGACGAGGTGCTCGACGAGGGCACCAACGGCACGGGGCCGCTCAACCGACCCAAACGGCAGATCCCGGAGCCGCCGCTGCTCAACGGCCACGGTCCGGCGAAGGTCATCGCGCTGTGCAACCAGAAGGGTGGCGTCGGCAAGACCACCTCGACGATCAACCTCGGTGCCGCGCTGACCGAGTTCGGCCGTCGGGTGCTGATCGTCGACTTCGACCCGCAGGGCGCGTTGTCCGTGGGTCTCGGCATGCCCGCGCACATGCTCGACAAGACGATCTACAACGTCATGATCGAGCGGTCGATCACCGTCGCCGACGCGATCATCCGCACCGGCGTCGACAACATGGACCTGCTGCCGAGCAACATCGACCTGTCCGCCGCCGAGGTGCAGCTGGTCGCCGAGGTCGGCCGCGAGCACACGCTGCTGCGGGTGTTACGGCCGGTCGTCGACGTGTACGACTACATCCTGATCGACTGCCAGCCCTCGCTCGGCCTGTTGACGGTCAACGCGCTCACCGCCGCTGACGGGGTGCTGATCCCGCTGGAGTGCGAGTACTTCTCCATGCGTGGGGTCGCGCTGCTCACCGACACGATCGAGAAGGTGCGCGAGCGGCTGAACCCGAAGCTGGAGATCACCGGCATCCTCGCGACCATGTACGACCCGCGCACCGTGCACTCCCGCGAGGTCATGGCCCGCGTGGTCGAGCGCTTCGGCGACGTGGTCTTCGACGCGGTGATCAACCGGACGGTGCGGTTCCCGGAGACGACGGTCGCGGGCGCCCCGATCACGGTGTGGGCGCCGCGGTCCGCCGGCGCGAAGGCGTACCGGTTGCTGGCCCGCGAGGTGATCGCCCGCGAGGTGGCCGTTCGAGAGGTGACCGCCAGGTGACGCGCCGGCCTTCGTTGCCGGGTGCGGATGAGCTGTTCAGACCGACGGGTGCCGCGGAAAGCGTGACCCAGGGGTGGGTGGAGACTGCCTCGGCGCCGTCGCGCCGCGGCTCACCCCGGCAGAAACACACGTCGAAGATCACCGTGTACGTGTCCGACGAGGAGCTGCTCGCGCTGGAGCACGCCCGGTTGGCGCTGCGCGGCATCCACGGGTTGGCGGTGGACCGCGGCCGGATGGTCCGCGAGGCGATCGCGATCGTGCTCGCCGACCTCGACGAACATGGCGAGGAGTCGGTGCTCGTGCGGCGCCTGCGTCATGACGAGTGAGACCCCGCCGCCTGCCGATCCTGCCGAAGCCGAGCCGACACGCGGCCGGTTCACGGTCAAGCTGTCGAACTTCGAGGGCCCGTTCGACCTGCTGCTGCAGCTGATCTCGCAGCACCAGCTGGACGTGACGGAAGTGGCCCTCCACCGGGTGACCGATGACTTCATCGCCCACCTCCGCGACGCGGGCGACGACTGGAACCTCGACGAGACCACCGAGTTCCTGGTGGTCGCGGCGACCCTGCTCGACCTGAAGGCGGCCCGCCTGCTCCCCACGGGCGATGTCGAGGACGAGGAGGACCTGGCGCTGCTCGAGGCGCGGGACCTGCTCTTCGCCCGGCTGCTGCAGTACCGCGCGTACAAGCAGGTGGCGGCCCTGTTCGCGGAGCTGGAGGCGGGCGCGCTGCGTCGGTACCCCCGCTCGGTCGCGCTGGAGGACCGCTTCCAGCAGCTGCTGCCCGAGGTGATGCTGGGCGTCAGCCCGACCCGCTTCGCCGTGCTGGCCGCCACGGTCTTCCGCCCGAAGCCGCCACCGACCGTGTCCATCGACCACCTGCACATGGGCCGGGTGTCGGTCCGCGAGCACGTGGCGGTGCTGAGGGTCAAACTGGCAACGGCGGGCAGAGCGAGCTTCGCCGACCTGGTGGCCGACTGCGAGCACAGCGTCGAGGTGATAGCCCGGTTCCTGGGGCTACTGGACCTCTACAAGGAGAACGTGATCGCCTTCTACCAGGAGGAGGCACTGGCGGAACTAACCGTCGAGTGGACGGGCGGCAGCGTGGCGGAAGCAACCGCCGCCGCGGAGTCCCCAACCCCCGACGACGAGGAGGAGTACGGGTGAGCGACCAGCACCCAGAGCAAGCGGAGCCGCAGGAGCCGTCCGCCCAGCTGGCGTTGCCAACGCCTGAACCACCGCCAACGCCCGAACCACCGGACGAGCCGACCACACCGGAACCCGCCGAAGACCCCGAACCGGCTGAGCCTCCCTCCGCTGAGCCCGCGACTGGTCCAGTGGCTGAGCCACCGGACCAGTCAACCACCGCCTCTGAAGGTGACTCGGCCACTGGACCACCCGCGTCCGCGTCCTCGGGTGACGCCGACGAGGGCGAGGACGGCCTACCCGCCTTGAGCGACGCCGACCTGGAGTCCGCGCTCGAGGCGCTTCTCCTCGTCGTCGACTCGCCTGTCGAGGAGGAGGCTCTCGCGACCGCGCTCACCACCACGCCCCTGCGGGTGGCTGAGCACCTCCGCCTCCTGTCGAACAGGTACGCCGACCAGGACCGGGGTATCGACCTGCGCCGGGCGGGGGGCGGCTGGCGCTTCTACACCCGCGACCGCTACGCCCCCTACGTCGAGAAACTCCTGCTCGACGGGCAGCGCGCCAAGCTCACCAGGGCCGCGCTCGAAACCCTCGCGGTCATCGCCTACCGTCAGCCTGTGACGCGTGCCCGGGTCGCCGCCGTGCGCGGTGTCAACTGTGACGGTGTCATCCGTACCCTGCTCGCCCGTGGGCTGGTGGAGGAGACCGGAACCGACGTCGAAACCGGCGGTTTCCTCTACCGCACCACGGAACTGTTCCTCGAGCGCCTCGGACTGTCCTCCCTGGACGATCTACCGCCGATCGCGCCCCTGCTGCCGGAGGCGGACTCCATCGATGAACTCTGAACCGGAGGGCGTGCGCCTGCAGAAGGTGCTGTCCCGCGCCGGAGTCGCCTCGCGGCGCGCGGCCGAGGACCTCATCGCCCAGGGACGGGTCAAGGTCGACGGGGCCGTGGTCACCGAGTTCGGCCGGCGCGTCGACCCCGACCAGGCCGTCATCCACGTCGACGACGTGCGGGTCGTGGTCCGCGAGGACATGGTGTACCTCGCGTTCAACAAGCCGCGCGGCGTGCACACGACCATGTCCGACGACCGCGGCCGTCCCTGCGTCGGCGACTACATCCGCGGCCGCGACGAGCGCCTCTTCCACGTCGGCCGCCTCGACGCCGACACCGAGGGCCTGCTGCTCCTCACCAACGACGGCGACCTCGCGCACCGCCTGATGCACCCGTCCTTCACCGTCAACAAGACCTACCTCGCCGAGGTGCCGGGGCCGGTGCCCCGCGCGATCGGCCGCCGGCTCCGCGAGGGCATCGAACTCGAGGACGGCCCGGTCAGGGTCGACGCCTTCCGCGTCGTCGACACCAGCGGCGGCCGCGCGATGGTCGAGGTGGTGCTGCACGAGGGCCGCAACCACATCGTCCGCCGGCTCCTCGCCGCCGTCGACCTGCCGGTGCGCACGCTGGTTCGCACCCAGATCGGCAACGTGCACCTCGGCAACCAGCGGTCCGGCGCGATCCGCCCGCTGACCCGCCCGGAGGTCGGCTCGCTCTTCGCCGCGGTCGACCTCTGACATGAGCTGGGTACGGCCGATCACCCGGGGCTGGGTCGTCCGCGAGGAGGTACCGGGCCCGGACGTCGACGAGTTCGCCGAACCCGACCGCGTGATCGACGCCCTCGCCCACCGCGGTTCCGCCACCCTGCTGGCCGTCCAGCATCCACATCGGACACCCCAGTCGGTCGCCAGCGGTCGTGGTCTGCTGGAGTCGTTGCCGGCGGCCAGGAACACGCTCTCGGCGCTGCTCCGCAGCGCGTACCGCGAGGTGTCCACGGTGGTCGCGCCGTACGAGGTCGACGGCCCGGACGGCTCGGCGTGCGGCGTGCTGTGCATGGTCGACCCGGCCGCGGTCGGCACCGGACGCGTACGCCACAGCGAGGAGGTCTACCCGGACATCGTCCGCGAACGCGCGGCGGTGCTCACCGGGCTGGGCTGCGCCACCAGCGCCGCCATGCTGGTGCCGGTGGGGGAGCGGGACGAGCTGACGGCCGAGGTCCGCGCCCACACGGCCGGCCAGTCACCCGTGGTGTCCACCGTGGACTCCACGGGGCGGCGGCACCGCCTGTGGCTCACCAGGGACGTCTCGCTCCTGGCGGCGGTGGGAACCCATCCGCTGATGGTGGCGGACGGCAACCACCGCGTCGCCGCCGCGGCGGTCGCGGGCGTGAGCATGCTGGCGTTGGTCACGGCCGGCCCGGCCCTGCGCATCGGCGCGATCCACCGAGTGCTGACCGACACCGGCCTGACGGCAGCCGACCTGGCCGGGACGTGGCGGGGAACGGGCCTGACCGTCCGCGAGGTGGCTGACGCGCCGGCCCCGACCGAACCGGGTAGGGCGGTCGTCCGGTGCCGGACCGGCATCCTCGAGGTCGAGCTGCCGGGCGGGCTGGACCACGCGACCGTGGAGGAGGTGCTGATCGCGCGGGCACTCCGCCTGGACCCGGCAGGTCCGAACGTCCAGCCGCTGCCCGCCGGCCGCACCCCACCACCGAACGCCGACGCGGTGATCGAACTCGCGCCGATCCCACTGGCCACGGTCCTGGCCGAGCACGCGGCGGGCCGCCGGATGCCCCGCAAGAGCACCTACTTCACACCGAAGCCACGCAGCGGACTGCTGCTCGCGGACCTACACGCACAGGTCCGCGGCTGACCTCGCTCACGAGAAGACGCTTCCCGCACGCGGTCAACGGCCGCGACCCGTTGGCCACGGCAACGTGTCGTGGATGACCGCCACCGGCGCGGTCCTCGACGTCACCGCCGTCGGCGCGGCCGTCTCACGCCAGCCTCGTGGCGTGCTCCGGCGCCGACGGTCACGTTCGCTGGCCTCATCGGCCTGGCCGCGATCACCGGGCGCGTGAACGTGCGGCGTCCGCATTAGCCGCCGCATCCGGGTACGGGATCGACCACTACTGCGGGCGTCCGCGAGTTCACCGCCGAGCGCCGTGAGATCCACCAATGGGTGACTTACG
>NZ_JBJMIE010000272.1:0-16107 GCF_045807065.1 Actinophytocola sp. | reverse complement strand
GAAGGTGTTCGGCCGCTCACTGTCCACAATGGACGAAGGCCCGATCGCTCCGCGGCGGAAGGAAGTGATGGCCGGGTGACTGACGTCCAGGAGTTGGTGCCGTTGCGCACGGACTTCGACATCGTGCTGCGCGGTTACCGGCGCGGGCAGGTGCGCAGGTACGTGGGCGCGATCGAGGAGGAACTGCGGCTGGCGACGGCCGATCGCGACGCCAATGCCTCGCTCGCGGAATCCCTCGCCGCGGAGATCGAACAGTTGCGTGCGGACAACGCGCGCCTTGCCCGGCAGCTGGACGAGATGTCGCGCACGCCGATATCACCCGACGCGGTGCCGGCCCGGCTGCGGGGGATGGTGGAGCTGGCCAAGGAGGAGGCCGCGGAGGTCATCGCCCGCGCCCAGGGCGCGGCCGAGCACAGCTGGGCCGTGGCCGAGGAGGCCGCCGGTCGACTGCGCACGCGGTACACCGACGCGCTGGCCGACATGGACCGCGCGCGCCGCGAGATGGAGACCGAGCACCGGACGTTGTTGCAGCAGGCCAGGGTGGACGCGTCGGTGATGACCACCGAGGCGGACCGGCGCCGCGCCGAGCTGGACGGGCGGGCGGCGCGACGCAGGGCACAGGTGGAGGCGGACTTCGAGGTCGCCATGGCCCGGCGGCGCACGGAGGCCATGCGGGAGTTGGCCGAACAGAAGGTCGCCGCGGAACGGGAGGCGTCGCGCCTGGTGGGCAACGCCTCCCGGGAAGCGACGCGCCTGGTCGACGAGGCGATGACCAAGTCGACCCGGCTGGTGGACGAGGCCACCACGACCGCGAAGCGCCTCGTGCGGGAGGCCACGGAGGAGTCGGAACACCTGATCCACGACGCGACCGCGAAGGTAGAGGTCCTGCTCCGCGACGGCACAGCGGAGGCGGAACGCCGCGTCAGGGCAGCGGCCGAGGAGGCCACCCGCCGGATCTCCGCCGCCGACGGAGAGGTCGACCGCCTGCGCGAACTGCGAGGACGGATGGCAGCACAACTGCGCGAGGCACGGAACGTGCTGGCGGAAGTGGGGCCATTGCTCCAGCAGGCCGGCGATGCGGCTCCGGTCGAACCGGCACCGATTCCGGAGCAGCGGTTGACGTTGAAGGCGGAGGCGCCGGTGTGAGGGTGCGGAGTTTCCGCTGGTGGGGGGATGGATTGAGGAGGTAGGGGGCCAGCCATAGTTGCGTGAGGTGCGGAACATGCTGGCAGGAGTGGGGCCGCTGCTGCTGCAGGCTGGGCTTCGGTCAACCAGCACCGATTCCGGAGCAGCGGTTGAGGTTGAAGGCGGAAACACCGGCGTGAGTTGTCGCGTCGGGCGGGCGGCGGGAATCGCTCGGTGAGGCGCGCGGCGGTTCGTTGGGAAAAGACGAATTGGGTGGTAAGGCCAGTAGCGTTTTCTCCTAGACCCCGCCCCTACCTCATCGGAAATTCGTGCGGCCTTCGGCGGCCGCTGCTATCCGGCGGCGGAGGTCGTCGTCCATCAGGGATACCAGTGGGGCTATGCGGGGCCATAGTTTGTGCTTTTCCACCGCGCGTACGAGGTGGCCCAGGATGTGCGGCTCGTTCAGGGCTGGCAGTGTCAGCATGCGGAGCTGGGCCTGTTCGCTCATCGCGGTGACCGCTGTCAGCAGTTCCGCCAGTGCGCCCTCGTCGATCGCCGTGTGGAGCAGGCTGGTCAGGGTGTCGTCGTCGGCCTCGGCGGCGTACTCCGTCAGGCGGCCGCGTAGGTCGTCGTCGGTCAGGCGGTCGGCCAGTGCCAGGCCTGCCGCCTGCAGCTCCGGTGGTCCCGCGAGGGCGTCGCGCACTATGCCGCGCAGGCGCGCGGGGGGCAGCAGTGCCACCACCCTCGTCAGCTGCTCGTCGGACTCCGCGTAGAAACCGATCTGCAGCAGGGCTTCCGTCGACGCGGTCGCGGTGACGTCGCGGACGATGGACTCCGTGGCAGTGTCCAGCAGGCGGCCCAGCGTCACGAAGTCGCCCTGGCCGATGAGTTCCATGACGACCGCCACGATGCGGTGCGGCTGTACGCGGTGGACCAGGGGCGCCGCGCGGCGCGGGTCGAGGTGGACGCACGCCTGCGCCAGGTACTCCACCGGCATCCGGTTCGCCAGTTCGGCCGCCCGGTCCGGGGTCATCTCGCTCGCGATGCGGGCGGCCAGCAGCGGCGTGAACGCGCGCAACGCGATGCGCACGTTCACGGCGGTCGGCAGGAGGCGGGCGATCATCGCCACCCGCTGGAACGCCGCCCTGTGCTCGTCGTACAGGGTCGCGACCGCCCGCTCGCGCACGCGCCGGATCGTGGTGTGCGGCAACTCCGCCAGGAACGCGATCTCCTCGGTCGTGGTGCCCAGCGCCTGAGCCAGTTTCACCAGCTCGGCGCGCGTCGCGAGGTCGTGTCCCATCAATGCCCCAGAATCCTGCTGACCGTGCCCCGCAGGACCGGCGGCATCTGCCGCAACGCCTCGTCCGACGCGGACCTGAGCGCCGCGGACTGCCGCCTCCGCGCGGTCACGAGCGTGTCCCGCAGCTGCGCCAGCGCGTCGTCGGACAGGCCCTCGACCGCACGCACGTCGTCCCCCAGCCAGTGCGTCAGCACCTCACGAACGTCACCCCGCATAGGGGAACCTTGTCATGCGCGGAGTTGACAATCATCTGCGGTGTGCAAATTTCCCGTCAACTCGGGCCTGGATCGCGCGGGCACGGCCCAGCATCGCCGGGTCCACCATCTCCCCGGACGCCAGGGTGGACACGCCGCCCGCGCCCGCTGCCAGCACTTCCGCCGCCCAGCGGCGCTCCTCTTCGGACGGCGCGAACACCTCCGCGATCACCGGCAGCTGGGTCGGGTGCACCGCCACCCGGCCCACCCAACCCAGGGCCTTGCCCCGCTCGGTGTCGCCCCGCAGCCCGTCCAGGTCCCTGATCGCGGGGTACGCCGACAGCATCGGCGCCGGGAGCCCGGCCGCTCGCGCCGCGTACAGCAACCGCACGCGCGCGTGGTCCAGCACGAGGTCTGTTCGCGTGCCCAACTCACTCGCCAGGTCCGACTCGCCGAGGCCGAGGCCGGTCACGGCCGGGTGCGCGGCCAACTCCGCCGCGTGCTCCACACCGAACGCGCTCTCGACCAGCGCCGTCACCGAAACCCCTGGCAGTGCCGCCGCCACCGCGTCGACCTCCGCGGGGGACTCGACCTTCGGCAGGCGCACCTCGAACCCCGTCAGCCCGCGCAGCGCGGCCAGGTCGTCCGCGTTGTGCGCGTTCACCCGGACCTGCAGGACCCGGTCGGCCCGCGCCTGCGCCAGCCACCCGGCCACCGCCTCCCGCGCGAACGCCTTCCGCTCCGGGGCGACGGCGTCCTCGAGGTCCAGGATCACCAGGTCCGCACCCGTCGCCACCGCCTTGTCGAACCGGTCCGGCCGGTCACCAGGCACGTACAGGCCGGTGATGAGCACGTTCACATCGTCCCCTCGCAGGCTCGCTGACGCCGTCCGTCGGCGTGGTATCGATGGTTCGCTCCGCAAGCTCCGCTCACACCACCCCATTGGCCCTCAGCGCGGCGAGCTGCTCGCGGGTCACGCCGACCGACGCGAGGACCTCGTCGGTGTCCGCGCCGTGGCGCCGGCCCGGCCACCGGATCCGGCCCGGCGTCCGCGACAGCCGGAACAGGACGTTCTGCATCCTGATCCGGCCCAGCTCCTCGTCGTCGACGGACTGGACCGTGCCCAGCGCCTGGTACTGCGGATCCGCCAGCACCCCGCGCACGTCGTTCACCCGGGCGACCGCCGCCTGCGCCTTCTCGAACTCCCGGACCACCTCGTCGGCGGGCCTCGCCGCGATCCACGCCGACACCGCCGCGTCCAGCTCGTCGGCGTGCCGCGCCCGGTGGTGGCCGGAGGCGAACCACGGCTCGTCGACCACGTCCGGACGGCCCACCAGCCGCATCACCCGCTCCGCGATCGACTGCGAACTGGTCGACACCGCGAGCCACTCGCCGTCCAGCGTCCGGTAGACGTTGCGGGGCGCGTTGTTCACCGACCGGTTGCCCGTCCTCGGCTGCACCACGCCGAGCTGGTCGTACGCGGTGATCTGGCCGCCCAGCAGCATCAGGATCGGCTCGATGATCGCCGTGTCGATCACCTGGCCGACGCCGGCACGCAGCGCGACCATGATCGCGTACGCCGTCGCGAGCGCGGCGATGCCGTCGGCGAGACCGAACGGCGGGAGCGTCGGCGGACCGTCGGGCTCACCGGTGAGCGCCGCGAACCCGCTCATCGCCTCCGCCAGCGTGCCGAAGCCGGGCCGCGACGCGTACGGGCCGAACTGGCCGAACGCGGTCACCCGCGCGATGACCAGGCGCGGGTTGACCGCGTGCAGCTCGTCGGGGCCGAGTCCCCAGCGCTCGAGCGTGCCCGGCCGGAAGTTCTCGACGAGCACGTCGGCGTCCCGTGCGAGCGCTGACAGCAGCTCGGCGCCGGCCGGTTCGGCGAGGTTGATCGTGACCGGGCGCTTGTTGCGGCCCAGCGTCTTCCACCAGAGGTTGACGCCGTCCTTCGCCGGGCCGTGGTCGCGGGCGGCATCCGGTCTGCGCGGGTGCTCGACCTTGATCACGTCCGCGCCGAAGTCGCCGAGGAACGTCGCGGCGAGGGGACCGGCGAACAGCGTGGACACGTCGAGCACGCGCACATCGGCCAGTGGCAGCTCGGTCATCGGACCTCCCATGCGAGCCGGAAACCAATGGCTGGCGACCGGTCGACGCCCAGGCCCGGCAGCAGGAACTTCAGGCTGAACGACTCCTCGCGCGGACCGCCGTCGACGTACCAGTCCGAGCCGACGATCTCATGGTCACTGCCGCCCTTGAGCATCACGAACCGGGTGACCCCGTCGGTGTGCTCGCTCTCGGTCCAGTTCCAGACCAGGGGAGCGGCCCGCTGGAAACCCGGCGTGGCCGCGGCGACCTGCCACTCGAACTCGGTCGGCAACCGGGCACCCGCCCACGCGGCGTAGGCCCGCGCGTCCGCCAGGCCGACCATCGTCGCGGGAGCGTCGCCGGTGGGTGGCGGCCAGCGGTTCTCGCACGCCGGCCGGTAGCCCGTGGCCGCCACGAACCGCGCGAACTCGGCGCCGGTCACCTCGCGGACGGCCACCTCGACATCGCGGAGTGTTACCGCTAACAGCTCCTGCCGCGGGTCGTGCAGGCGGGGCGGGAGGGGCTTCCACTCCTCGACGTACGGCGCGCCCTGGTAGCTCCCCGTCTCGCGGCGCCGGTAGGTCATCGGCAGCTCGCGCGGCCCGCCCTCGACCCGGACGGTGGCGGCGGTCGGCCGCGCCGTGGCGGGACGTGGGTGAACGCGCTCAGCGGTGCGCGCCGGGAACGTCGTGCTCGTGCCGCCCGGATCAGCGGCGGCGGCCGCGAGCGAGCCGGCCAGCCAGGCCGGCGCGGCGCCCTCGACCGCGAGGACGGCGGCTACCCCGCGAGCGGGCACCGTGATCTCGCCCGGCTGGTGCCCGAGCCGCCGTCCTGCGGTGAGGTCGAACCACCGCGCGTGAGCGTTCACAGCGGTGAGGGCAGAGCCGGTGAAGTCGGCGTGGCCGCGGTTCACCAGCGTCCACAGGGTCAGGCCCGGCGCGGCGAACCGCGACGCGTACACCCCGGCCGCGAGCGCCGCGTCGGCGGCGTCCACGAGCGGGGTCCACTCGCCGGCGGTCAGCACCGGTGTGAGCGCTCGCTGCACCCGCAGCATCCGGCGCAGCGTGGCCTTGTCACGCTCGCTCCACCCGACCCAGACGCCGAACACGGCGTCCCACACGAGCATGCCCGTGCCGTTCATGAAGGCCGACTGCAGCTCGGCGCTGTGGTCGCGGTTCCAGCGGCGGGTCTGGTGGGTCATGTGGCGGCGCTCGAACCAGCGGGCCCGCTGCACCCCCGGCGCGGCGCTGTCGGCGAACCACTGCGCCCAGCTCAGCTGGTGGTCCTCGACGCGGGCGTTGGGCAGCCGCGACTCGCCCTCCAGCACCTGCGGCGGCCGGTTGTCGAGCAGTGCCGACGCCAGCCGGGCGTCGCCTTCCTTCATGGTGTCCAGGAACATCCCGTCCGCGCCCAGCTCGGCCGACAGCAGCGCCAGCTCGGTCGCGTCGTCGTGCGGGGCGCGGCGGGTGCCGGTGTCCCACGGGTTGTAGTCGAGGAAGACCCGCACGCCTCGCGACTGGAACTCGGCGAGCACGTCCCGCAGCCCCGGCACGTCCCGGTAGAAGTCGAACTGGTTGCGGTCGTCGATGCCGATGATCGGGTAGGCGTGCCACAGGACCACCCCGTCGAAGCCGCCGTAGTCCGCGGTCCGGTCGAGGAAGCCGGCGACCTCGAACCGCCCTTCCGCGTGGTTGAACAGCCGCTCGTCCCACAGCCAGACGAGCGCGACGCTGTAGCAGCCGGCCGTCCACGCGGTCTCGGGCCGCTCGTACCGCGTTCCCCGGTAGCCCAGGCGTTCGCGGGCCTCGTCGCGCCACCGGGCGAGCGCGGTGCGCCAGGCCGGCCAGTCCGCCGGGTCGTCGGGCGCGGCGAAGACCTTGGCGATGTCGCCGACCTCCGGGTCCAGCTCGCCGTCGAGCGGGAGGGCGGTCGGCAGGTCGATCGGACGGGGGACCAGTGGGTCGCGTTGGTTGGCGGCGGCCTCGTCCGGGTCGGCCGACGGGTCAGTGGGTGGCGTGGAAATCGTCGATCTCCTCCCGGGTCGGAATGGCCGGCACGGCGCCGGCACGCGTCACCGACAGCGCGGCCGCGGCCGTGGCGAACCGGACGGCCTCGGGGAGTGCGGCGCCCTCGTCGAGCCGTGCGACGAGCGCGCCGCAGAACGTGTCGCCGGCGCCGGTGGTGTCGACGGCCTCGACGTGGATGCCCGCCACCGCGGTGGTCGCCTCCCGCGTGTGGACCACCGCGCCGGCGGCGCCGAGCGTGACGACGAGCCGCGGGACGACCGTGAGCAGCTCGTCCGCGCCGCCGAGCAGCTCGGCCTCGTGCTCGTTCACGACCAGCAGGTCGACGGCCGCGAGGAGGTCGCGGGACAGCGGCCGTGCCGGGGCGGCGTTGAGCACGACCGTGCCGGTGGCGCCGCGGGCTGCCTCGACGACCGTGGCGAGCGGGATCTCCAGCTGCAGCAACACGATCGTCGCGTCCGCGATCGCACGGAGTTCGTCCTCGGTGAGGCGCGTGAGCGTCGCGTTCGCGCCCGCGTTGACCACGATCGCGTTCTCGCCGGTCCCCGCCACGGTGATCATCGCGATGCCGGTCGGCTCGGTGGACGTGCGTACGAGGGTGTGCACGCCGCTGTCGGCGAGGCTGGCCAGGAGGCGGGCGCCGTTGTCGTCGTCGCCGAACGCGCCGATGAACGTGGTGTGAGCGCTCGCACGCGCCGCCGCGGTGGCCTGGTTGTTGCCCTTGCCGCCGGCGTGCGTGGCGAAGCCGGTGGACAGGACGGTCTCGCCCGGTGCGGGGATCCGCTCGACCTGGCTGACCAGGTCGACGTTGCCGCTGCCCACGATGAGCACGCTCACTTCGCCACCAGCGCGATCGTGCGGGCGGCGAGCGTGTCGAAGCCGATGCCGTCGAAGCCCGGGATGGTGGTCGCGAGCCGGTTGTGGAGGGGCGCGACCCATTGCGGCGGCAGGGCTTTCGCGCCGGTGAGGGCCCCGGCCAGGGAGCCGGCGGTGGCCGCGGTGGAGTCGGTGTCCCAGCCGCCGGTGACGGCCGTGGTGATGGTGGCCGAGTAGTCGCCGCCACCGCGGGTCAGCGCGAACGCCAGGACGGCCGCGTTGTTCAGCACGTGCACCCAGTGCAGGTCGCCGTACCGCGCGTAGATCGTGTCGAGCGCGTCCTCGGTGGACAGTGCGCTCCTGCCGAGCTCGACGCCCCGGCCGATCGCGGCGGCGAAGCGGGACTCGGGCGGCACCACCGAGAGCCCGGCCCCGACGACCGCGGCCAGGTCGGCGCCCGCCACCGCGGTCGCGCACGCGGCGGCCGCGAACATGGCGCCGTACAGGCCGTTGCGCCCGTGGGTGAGGCGCGCGTCCGTCCACGCGAGACGGGCCGCGGTGACCGGGTCGCCGGGGTGGGTCCAGCCGTGGACGTCGGCGCGGATCTGCGCGCCGATCCAGTCGCGGAAGGGGTTGCCGACCGCGCCGGCGACGTCCGGCTCGTACCCGTCGAGGAGGTTGCGGTAGACGATGCGCTCGGCGGTGAACACCCTGCCACCCGGCAGGTTCGCGAGCCACGACCGCGCCACGTCGTCGGTGGTGAACTCCTCGCCGTGGCGCTCCAGGAGATCGAGCGCGATGAGGGAGTAGTTGAGGTCGTCGTCCTCCGGCATCCCGTCGATGTTCTCGGCGAGGCTCGTCGGGCGGCTGCGCCGGTTCCACGGGTAGCGGGCGGCGATCTCGCCGTCAAGGCCGACCTCGGTGAAGTAGCGGGAGATCGGCCAGTTGCCGGTGCTCCGTGCGATGGCGCGGATGCCGTCGCGGGGGATCTTCTCGACGGGCTTGCCGAGCAGGCACCCGGCGGCCCGGCCGAGCCATGCCCCGTGGATCCGGTCGGCGAGGTCACCGGTGGGCGCGGTGGCCGGAACCAGACGTCCAAGAGCGAGGATCTCGTCGATGCCGTCCGGTTCCCTGGCACGCAGCTCCGCCGGCGCCTCCCGTCCGTCCACCCGGGACAGCAATCGGCGGCCGAGAGCCTGCAGCTCCCTCGACGCGGGTGTGGGGGTGGCGCCCGATGCCGGCGGTACCAGCGAACCGCCCGCCGCCACCCACTCCTCCGCGAGATCGCCGACGTCGATGCCGTCCAGCTGGGCCGCGCGCAGCGCGTGCGGCACCAGGTCCTCCGGCTGTGTCCACGTGAGACGCAGCGTCATGCCGCTTCCTCGACGGCGGCGAACAGCTTGGCCCGCTGGGCGAAGCGCTCCTGGTCCCTGGCCCAGACGTCCTTCGCCACCGAGGCCATCGTCGGGCCGGTGGCCGTGATGTCCATCCGGCTCGCCTCGCTCACCGCGGTCACCCACTCGTCCGGCACGACCGCGCGGCCCCCGAGCGCGCCCGCGATCGAGCCGCCCATGACCGCGATCGAGTCCGAGTCACGGCCGTAGTTCACCGCCCCGAGCACGGTGTCCCGGTAGTGGCCGCCCGCCACGACCAGCATGCCCAGCGCGACCGGCAGCTCCTCGATCGACTTGGTGCGGCTGGGGATCCGCGCGTCGCGAGCCGGCGCGCGGTAGTTCGGGCCGACCGTGTCGAACGGCTCGACCGCAGCGCGGATCCGGGGCAGTGACGTGCGCCAGTCGTCCAGAGTGGACGCCGTCGAGGTGACGGCCTCGATGGCGTCGCGGGTGCCGTCCTTCGCCAGCCGCAGCGCGGTGTCCACCACCGACGCCACCGACGCACCCGGGCGCATGGCCTCCGCGACACACGCGGCGTAGACCCCGGCCGCCTCACGACCGTAGCTGGACTGGTGCGCGCCGGCGACGTCGACGGCCTCCGCGTACGCGCCCTCCGGCGAGCCCGCGTTCGCGATGCCGATCGGCGCCGCGTACATGGCCGCGCCGCAGTTGACGATGTTCCCGACCCCCGCCTCGCGCGGGTCGACGTGCCCGTAGTGCAGGCGCGCGACCAACCACTTCTCGGCCAGGAAGATCCGCTGCAGCAGGATCGTCTCGGTCTCCAGCTCCGGGATCCAGCGGCGCTCGCCGATCAGCAGGGGGACGAGGTGGTCGGCGATCGCGTACGCGTCGAGGTGGTCGCGCACTCGGTCGTAGACCTCGACGAGCGCCGTGGTCATCAGGGTGTCGTCGGTGACGTGCCCGTCGCCCTTGTGGTACGGGGCGATCGGGCGGGCGTGCCGCCAGTCCGGCAGGAACGGCGGCACGATGCCCTCGATGAACCCGTCGTACCGCTCGCGGATGGCCGCGGGGGTGTTGCCCTCCGCGGCGCCGCCGAGCGCGTCGGCCACCGCAGCGCCGGCGAGCGCCCCCGTCGCCCTGTCCTCGAGCAGATCCATGTGTACTCCCCTTGTGTGAACGTGCTCAGCGAGAGCGTTCAGCCGATGGACGACCAGCCGTCGCTCAGCTTCTTCCTGAGGTCGTCGAGGCTGATCGAGTTGGCGAAGTACTGCTGCAGCAGGGGAGTCGCGTACTGGTCCTTCCACTGCGGGTAGTTCTTCGCCTTCTGGAACGGCGCACTGGCGAGCCCCTCGCCGCTGGTCAGCATCGGCTTCCACACCGGCGTGCCCTTGGTCTGTGCCGCCACCGCGTCCCGCGCCGGCTTGGACGCCGGGATCAGCCAGTCGCCCTCGGCGAGCTTCGCCTGGTTCTCCGCGGACATGAAGTAGTCGATGAACTTCGCGGCCTGCTCGGGTGCCTTGCTCTGCGCGGACACCGAGATGGTCTGCGGGTTCGCCGCCTGCGTCGCACCGGCGGAGCCGGCGAGCGGGGGGAGGACCGTCCACTTGAACCCGTCCGGTGCCGACTCGGTGATCTGCTGCGCCAGGAAGTTGCCGCCAACGTACATCGCGTACTTGCCGCCGAGGAAGCCCGGCAGGACATCGGTTCCCGACTGTGTGAGCGATACCGGGTCGAGTGACTTGTCGTCGAACGCCATCGCGTGGATGCGCTCCGGCACCGCCAGTTCGTTGTCGCCCACGTGGATGGTGGCGGTGCCGTCGTCCTTCGTGTCGAAGAACGTGCCGCCGAAGCCGAGCGCGGTGTTCATGACCGCCGCCGTCGGCTGCTTCAGTCCCCAGCCCGCGCCGAACTTCCCGTCGCCGGTCAGCTTCTTCGCCATGTCCTGGAAGTCGTCCCAGGACAGTTCCTTGCCGTTCGGTGTCGAGATGTTCGCCGCCGCCAGGGCGTCGGTGTTGGCGAACACGACGTAGGTCTGCAACAGGGTCGGCGCCGCGACGACCTTGCCGTCGGCGGTGGTGACCGTGTCCCAGACGTCCTTGCTGACCGCGTTCCTGACGTCCGTGCTCAGGTACTTCGAGATGTCGGCCAGGTAGCCCTGCTGGGCGAAGCCCATGATGTCGCTGGACTCGTCGTGGATGATGTCCGGCGCGGTGCCGCCCTGGAACTGGGTGACGAGCTGGTCGTGCACGTTGTCCCAGGTGCCCTGCGTGAGCTTGATCTGGATGTCCGGGTTCTTCTTGTTCCAGGTGTCCACGATGTCCTTGACCGCGGCCACCGTGGAGTCCTGGTAGGCCAGGCTCTGGAAGGTGAGCGTCACCGGTCCCTTGGCGGACTCGGTGCTGCTCGTGTTGTCCCCGCCGTTCAACGCGCAGCCGGACAGCAGCAGGGCCGCCGCGGCAGCGAGGCCGAGCAACGCCTTTCGCTTCATGGGTTTCTCCTCTTCGTCAGCCTTTGACGGCGCCGCTCATCAGCCCCGAGGTGAGCCGGCGTTGGATGATCAGGAAGAACACGAGGCTCGGGACGGTCGCGAGCAGCGACGCCGCCGCGAGCTGGCCGAGCTGGACCTGGCCCTCGGCGCCGAAGAACCGCGCGAGGGTCAGTGGCAGGGTCTGCAGGTTCGGGTCCTGGATCAGCACCAGGGCGAAGAAGAACTCGTTCCAGGACGAGATGAACGTGAACAGGCTCGTGGCCACGAGCCCCGGCGCCAGCAGCGGCAGCACGATCGAGCGCAGCACCCGCAGCCGGCCGGCGCCGTCGATCGCGCCGGCCTCCTCCAGGTCCACCGGGATGGCGGCGACGTACCCGCGCAACATCCACAGCGCGAACGGCAGGCACCAGACCGTGTAGACCAGCACGAGGCCGAACGGGTTGTTCACGAGCCCGACCTGCTTGAGCACGAGGAAGACCGGGATCACGATGAGGATGAACGGAAACACCTGGCTGAGCAGGATCCAGACCGTCGCCACGCCCCGCAGCTTCGTCCGGAACCGTGCGAGCGCGTAGGCGGCGGGCAGCGAGATCACCGTCACCACAACCGTTGTGAGCGTTGCCACCAGGAGGCTGTTGCCGGCCGCCCGCGCCAGGTTCGCCTTCTCCACCGCGTCGCCGAAGTTCACCCAGGTGAGGTGGCGGGGGAAGAACGACGGGTCCGGCGACTGCAGCTCCTGCGGCGTCTTGAGCGACGTCGACAGCAGGAACAGCAGCGGGAAGCCGAGGAAGACCACGTACCCCAGCAGCGCCAGGTACTGCAGCGGACGGGTGAACGTTCTCGTGCGTCGTGCCGGCGGCCGCGCGACCCTGTGGACGGTCTGCCGGGGCCGGGCCGGTGGGGCGAGGGTCTGGCTCATCTGGTCTCACGGCTCCTTGCCTGGCCACGCAGGTAGAGGAACAGGAACGCGGCGATGACCACGACCATGACGTTGCCCATGGCGGCCGCGTAGCCGAAGTTGCCGTACTTGAACGCCTCGTTGTAGGCGAATAGCGCCGGCAGCATGGTCTTGCCGCCCGGCCCGCCGGCCGTGAGCACGAACACGAGCGCGAACGAGTTGAAGTTCCAGATCAGGTCGAGCGAGGTGATCGCGAAGATCACCGGGCGCAGCGCCGGCAGCGTCACGTGCCAGAAGCGCTGCCACACTCCGGCGCCGTCGATGGCCGCGGCCTCGTGCAGGTCGGCGGACACGCTCTGCAGCCCGGCGAGCAGCGTCACGGTCGTCTGCGGCATCCCCGCCCACACGCCGACCACGATCACGGCGGGCAACGCCGTCGAGAAGTCGCCTAGCCAGTTGATGTTCCCGGGCAGCCCGAGCGTGCGCAGCGCGTCGTTCACCGGCCCGTACGTCGGGTTCAACATCATCCGCCACATGATCGCGATGACCACCGGGGGCATCGCCCACGGCACGAGCGCGAGCGTGCGTGCGAGCCACCGCAGGCGCAGGTCCAGGTTGAGCAGCAGCGCGAGGCCGAGCGAGGCGAGGAACTGCAGGATCGTGACGCCGAACGCCCAGACCAGGCCGATCCGGAACGAGCTCCAGAACAGGTCGTTGCCGAGCAGCGTGGTGTAGTTGTCCAGGCCGGTGAAGATCACCGGTTGGTTGAGGCCGGCCTTCGCGCCGGTGAAGCCCAGCAGGATGCCCTGCACCAGCGGGTAGACGCTGAGGAGGACGACCGGCACGAGCGCGGGGAGGACGAGCAGCCACGCGTCCCGTCCGTCGCCGCGCCGGCGCCCGCGTCGCGGCGGCCGCGCCACGACGGCCGTCACGGCGCCACCTCCACCGTGGACGAACCGCGGACGGTGAGCGTCGGCTCGATGACGACCTTCCGCACCGGCGCGTCCGGCTTGCGCAGCCGCCGGAGCAGGAGCTTGGCCGCGGCCTTCGCGCGCCTGGTCGCGCCGAGGTCGACACTGGTGATCGCGGGGTTCGCGAGGTCGGCGATGTCCGTGTCGTCCATGCCGACGATCGCGATGTCGTCGGGGATCCGCAGGCCCCGGCGCGTGGCGACGTTGAGCGCGGCGATGGCCAGCAGGTCGTTGGCGCACACGATCGCGTCCGGGGTGGACTGTTCGAGGAGCGCCGTCGCGGCCTTCAGCCCGGCCTTGTAGGTGAAGTCCTTCGCGGCCACCTGGGCGTCCGCGTTGTCCGGCAGGTCCCTGGCGGCGAGTGCGGTGAGGTAGCCGTTGAGGCGGGCCGCGCCCGGCACCGTGTCGACGGGGCCGTTGACGAACGCGATGCGCTGGCGGCCCTGCTCGGCGAGGTGGTCGACGGCCAGCGCCATGCCCGCGACCGAGTCCGCGCGGACGTTGTCCAACTCGACACCGGGCGGGAGGGACCCGATGATCACGATCGGGAAGCGGCTGGTCCGCAGCTGCGCGCCCAGCTCCTCGGGGACCCGCAGCGGGCTCATGATCAGCCCGTCCGCGAAGCCCCGGTTGAGGCTCACGAGCAGGTCGATCTGGTCCTTCGGGTCGCTGCCGGTCGAGGACAGCACCAGGCGGTAGCCGGCCTTGGTGACGACCTGGGAGATCTCACGCATCATGCTGACGTACACCGGGTTGCCGACGTCCGCGACCGCTAGCGCGATCTGCTCGGTCTTGCCGACCTTGAGCGAACGCGCGGTCGCGTCGGGCACGTAGCCGAGCTCGGCGGCCGCGGCACGCACGCGCTCGGTGACCCGCTGCGACGCCGGCAACCCGTTCATCACCCGTGACACGGACGCGATGGACACCCCGGCCAGCTCGGCGACGAGCACGAGCGTCGACTTCCTGGTCTCGGCCATGGGTTTCCTCGTGTCCTTCGGCAGGTGTCCCGGAGTGCTTGTAAACGTTTACGAGAACGTTTACAAGCGGGACCATACGTCCGCCCGCCGACGCTTGGCAACCGGAGTCCGGTAACACGGTCGTCACAAGTGGACGGAGCGGGACCGGGTCATGCGAACGGATACTTTCGCGGCGCCGGGTGTTCGCGCAGAGTGAATGGAGCCTTGCGCGGCGGCGCGGCCCCTCGGCGTGGTGCCAGGATGGGCCCATGCCTGAATGCACGCACGTCGCCGAGATACGCGACGTCACCCCGAGCACGACCGAGGGCTGCGAGGACTGCCTCGCGGTCGGCGGCAGCTGGGTCCACCTGCGCGAGTGCCTGAGCTGCGGACACGTCGGCTGCTGCGACTCGTCCCCGGCCAAGCACGCCAGCGCCCACTTCGCCAGCACCCGCCACCCGGTGATCCAGTCCTTCGAGCCGGGGGAGGACTGGCGGTGGTGCTACGTCGACGAAGTGGTCGTGTGAGTGAATAGCGCCGTGAACAAACCGGTTCTGCTGACCGTCGACGACGACCCCGGGGTGTCGCGAGCAGTGGCCCGCGACCTGCGGCGCCGCTACGGCGAGGCGCACCGCGTGGTGCGGGCGTCGTCCGGGCAGGAGGCGCTCGACGCGCTCAAGGAGCTCAAGCTCCGCGGCGAACAGGTGGCCGCCATGCTCGCCGACTACCGCATGCCCGAGATGAACGGCATCGAGTTCCTCGAGCAGGCGATGGACCTGTTCCCGAGGGCCCGTCGCGCGCTGCTCACCGCCTACGCCGACACCGACGCCGCGATCCAGGCCATCAACCTGGTCGACGTCGACCACTACCTGCTCAAGCCGTGGGATCCGCCGGAGGAGAAGCTCTACCCGGTCGTGGACGCGCTGATCGAGACGTGGCGCAGCTCAGGGGCCACCGCGGTCGAGGAGATCAAGATCGTCGGGCACCGGTGGTCGGCGCCGACGTACGCGGCGCGCGACTTCCTCGCCCGCAACGCCGTGCCGTACCGGTACTACACGATCGACGAGCCGGAGGGCAGGCGGCTGCTGGAGGCCGCGGCGGCCGACCCGACCGAGATCCCCGTGGTGATCACCACCGACGGCCACGCGCTGCTCGCGCCGTCCGACGCCGAGATCGCGGCGGCCGTGGGGCTGACCGTCGACCCGGCCACTGACTTCTACGACCTGATCGTGGTCGGCGGTGGGCCGGCCGGGCTGGGCTCGGCGGTGTACGGCGCGTCGGAGGGCCTGCGCACGGTCCTCGTCGAGCGGCAGGCCGCCGGCGGGCAGGCCGGGCAGAGCTCCCGCATCGAGAACTACCTCGGCTTCCCGGACGGCGTGTCCGGCTCCCAGCTGACCGACCGGGCGCGGCGGCAGGCGGTGAAGTTCGGCGCGGAGATGCTGACCGCGCGGGACGTCGTGGCCCTGGAGGTGCAGGGCTCGGCGCGGGTGGTGCGGTTCGGTGACGGCAGCACCATCGCCGCGCACGCGGTGATCCTCGCGACCGGCGTGGCCTACCGGAACCTGACCGCGCCCGGCTGCGACGACCTGACCGGGCGCGGCGTGTACTACGGGTCGGCCAACACCGAGGCGCCGGAGTGCGCGGGCACCGACGTCTACATCGTGGGCGGTGCGAACTCGGCGGGGCAGGCGGCGGTGTTCTTCTCCCGGCACGCACGCAACGTCACCCTGGTGGTGCGGGGTGAGTCGCTGCGGGCGTCCATGTCGCACTACCTCATCCAGCAGCTGGAGGCCATCGACAACGTCCACGTCCGCACGTGCACGACGGTGGGCGAGGTGTACGGCGACGAGCACCTGGAGCGGCTGCGGCTCGACCACGTCAGCGGCACGTCG
>NZ_JBJMIE010000271.1:0-19130 GCF_045807065.1 Actinophytocola sp. | reverse complement strand
GTCGTGTGGCCGGCGTCGCTGTCGTGCGTCGTCGTGCATTCGTAACCCAGTGGGCGGTGACCGCCGGGCCGAGGACTCCTTCAGCTCGTCAGGCCGTGGTCGTTCGCGTCTCCTCTCGGTCGAGGACGTGGTCGAGGAGTGGGCAAGGACGTGGTTGGGGTCAGAGGCGTGGGTCCACGGGCTCGGACTCCAGTGCCAGTACCGCGAACACCGGTTCGTGCACGCGCCACAGGGGTTCCTTCTCCACGAACCTGGTCAGGGACTCCATGCCCAGCGCGTACTCCCGCAGCGCCAGCGAGCGCTTGCGGCCCAGTGTTCGCTGGCGTAAGCGCTTGAGGTTCGCCGGCTCGGTGTAGTCCGGGCCGTAGATGATCCGCAGGTACTCGCGGCCCCGGCACTTGATGCCCGGCTGCACCAGGCGGTCGCCCGGCATTGCGGCCGGTTTCACCACCATGCCTTCGCCGCCCGTCTCGGTCAGTGCGGTCCACCAGTCCGTGCCCGCGGCCACCGACGCCGGGTCGGTCACGTTCACCGTCACCCTCTTCGTCGGCCGTAAGAGGTCGTGGTCCGCCTCGACCAGACGTCCCAACACGTCCTCGTGCCAGGATCTCGGGTTGGTCGCGTGTACTCGGCCCTCCGCCGCCAGCAGGGTGAACGGGGCCAGGGACACGCCTGTCAGACCCTGGGTGGGCCAGCAGTACCGTTCGTAGGCCGCCACGTAGCCCGTGGCGTTCGTGAGTCTGCTTCGCTGTCGCGCCAACAGGTCCGCCACGTCGGCACCCCGGGTCGCCGCCTTCTCCAGCGCGGCCACCGCCGCGGGGAGTGCCGCCGTCGCCGCCGCGCCGACCGGGGCGTACTGGCGGCGCAGCAACTGCTCCGCCTTCGCCGACCACGGCAGCAGTTCCGCGTCCAGGATCAGCCAGTCACTGTCCAGCGCCGACCACAGGTCCGCCTCGGTCGCCGCCGCGCGCAGGCGGGCCAGGAACTCCGTCGGGTCGTCGAAGAACGAGCGGCCTGTTCTCGTGTACACCGCACCCGCGGTGCCGTCCCGCGCGCCGAAACGGGCCCTGGCCACCGACTCGTCCCGGCAGAGGACCACCACCGCCCTGGAGCCCATGTGCTTCTCCTCGCACACCACCTCCTCGACACCGTCCGACCGGTAGGCGTCGAAGGCCTCCGCCGGGTGCTCCAGCACACCGTCCACACCGGACGTCGCGCACGGGGCCATGGTCGGCGGGAGGTACGGCAGCCACTGCGGGGCCATCGCGAAGCGGCTCATCACCTCCAGCGCGCCGGCGGCGTTCTCCTCGCGCACCTTCAGGCGGCCCATCAGCCGGGCGTCCACGTGTCTGGTGCCGAGCACGTCGTCGATGCGCAGCACGTCCGGCGCCCGGGTCGGGGCGTTCAGCGGCTTCGCCGGTTCGTAGTGCACGGCCTCCGCCTCGACCGACACCAGTTCGCGCGATGGCCAGCGCAGTGCGGTCAGCGCGCCGCCGAAGACGCAGCCGGTGTCCACGCAGATGGTGTTGTTGACCCAGGTGGCCTCGGGCACCGGGGTGTGGCCGTAGACGACCGTCGCGCTGCCGCGGTAGTCGTCCGCCCAGGGGTAGCGGACCGGGAGGCCGTACTCGTCGGTCTCGCCGGTCGTCTCGCCGTACAGGCAGAACGAGCGGACCCGCCCCGACGCGCGCCCCTGGTACTCCTCCTTCAGGCCCGCGTGCGCGACGACCAGCTTGCCGCCGTCCAGGCGGTAGTGGCTCACCAGGCCGTACATGAACTCCCGCGCCGACCTGCGGAACTCCTCCGGCTCCTTGGACAGCTGCGCCAGCGACTCCGCGAGGCCGTGCGACACCCGCACGTCCCGGCCGTCCAGCGCGCGGACCAGCTTGGTCTCGTGGTTGCCCGACACGCACAGCGCCGTGCCGGCCGCGACCATGCCCATCACCAGGCGCAGGACGCCCGGCGTGTCCGGCCCCCGGTCCACCAGGTCGCCGACGAACACCGCCGTGCGCCCGTCGGGGTGGTGGGCGCCGTCCGCGGTGACGACGTAGCCGAGGCGCGTCAGCAGGGTCACGAGCTCGGCGTGGCACCCGTGGACGTCGCCGATGATGTCGAACGGGCCGGTGAGCTCGCGCTTGTCGTTGTAGGCCTTCTCGTACTCGATCTCGACGGGGTCGGCCGTGGACAGCACGTGGACCTTGCGGAAACCCTCCTTCGCGAGATGCTTGACCGACCGGCGCAACGCCTCGTGCTGGCGGCGGATCACGTGGTCGGGTAGGTCGCGATGGCCCTTGGTCCGCTCGCGCAGCGTCGCCAGCGGGACGTCGAACACGATGGCCACCGGCAGCACGTCGTACTCGCGCGCCAGCGCCACCAGCTTCGCCCGGTCGTCACGCTGCACGTGCGTGGCGTCGACCACCGTGAGCCGCCCGGCCCGCAACCGCCGCCCGGCGACGAAGTGCAGTGCCTCGAACGCGTCCGGCGTGGCCGACTGGTCGTTCTCGTCGTCGGCGACCATCCCCCGGAACGTGTCGGACGACAGCACCTGTGTCGGCAGGAAGTGGTTCCGCGCGAACGTGGACTTGCCGGAGCCGGTCACGCCGACGAGTGCGACGAGGCTCAGGTCGGGAATGGCGATGGTGCGCATCAGGCCTCCTTCCTGTTGGCCGCCGCCGGGGTGGCCGCGGTTCTGGTGAACACGGCCAGCTGCGTCGGCGCGCCCACTTCGGGGTCGACCTCGCCGACCGGGACGTGTCGGACGGTGTAGCCGTGTGCGGTGCAGACGGTGTCCGCCCAGGCGGCCATCTCCGCCCGGGTCCACTCGAAACGGTGGTCCGGGTGGCGGACCTCGCCCGCCGGCAGGGTCTCCCAGCGCACGTTGTACTCGGCGTTCGGTGTGGTCACCAGGACGTGCTTCGGCTTCGCCGCGCCGAAAACCGTCTCCGCCAGCGCCGGTAGGCGTGGTGGGTCGACGTGTTCGATCACCTCGGACAGGACTATGGCGTCGAAGCCGGCGACGCGGGGGTCCGCGTAGGTCACCGAGCCCTGGTGCAGCGTGACGCGGGCCCGTTGCCGGTCGGCGAAGCGGTCCACCCGGGATGCCGCCACCCGCAACGGTCGCGCGGCCACGTCGACGCCCACGATCTCGGTGAACGTCGGCTCCGTGACCAGTTCGCGCAGCAGGCGTCCCTCGCCGCAGCCGAGGTCCACGACCCGGTGCACGCCCAGGTCCCGCAGCTCGCCCACGATGGCCTCGCGGCGCAGCTGCGCCAGTGACGGCAGGCGCTCCGGCTGCTCCGGCTCCTCGGCGTCCTCCGCCGGGCGGTCGTCCAGTTCGGTCAGCCGCGCCAACGCCTCCTCGGTGAAGCGGCGTTTGTGGGCGAGGTAGCGCGTGGTGATCAGCTCGCGGTCGGGATGGGTGACCAGCCACGCCCCGCCCGCGCGCAGCAGCTTGTCGACCTCGTCCGCCGCCACCCAGTAGTGCTTGGCGTCGTCCAGCACGGGGAGCAGCACGTACAGCTGCGTCAGCGCCTCGGCCAGGCGCAGCGTGCCGGTCAGGCGCAGGTCCACGTACGGACTGTCGCCCCAGTCGGGGAACGCCGGGTCGAGCGGGATGCGCGTGGCCTCGACCGTCCATCCCAGCGGCTCGAACAGGCGCTCGGCGTGCGCGCGTGGACACGCGGGTAGGTGGATCTCCAGCGGGATCGGGGTGGCGGCCAGCTCCGGGCGCGCGTCGCAACGGCCGCGCATGGCCGTGCCGAACACCTTGCCGATGGCGACGGACAGCAGTGACGACGCCGCGTACGGGCGGTCGTTGACGTACCGCCCCAGCGTGTCCCCGCCCTTGCGGACCAGACCGACCGGGTCGACCTCCAGTAACAGGGTGGCGGTCGTGCGCTCCTCGGTGACCTCCGGGTAGAAGACGTGCGCCGTGCCGGTGGACACGTCGAACCGCTGCACCCGGTCCGGGTGCTTGTGCAGCAGGTAGCCGAGGTCGGCCGCCGGCCTGTGGGTGGTCGTGACGTTGAGGAGCATGGCGCCGAGTATTCACGAGGACACCGACACCGTCCGCCGCTTTTGCGATCTCATGAGGGCGATCGACGACCGTTGGACCGCTCTCGGTAACCAACCAGTCGAATCGCACATACGTTTGCGTGAACCGCTGTCGTCGTCGCGCGACGGGACGTATACCGGAGTTGATCTTCGGACGCACTGCACCACGTTCTGCTCGCTGCTCGGCGCACGCCACGAGGCAGCGGATGCCGGCGGGTTTTTCCGGTGCTGGGTAAGCATTATCCGGAGCTGAGGCCGGTGCTGGACGAGCCGCGGCGTGATCATCGGCAGGTCGGCGAGATCCTCGATCGGCTGAAAGAGGTGTCCACGATGGATGTCGTGGCGCAGCGGGAGCTGGACATGCTGGCCGCGTTGCTCGAGACACGCCTGGCCTACGAGGAAGCTCCGGCCCGCACGGAAACGCTTGGCACCGAAGGTGTTCGCGTCGGTCTGGTCAGTCCTCGCGGGGCCAGGGGGTGCCCTGGAGCTCCTCGATGTCCTCGTTGAGTGCGCGTAGGAGGCGGTACAGCTCGGCGCACCTCGCGTCCGGCCAGTCGGAGACCACCCGGGCGAGCCCGGTGCGGTAGCGCTCGCGGTCGGCGGCCAGCCGGGCCGCGCCCGTCGCGGTGATGCGGAGTCGGCGCGCCTGGCCGCCGGCCGGGTCCGGGATCCGTTCCACCACGTCCTCCCGCAGCATGGCGGCCACCTGGCGGGTCACGGTCGATATCTCCAGCCGCAGGGCGTCGGCGAGCTCGCGGGCGGTCATCGGACCCGTCGCGTCGATGCGGTTCAGCACCAGGTACGCGGAGCGTTCGAGCACGCCGCCCGTCGCCTTCGCCAGCTGGTGGCGGCTGATCAGGGTCAGCTCCCGGGAAACGCAGGCCAGGAGGTGTTCTCTACCAAGCATCGACCTGGCCTCCAGCAGGAAATGCGTACCGTACACAGGTGCGCTCAGGGTTTGTCGTCCCCGTGTTGGCGAGCTGCGGTCTGGTCGCCTCGTTCATGCAGACCCTTGTCATTCCCCTGATTCCCAGCCTGCCCGACATTCTCCACGCCGATCCGGCCGACGCGTCCTGGGTCATCACCGTCACGCTCGTCGCCGCCGCGGTGATCATGCCGGTGAGCGGGCGACTCGGCGACCTCTACGGCAAGCGGCCGGTCCTGCTCGCCAGTCTCGTCGTGCTGGTGGCCGGGTCCGTCGTGTGCGCGCTGGCCGGCTCGGTCCTGCCGATGGTGGTCGGGCGCGGACTCCAAGGGTGCGCCATGGGTGTGATCCCGCTGGGCATCAGCATCATGCGCGACATCCTCCCGGTCGAGCGGATCGGGTCGGCCACCGCGATGATGTCCGCCACGCTCGGGGTCGGCGGGGCGATCGGGCTGCCGGTCTCGGCCGTGATCGCGCAGACGTCCTCGTGGCGCGTGCTGTTCTGGCTCGCCGCCGGGCTGGGTGCCGCCTGCCTCGCCCTGTTGCGGGCCGTGGTGCCGGACTCGGCGCTGCGGGCCGAGGGGCGGTTCAACGTCGTCGGCGCGCTGGGGCTCGCCGCCGGGCTGGTGAGCCTGCTGCTCGCCATCACCAAGGGCGCGACCTGGGGCTGGGGGTCGGCGCTCACGCTGGGCCTGTTCGCCGCCGCGGTCGTCGTGCTCGTGGTGTGGGGGGCCTACCAGCTGCGGGTGCGCTACCCGCTGGTGAACCTGCGGGTGTTGGCGCGGCGACCGGTCCTGTTCACCAACCTCGCCTCGGTGCTGGTCGGGTTCGCCGTGTACAGCACCTCGCTCGTGCTGCCGCAGCTGCTGCAGGCGTCGGCGCTGACCGGCTACGGGCTCGGGCAGTCGCTGATCGCCACCGGGTTGTGGATGGCGCCGGGCGGGCTCGTCATGATGGCGTTGTCGCCCGTGTCCGCCGGCATCACGCGGCGGTGGGGGTCGAGGACGTCGCTGCTGCTCGGCGCCGCCGTCATCGCGGTGGGCTACGTCGTGGCGACGCTTCTGCTGCACAGCGCCTTCCAGGTCATGGTGGCCGCGGTGATCGTCAGCGCGGGCGTCGGCATCGCCTACGCCGCGATGCCCCGGTTGATCATGGGGGCGGTGCCGCTGCACGAGACGGCCTCGGCGAACGGGCTGAACTCGCTGATGCGGTCGGTGGGCACGTCGATGTCCAGCGCGGTGATGGCGACGCTCCTCGCGCACATGAGCGTGACGGTCGGACCCGTCACGGTGCCGTCGCTGGCGGGCTTCCGGGTGGCGTTCCTGATCGCCGCCGGCGCGGCGTTCGCCGCGGTGCTAGTGACATCGCTGGTGCCACGCGTCCGTGACCGCCTCGACCACGCGGTCCCGATGGTCGCTCCGGAGGGGCGGAGCGAGCTCCAGGTGTAGGAACGGGGTGCCGCGGGCGGCGGCCGCGATGCCCTGCGCGTTGGTGCGGCCGGCGAGGTGCTCGTGGTGCCGGACCCGGAAGCCCCGGCAGGTGAGGGATTCACGCAGGGCGTGGTGCAGGCCGGTGGGCCTGCCGGCGCCCGGGGTGAGGACGACGTCGGTGCCGGGGGCGCTGGTCGCCGCGAAGCCGTGCAGCTGGAGTTCCGCCGTCTGGAGTTCCGTCGTGGCCAGCGCCTGTGCGAAGGCGTGGAACAGGGAGTCCGGCTCGTGCGCCACGTCGGCGTGCCGGCGGTGCGTGCCCGCGACGAGGAGCGCGGCGGTGGGGATGGCGTGGAACAGGTCGAGGCCGAGACGCGCGGTGTAGCGGTCGGAGCCGGGATGGGGGACCTCGATGAGCAGGGTGGGCGCGCCGCGGACGGCGATGGTGCCCCAGCCCGGCTCACCCGTCAGCAGGGTGGCCGCGAAGTCGTGCGAGAGCCGCACGGGAAGGCCGTGCAGGTCCGGCTCCTGCCCGGCCACCAACGCGGTCAGCGCCGCCACCGCCCGGGCTCGTTCGTCGGGCGTCGGCGGGCGGTAGTGCACGGCTCAGTGGGCGGCGGTGAGGATCGAGTCCAGGAGACCGGGGTAGAGGGTGTCGAGGTCCTCGCGGCGCAGCGTCGAGATCCGGGCCGTGCCCTCCGGGCGCATGCTGATCACGCCCGCCTCGCGGAGGATCCGCAGGTGGTGGGTGCGGGTCGACTTCGTGACCGGCAGCTCGATCGACCCGCACGGCGCGCCCTCGCAGCCGCACCGGGCCAGTTCGCGCACGAAGAGCAGGCGAACCGGGTCGGCCAGGGCGTGGAGCACCGACTCGATCCGGATCTCCGACCTCGCCGGGTGCGCGAGCGAATCCGTCATGACACTCATCGTACGACACCTATCGTAGTTCGATGAACTTCGTAGTACGGTGTTCATCGTACAAGCGGTATCCAGAGGGAGTCTCATGTCGCCACGTACTTATCTGCTCGCCCTCGGCGCCTTCGCCGTCGGCACGAGCGGGTACATCGTCTCGGGGGTGTTGCCGGCGGTCAGCCGGGAACTGGACGTCTCGGTCTCCACCGCCGGCCAGCTCGGCACGGCGTTCGCCATCGCCTACGCCATCGCGTCCCCGCTGCTGGCGGCCTTCACCGGCCGCTGGGAGCGCCGCAGGCTGCTGGTCGTCGCACTCGTGGTCAGCACGCTCGGCAACGCGCTGGCCGTGGTCGCGCCGACCTACGAGCTGCTGCTCGCGAGCCGCATCGTCGCGGCGCTCGGCGCGGCGGTCTACACACCCGCCGCCACCGCGGTCGCCACCGTGCTCAACCCACCGGAACGCCGGGGGCGCGCGGTCGCCATGGTGTTCGGCGGGCTCACGTTCGCGCTGATCCTCGGGGTGCCGGTGGGGAACTTCCTCAGCACGCCGCTCGGCTACCACGGCGTGTTCGCCCTGGTCGCGGGCGTGTCACTCGCGGCGGCGGTCGCGGTGTGGGTCGGGGTGCCGACGGTCGAGGCACCGCCGGCGGCCGGGTTGCGGGAGCGGTTCGCCGTCGCCGCGGACCGGCGCGTGCAGCTCCTGCTGGGCGTGACCGTGCTCGGCGTGCTGTCCGCGATGGCGCCGTTCACCTACATCGCGCCGTTCCTGTCCGCGGCGGCCGGCGCGCAGGGCGTGGCGGTCAGCTTCCTGCTGCTCGGCTACGGCATCGGCGCGACCATCGGCAACTCCCTCGGCGGCCGGCTGACCGACCGGTACGGCAGCACGCGGCCGCTGTTCACCTCGCTGGCCGCCGCGGTGGTGCTGCTCGCCACCCTGCCGCTCGTCGCGGTCAGCGTGCCGGCGGCGGCCGTGGTGATGTTCGTCTGGGGCCTGTTCACGTGGGCGTTCAACCCGCCCATGCAGAACCTGCTCATCGGCTTCGCGCCGGCGAACACGGGCCTGGTGCTGTCGCTGAACGCGTCCGCCATCTACCTCGGGGTCGGCCTGTCGGGCCTGTCCGGCGGTGCGGTGATCAGCCTGGTCGGCATCAGCGCCCTGCCACCGGTCGCGGCCATCGCGGCGGTCGTCGCCGTCCTGCTGCTCGTGGTGGTGCTACGTCCGGTGCGTGAACCGGCCGTCGAGGACGGTGGCCAGGATCGGGAGGTCGCGCAGCTCGCTCGGGGGTAGACCGGTGATGTCCCGGCCGACCAGGACCAGGTCGGCCGGGTCGCCGAGCCGGACCGCGGTGCGGCCGCCGGTGCTCGCGGCGACGGCGGTCTCCAGCGACAGGGCCTGTTCGGGGTGCCAGCCGGGACGGTCGTCGTCGGTCCGGGTGACGGCGGAGGCGATGCCGTCCCACGGGTCGAGCGGGGCGACGGGCGCGTCGGAGCCGAACTCCAGCCTGGCGCCGGCCTCGTGCAGGTCCCTGAAGACGAAGGCCCTCGCGGTGCGGCCGGCCCAGTGGCGCTCGGCCACGTCGCGGTCGTCGGGCTGGTGCGCGGGCTGGACGCCCGCGGTCACGTCCAGCGCCGCGAACCGGGGCACGTCGGCCGGGTCGAGGAGCTGGGCGTGCTCGATCCGGCCGCCCACGCCGAGTGCCTCGAACGCGTCCAGCGCGAGGGTGTTGGCGCGGTCGCCGATGGCGTGCAGCGCGAGGCCGAGGCCGTTGTCGACGGCCTTGCGCAGCACGGGCAGCAGCTCGTCCAGCGGCTCGAGCAGCTCGCCGTGGTAGGTGGTGCCGGGGTAGTGGTGGTGGCAGTACGCGGTGCGGGTGTTGAGCGAGCCGTCCAGGAAGATCTTCAGCGGGCCGACGGTGAGCAGCTCACCGACCGCGTCGCCGGTCTTCAGGCCACGGGCGATGGTCTCGTCGAGCAGCCGTTTCGCGACGACGCACCGGATGCGCGTGGCCGGGGTGGGGCGGCGCCGCCAGTCCGCGACGGTGTCGGCGTACTCGTAGTCGGCGATCGCGGTGACGCCCCGGGCCGCCGCGGCCTCGGTGGCGGCCACGACCCACCGGTCGGTGACGTCCGGCGCCGGCGCCGGCAGGGCGGCGGTGAGCGCCATGCACTCGTCCTCGATGAACACGCCTGTCGGGTGGTCGACGCCGACCAGGCGCATGGCCGCCGAGCTGAGCCAGAGCGTGTGCAGGTCGTTGCTGAACAGGGCGACGGGTTGGTCCGGGAGCAGCCGGTCGAGCAGGGACTTGTGTGGACTGTCCGGCCAGAGCGCGGGGAAGAAGTTCGCGCCCTCCAGGAGGACGCCCGCGGTGGCGCCGGCCGCGGCGATCAGCTCCGCGGCCTCGACGGCCGACCGGGCCGACGCGAGCGAGACCCGCTGGCGGGCGCTGGCCCACTGGAGCAGGTGCGCGTGTGCGTCGACGAGCCCCGGCAGCAGCGTCCCGCCGTGGCCGTCGACGACCTCGGCGCCGTCCGCCGGCATCCCCACGGGCGCGACGGCCACCAGGCGGCGCCCCTCGACGCGCACGTCGGCGCGCCGCCCGGTGAACCCGATCGTCACGTTCCGCAAGAGCAGGGCCATGCCCCCATATTGCTAGAACTCCTCGTCGAAGCTCACGGTGCCCGGCACGGCGACCTGGTACGCCGAGGCCTGCGCTCGAAGAAGTTCGACAGCTCCTGCACGTCGTGCAGCTCCATGAACGCGAACGGGTTCCGTGCGCCGAGCCTGCGGTCCGCCACGTGCTCGAGGTACGTGTGCGCATGTCCGCCAGCGCCAGTCCGGCGACGCCCTCGCCGAGCAGGTCCTCCGCGAACCGCATCCACCGCTTCGCGCACCATCTGCCGGATCTGGGCGTGCAGCTCGTCGTCGAACAGGTCCGGTGGCAAAACGGCGCCGGCATTCCCCGTGGGGACACCGGCGCCGTCGCGCGACAGGTCTACTCCGGGTCTTCCTCCGCCAGCCAGCTGAGCAGGTCGGCCGGGATGATCCGCACCGGGAACGGGCGCTGTGTCTCGAACACATCGGACCCCTTGACCTCGGCCGCCTTCCGGTACACGCCGGCGTCGTCGAGTTCGAAAGCGGTCAGGGTCGGATCCACGGGATCGATCACCCAGTAGTTCGGCACGCCGAGGCGCTGATAGGCCGCCTTCTTGTAGTTGAGATCGTTGAGCACACTGCTCGGCGAGAAGACCTCGACCGCGAGGACCGGGGCGACGGGCAGGAGCTTCTTCGTGAAGTCCTCCTTGCGCCCGACCAGGACATCCGGCTGCAACTCCGTGATGTGAGAGGGACGTACCGCGAAGGGTGCGACGAGCGTGTGCATGCTCTGTGGACATGCCGCGCGTAGCGCGACATAGACTTCGCCCACGACTGTCTGGTGGCCCAGCCCGGGTGCGGGGCTCACGATGAGCGTGCCGTCGATGAGTTCGTAGCGGTTGCCGTCATCCGGCATGCCCTCCAGATCGTCCACCGTGAACGGGCGTCCGTGGGCGATCTGAACGGAACTTGTCTCCGCCGTCATGGCCCCCATGGTGCCCCCCTCGTCTGTCGAACACCAACTCGCGTTGAGTGACAGGAAGTCTACAGAACGTGAGTTCGGCTACCGCGCGGCGGCCGCAGGGATGACTGCCATGGGATGGTCCAGCGGTCACCGTCGGCCTACAGGTCGACGTACTCGCCGTCGGGCAGGGCGGCGGCGAACAGTCACGCTCGCGGGGTCACGCCCGTGCTCACGAACTCGATGCGCTTCGCCACCGAGACGACCTGGTCGGCGAAGCGCTCGTAGAAGCGGGCCACCAGCGCGAGGCACGTCGCCGTCGGCACGCCGTGCTGCCACGTGTCGCGGGTGATCGTGCCCAGCACGGCGGCGTGCAGGTCGTCGACCTGGTGGTCGACCTGGTTCAGCTCGGCGAAGGAGCCCTCGCGGGGGCAGGCGATGTGCGCGACCAGGTCGTCGGCCATGCTCGCGGTGATCTTGCCCAGCGACGCGAACGTCTCCTCCAGCTCGGGCGGCACGACGTGGGACGGGTGGACGCGCCGGGTCGTGTTCGCGACGTGCTCGGCCAGGTCGCCCATGCGCTCGATGCGGTCCGCGCAGTACACCGCCGACAGCACGAGCCGCAGGTCGCTCGCCTTCGGCGCCTGCAGGGCGAGCATCTGGCGCGCCCGCTCCTCGCACTCGTCGCGCAGCACGTCCAACTCGGCGTCGGCGGCCAGCACCTCCTCGGCGCCCGCGAGGTCGGCGGACAGCAACGCCTCGGTCGCGTGCCGCATCGCGGTCGCCGCCTTCGTGCACATCGTGGCGAGCAGGTCGCGCAGTTCGATCAGCTGGCCGTGGAACGTCTCGCGCATCACCACCACCCCTTCTCCGAATGTTAGGACGTACCCCGGCGTGAGCTTCGTCATGCGAACGGGTGGCCGGCACCGCACTGGCTTGGTGCGACGTGCAGCACGGGGTGACGCACCGTGTGCGGACCCTCTACGAGCCGGCTGGGGCAGTGATCAACACGTTGTCACAGCGACCCGGAGTCGGCAACTGGGAACGGTTGACTGTGGTAACGACACTGATCGGATCGGCGACACACCGGTTCGTGGAGCCGGAATTCGCCCAGCTCATCGCCCTTCTCGAGGCGTGGCGACAGGAGATCGACTCCGTCCCGTTCGCCTACGAGGGTGAATGGGCCACAGTGGACTCGCCGGCCTTCGACGTGGTCTCCACCTGGCCCCGCCAGCCGCACGCCGAGCGGGAGCCCGACCTCCAGTGAGTCGTGCCTGGCTGTAGCCAGTTGGTAACGCGCTGACACGAATGGTCCAGCGCCGGTTCCTCCTTCTGGCCCTAATTTCAGCTGTTCGAAAAAAACCACCCTCCCCATACGTGTGATGTGGTGACGGTCCGGGTATCCGGGCGTCGGCGTATGCAGAGTGCGCCGCGGGAGGGTGAGGTGAGGGATGGAGTTGGAGAGTTGGGGGCAGCCGGCCAAGGGGCTGTGGGAGTACTTCCGTCTGGTCGCACAGGCATGCGGTTCGGGTGAGGCCTTCTCCGTGCGGTTGGAGCGGCCGCTGTCGGGTTACATCCCGCTCGAGGAGCGGGTGGCCGCGTTCCCCGAGGTGGACGTGGCACTGGTGTGGGACGAACGAACCGGTTGGCGGTCGGTGCTCGAGCCGCTGGCCAACAACGAGCTGATCACCCTGTCCTACTTGGACACTTCGGTCTGCCCGACTCCGGAGGAGGTCGCGCGGTTCGCGGCCAACCCCGGCGCGGGCGCCACGGCCCCGGTACAGGTCGAGGGCGATCTCCTCGAGCTGCTCGCGGAGTACGCGGTAGTGCGGTTGTAGGCCCGACTGGTTTGGCCGGCCTCGGGGGGCCGGCCAAACCAGTTGCTCCCAGTCGTTCTCTTTGCAGTTACCCGTTGAGCCTGCGCGCGAGCAGCTGCTTGCTCTGCTCGGCGCCCTTGCGGCTTTCGCCCTGCGCCTTCCGGAAGAAGTCGGCCAGCTCGGTGTCCCCGTCCCGCTCGGCGTCGGCGATGTACGTCTCGAGCCGGAGCGCGTTGTCGAGGCAGGCCTCCACGAACCAGATGAGGTTGTAGTCCTTGTCCTTCGTGCCGGTTATCTGACCGGTCTCGGCCGTACTCACGTGGTCTCCTTTCCTCGTATCCACCTCGGCTACCCGCTCACCCGCCGGCCAACCGCTCAGACCGCAGGTCAGGGCCAAGAAACCGAAAGGTGCTCGCGGCGCGTCAGCACGCCGTCGGCAGGAGCGTGAACGCGCTGCACTCGTCCTGGTGGTAGGGCGCCGCCTGCCACGCCGCCGGGTCGAGCACCCGGGACATCTCGAACGGCGTGAACGTCCACGGGCCGACGTAGACGTTGTGGTGCCACACGTTGTCCTGCTCGAACGTGATCGCCTGCTGCACCACCGAGCCCTGGTACGGCGACCAGTCCGGGTACGTCCCCCAGTTCGACAGCACCGCCATGCGTGCGCAGCCCCGCTGGCACCCGATGGCGGCCGGATCGACGGTGAACCGGTTGCCGTGGATCTCCACGTGCTGGGTCTTCCAGCGGCAGTCGCCGCGCAGTGGCTCGGTGTCGATGTCCGGCGCCACACAGCGCGAGGGGTCGGCGACGAGCCGCGTGCAACTGCCCGTCGACGTGTTGGCCGGGCTGTTGCAGAAGCGGTCGGCGTTCTCCCACAGCGTGACGCCGGACCAGTTGTCCTCGAACGTGTTGTCCGCGATCTCGACCTCGTCGAACCGCGCCGGCACGCGTGGCTCGCCGCCCGACTCCGAGATGTACACCGTGCCGACCGGAAAGTCGTCGCCGCCGTCCGCGAACGCCTTGCCCTGGACGATCGTGTTGCGGCGGAACGTGTTGTCGTGGATCCGCGCGTTGTAGCTGGTCTCGTAGAACAGCGCCTCCGCCTCGTTGTCCTCGAACAGGTTGTGCTCGACCAGGAAGTCGTTGTTGTTCGTGTCCATCCAGAGGCCGGCGCCGTGGTTGGCGTGCACCCAGTTGTCCCGCACGTCCGCGCCGTCCACCGACCAGAACTTGACGCCACCGGTGCAGCCGCAGCCCGGCACCTGCGACTCCCAGTCGTCGGTGTTGTTGCCGGTGATCTCGTTGCCCGCCACCACGAGACCGGTCAGCCGGCCGTTCTTGTACGCGTTCATCCCGTACTGGCCGTTGTCGCGCAGGCAGTTCCCGAGCACCTGTTGCCCCGCGCCCGCCATCAACCCCGCGCCCCTGTTGTCCTGGACGGTGTTGTGCTCGATGACCCAGCCGTCGGCCGAGTCGTGGTTGACCACGCCCTCGTCGCGTCCGGCGGTGAAGTGCTGGACCGTGAGGTCGCGGATCACCACGTCCTTCGCGTCACCGACGAACGCGTACCGGTTGCGGTCGCGACCGTCGAGCACGGCGCCCGGCGCGCCGAGGTAGACATCGCCTTCTTTCGGGCGAATCTGGCCGTACTCGTCGTCGCCGAGCGTGTGCGTGCCCGGCGCGAGCCAGAACGTGGTGCCGCCCGGGTTCGCGGCCGTCAGGCGTTGCACCTCGCCGTCGACCGGGTCGACGACGACCGCGCCGTCCGGCGCGGCCGGGTAGCTGGCCGGGATTCGGTCGCACACGGCCCATTGCGGCGGCTCGTCCGCACCGGCCACGACAGACAGTCCACAGAGGACCACACTGGTGATCAGCGCGAGAGTTTTGGCCATAGCGGGAAAGTTAGGCCGATCATGTCCACGGTGTCGTCACTCGAAGGGTGAGAACCGTTACGCTTTCGGTGGAATCTCGGTATCGAGGTTGATGCTGCGCCGTCGGGTGGGGTAGGTAGTGCGGGCATCATGTGTCCGACCCGCGACGAGATCGACTGTGGAGAGTCATGCTGAAGATCGACCGCGATCGCACCGGCGGCGTTCGCGTCACCTTCGTACTGCGCCCGAACGAGCCGAGGGGACGGGTGAGCGTCGTCGGCGACTTCAACGGGTGGCGGCCCGGCGCGCACGAGCTGCGCCCGCGCAGCAACGGCACCCGCTCGGTGGCCGTGACCGTGCCGGACGGGACGCCCGTGCGGTTCCGCTACCTCGGTGAGAACGGGCACTGGGGGAACGAGACCGAGCACCCGGAGGTGCGCCAGGACGGCGTGGACAGCGTGATCGTCGTCAGAAGGCCGCGCTGAGGGGTGTCGAGATCGGGCGCGCTTCTTCGTCATTCTCTTCGGAGCTCGCGGAGCGAACATCGGTCCCGAGGCAATAGGAGGAGACGGTGAAGTACCTGCTGCTCATCTACAACTGTGACCGGCCCGAGCCGGGTGATCCCCGGTTCGAGGACGCCCTGGCCAGGGTGAACGCGTTCGCCGACGAGTGCCGGCGGCGCGGCGCCCTGGTCGCGGGCGACCCGCTGACCAACGACGACGCGGCCACGACGGTCGCCGTGCGCAACGGCAGGACGCTGATCACCGACGGCCCGTTCGTGGAGACGCGTGAGCACCTCGGCGGCTACTACGTCCTCGACTGCGCGGACCTGGACGAGGCGCTCGAACTGGCCGCGCTCTGCCCGATGGCCGACGTGGGCACCATCGAGGTGCGCCCGCTCGTGCACGTGCCGGGCGTCGACCACAAGCCCGTGTGACCCCGCCCGGACCGGCGGTCGAACGGGTCTACCGGGAGCACCGGGCCCGCATGCTGGCGGCGCTCATCCGCGTGTTCGGCGACTTCGAGCTGGCGGAGGACGTGCTGCAGGACGCGTGCGCGCTCGCGCTGCGCCGGTGGGTGGGCGGCGTGCCGGACGACCCGGTCGCCTGGCTGCTGACGGTGGCCCGCAACCGCGCGATCGACCGGCTGCGCCGCGACCGCGTCGGCCGCGAGAAGGAGGCGGCCGTGGCGCCCGACTCCCCGGACTTCCCCGAGCTCTCGGTGGAACGGCTGCTGAGCCTCGGCGACGAGCGGTTGAGCCTGATCTTCACCTGCTGCCACCCGGCGCTGGCCGAGGAGGCGCGGGTGGCGCTGACGCTGCAGGCCGTGGTCGGGATGACCGCCGGCGAGATCGCCAGGATGTTCCTGACCAGGGAGACCACGCTGGCGCAGCGGCTCGTGCGGGCCAAGCGGAAGATCCGGGACGCCGGCATCTCCCTGGCCGTACCGGCCGACCACCTCCTGCCCGAGCGCTTGTCGAGCGTGCTCGCCGTCGTGTACCTGATCTACACCCACGGCTACGGCGCGGCCGCCGCACTGCGCGAGGAGGCGGTCCGCCTGGCCAAACTGGTCGCGACGCTCATGCCGGACGAGCCGGAGGTGCTGGGCCTGGTCGCGCTGCTGCTGCTCCACGAGTCACGCGCGGACGCCCGACGAACCGCGGCGGGCGAGCTGGTGCTGCTGGCGGACCAGGACCGGTCGCGGTGGAACCACCCAAGGATCGTCGAGGCCGTCGGCGTCCTGGACCGGGCCATGCGACACGGACGCGTCGGGCCGTACCAGCTGCAGGCGATGATCGCGGTGCAGCACGTGGCGTCGCCGCCCGACTGGTCCCGGATCGCGGCGCTGTACGCGGCCCTGCTGACCATCGAGCCGTCGCCGGTCGTGGCACTGAACCACGCGGTAGCCGTCGCGGAGTCCGAGGGGCTGTCGGCGGGGCTGGCGTTGGTGGACCAGGTGGCGGGGCTCGACCGGTACCACCTGTGGCACGCCACCCGCGCGGACCTGCTGCGCCGCCTCGACCGGACGGAAGAGGCCGCGGCGGCGTACCGACGCGCGCTCGACCTGGCCACCGACCCCGCCGACCGCCACTTCCTGGCCACGCGCCTGGCTGACCTGCCATGAAAAGCGCTTTCGGCACGCTCAACGTCCTGAATGCGCCGTTCGGGGCACCAGGGATGCCTCTCGCACCTTCCATGGCGGAAAGGCCCTCGCGGAGGTTGAGTGCCGGCAGGCCGGGCGTGCAGCGCCCGACCTGCCGGCCGAAGCGGACGATCCGCTGGATTTGCAAGGCGGACGATTCGCCGCGGTGGTAAGCGTCGCGTCCGCGGTGGCGAGGTCAGGCGGCGCGGCCGAGGAAGGCCAGCATGCGGGTCTGGGCGTCGGCGTCCGTCGGGGGTGTCAGTTCCGGGCCGAAGAAGCCCGGCGCGCGCACCAGGTGAGCACGCGCCCACGCGTGTGACGCCGCCACCAGCGGGTCCGGTAGCCGCACCGTCTGTCCCAGTGGGTGGCCGATGTCCCATGCGTGTGTGGTGAGGTCACATGTCAGCAACTCGACCACCGCCACCACCGGGACCTCGCCCATGCCGGGGATCGTGGTCGTCCTGGTCAGGGTCTGCGGTGTCAGCACGGCGTCCGCGGCGGTTCGGGCCGCTCGCCACGTGGCCAGTGGGTCCTCGGCGGTCAGCACGGCCGGGTGTGGTGCGCCCGGCGCGCCGGCCGGCGACGGGTTCGGGCCGCCCGTCGCCCAGGCCCGCAGCTGGTGCTGGCCCCAGATCGCGTGGCCGGCGACGTCCCGGACCGTCCAGCCCGCGCACGTCGAGGACGTGTCCCAGCCGGACGACACCGCCGCCAGCACCTTGTCGAACTCGTCCTGTGCCTGTCGGTACAACTCCATGCGCCGAGGACGAACGGACCTCGCCGGACTCGACACCGAGTCCGGACTCGACACCGAATCAGGACTCGACACCGAATCAGGACTCGACACCGAATCAGGACTCGACACCGAATGACTCGACAACGAATACCGTGTCCCTGTGACCGACGCCGTTCGCAGTCTCGCTCACCACTACTCCGCCGCCGCGGCCGCGTACGAGCGGCTCTGGGCCGGGCTGCTCCACCGCATCGCCCGGCAGCTGCTCGACCGGCTCCCGCTGGCCGGCGCGCGCCGCGTACTCGACGTCGGCACCGGGGTCGGGACGTTGCTGCCCGCGCTGGCGGAGTCCGCGCCGGCCGCGACGGTCATCGGGACCGACCGGGCGCCGGGCATGATCGCGCGGGCGCCCGCGACGTTCCCCCGGGTGGTCAGCGACGCCGCGCGGTTGCCGTTCGCCAGTGGGTCGGTCGACGTCGCCGTGCTCGCGTTCATGCTCTTCCACCTGCCCGACCCGCTCGCCGGGCTGCGTGCCGCGCACCGGGTCCTCGCGGCCGGCGGCACGGTCGGCACCGCCACCTGGGGACGCGAGACCCCGGTACCGGCCGTCGAGATCTGGGAGGAGGAGCTGGACCGCCACAACGCCCCGCCCGACGCGAAGCTGATCGGCAACCACGACCTGCTCGACACCCCCGACAAGATGACCGCGATGCTGCGGGAGGCCGGGTTCGCGGACGTGACGGCCGAGCCGGTGTCCTGGGAGCAGCGGCCGACGCCGGCGGAGTTCCTCGAGCAGCGCGTCTCGCTCGGCCACAGTTCCCGCCGGCTCGCGGGGATGCCCGCGCGGGCGCGGGCGGAGATGGTGCGCGCGGGCCGGGCGCGGCTCGCCGCCCTCGGACCGGAGGGGTTCGTCCAGCGGCGCGAGATCGTCCTGGCCGTCGCGTCGAAGCGATGGACAAACTAAGGACAGTCTCTCCGCACCCCGCGCGGTGATCGCCTTGGTCACTTACTGTGCTGGCTGTGACGGACGACGTCTTCCTGGGCATGGAGTTGGCGGTCGCCCGGGTGGCTGACGAACTGCACAGGGTGACGGCTGCCGGGCCGTCACCACTGCGGGACGTCGAGTACCCCGGTGCGGCCGGTGTGCTGTGGCGGTGGGTGCACGCCCCGCAGGACGCGGCGGTCTGGGCGTTCGTGCGCGCGTACACGATGGCCGACGACCGCGCCAGGGTGCGGTCGAGCCTGACGATGGACGACTTCTACACGCTCATGACCTACGCGCGGCGCTGCGTGCTCGCGGCGTTGCGCAACGAGGACCCCGGCGCCGCCGAGGCCGCGTTCGACGCGTTGTCCGCCATCGACATCGAACGGGTGGACTGGCGCGACGTCGTGGTCGCCGCGTCACTGGCCTCCTACGCCGCGCGCCGGGTCGGGTTGGGTCCCGACGAGGTGCTGGCCGGCGCGGTGCGGCGGGCCGAGCCGCAGGTCGCCGAGATCCTCGAGCACGCCGCGACCCGCGACATCGACCTGGCCGGCGACTGGGGCTACCGCGAGGTGACGACCACGACGGGTCCGGTCCTCGTCGAGAGCGACGGCGAACTGGCGTCCGAGGACCTCCTCGCGGTCCTGCTGGCCACCGCCGAGGCGGTCGAGGACGACGGGACCTACGAGGTCACCAACGCGGGCGTGGCCGACGAGC
>NZ_JBJMIE010000270.1:0-10398 GCF_045807065.1 Actinophytocola sp. | reverse complement strand
GCGCAGGCAGACCACCGTGGTCAGCATGTTGACCCCGCCGAGGATCGTCCCGAGCCCGGACAGGATCAACCCGACGATCCAGATGTTGCCGCTCACCCCGGGCGTGCGGGTGATGTCCGAGAGCGGGGTGTAGGCGGTCCAGCCGAAGTCGGGCGCGCCGGCGGGGGTGATGAAGCTGGACATGACGATGAGCCCGCCGAACAGGAACAGCCAGTAGGAGAAGGCGTTGAGCCGCGGGAACGCGACGTCGGGGGCGCCGATCTGCAGCGGCAGGATGTAGTTGGCGAACCCGAACAGGATCGGGGTCGCGTACAGCAGCAGCATGATCGTGCCGTGCATGGTGAACAGCTGGTTGTACTGCTCGGGGGAGAGGAACTGCATGCCCGGCCGGGCCAGCTCCGCCCGCATCAGCAACGCCATCACGCCGCCCACCATGAAGAAGGTGAACGAGGTGACGAGGTAGAGGATCCCGATCTGCTTGGGATCGGTGGTCCGGAACCATCCCAGGAACGCGCTGCCCATCGGGCGCCCTCGGGCATCCCCATGCACACGAATGGGGGCTGGCTTCACCGCAGTCATGGCGCTCTCCCGCTGCTGGCCTGCCTTCGTTTCGCGCCCCCATGTTTCACCGCGGCGGCGTGTGGGGCAACCGCAGGTCCGAGTTGCCCCGTGTGGTCACCATCGCGCGGGTCCACGGCCTTGAGCCGGACCACCGGACACCACGCGAGGGTCACGCGGCCCCCGTATGCCCAGCAGAACCGGGTCGAAACCCACGAGCCGACGCGCGATCGACGGCGTCATCCGTGCGCGCATGAGCACGCCACGCGGCTGCTCATGGTGGCCATCGCGCCGCTCGTCCACAGCCGGCCCTTCCGGTGAGGAGCCCGAACCCCGCTGGGGAGCCGCATGCCCGTCCGTGGCCGCCCTCGGCGCTGGAGTGTCGACCTCGGCGTCAGCCGAGGGCTTTCCAGTCGCGGGCGGTGGGAAGGCCCCGCACCAGTGCCAGGAGGTCGTCGTGCAGGTGACCGTTGGTGATGAGGACCGTGCCGTCGCCGGACAGGACCGGAGCGCCCGTCAGGTCCGTGACGCGTCCGCCGGCCTCGCCGATGATGACCGGGAGTGGTGCGAGGTCCTCGTAGCCCATCGGCGCGCCGGCGATGACGTACGCGTCGAGCTGCCCGGTCGCCACGCCTACCGTGCCGCCGCTCGGGAACAGGAAGACTCGGCGGTGCAGCGCGAACAACAGCTCCTCCGACCACGTACCGGGATTGCCCATCCCCGTACGGGCGCCCGACAGCTTCCTTCGGTCGCCGACGTGCGCCCGGGTGACGTCACCGCCGTCGGTGGAGCGCCAGCAACCGCGGCCGCGACCCGCGAAGACCGTCTGCCGCGCGATCGGCTCGCGGATGACGCCGATCGCGGGTCCGTGCTCGTCCTCGACGGCCAGCCGGGTGTTGAACAGCGGCATCCGGCGCACGAAGTAGTAGGTGCCGTCGATCGGATCGACAACCCAGCGACGGCCCGAATCCCCGGCCGTGGTGCCCATTTCCTCGCCGTGGACCGCGTCGCGGGGTGCGTACCGGGCCAGTTCCGCGCGCACCAGTCCTTCGACCTCGAGGTCGAAGGTGGTGACCTCGCTCCCGTCCGGCTTGCGTGACGTGTGCACCTCACCCGCGAAGAACCGCTCGGCCGCCAGCTCACCGGCCCGGTACGCGAGGTCGACGGCGAAGTCGAGCAGATCCTGGTCGACCGGTGGGCCGTGGAGGGAGTCCATGCCGCGGTGGACGTCCGGGCGTCCTCGTGGGTTGCGGAAGCCGTCGATGCCACTCCTGTGCCGCGGCGGATGTCAGCCTCGCGTACCCCCGGCGGCGATGGAGCGCTTGCTCGTGGGACCGCACCGAGGGGTCATGTCAGCGTCAGGACGACCTTCACGTCATCGTCGTCCTCGAATGCGGTCGGGGCCTCGGACAGCGGCACCCGGCGGGTGATGAGGGACGCGAGCCACCGCGGGTCGGCCTTGGCGAGCGCGTCCGCCGCCTGTTCGTAGTGGCGGATGTTCGCGTTCACAGAGCCGAGTACGACGTCGTTCTCCAGTACCAGCTCGCGGTTGATCGCGCCCGCGTCGACCGACATCCTGCGACCGGCGGGGGAGACACCCGTCAGGCAGACGATCCCGTAGGGGGTGGTGCCGCTCATGGCCTCGATCACCACACTGCCGGCGCCGGTCGCCTCGATGACGACGTCCGGGGTCAGCCGCGACATCACCTGGTCGACCGGGTCGTGGTGGTAGGTCGCGCCCAGTGACCGCACCAGCGCCGGCTTGGGGCCGGACGTGACCCGGTCGAGCACGTGCACGTCGAGGTCGTACTGGGTGCCGAGGAGCGCGGCGAGCAACCCGATCGGGCCCGCCCCGGTGACCAGGACGCGGCGCGGCTCGAACCACGCCCGCCGGCCGGTCCGCCACACCTGCTCCCACGCCTTCGCGACCACGCTCGTCGGCTCCATGAGCACGCCCACGTCCGTGAGGCGGCCGTCCAGCCGGATCGCGTAGTCCTCGGCCACGGTCCACCGCTCGCTGCCGTAGCCGTGGATCTCCTTGATCCCGCGTTCGGTGTACCGGCCGTTGCGGCACATGTCGAACTCGCCGGCCCCGCACGCCCCGCACGGCACCGGGTCCGGGCGGCGCACCACGCCGACGACGAGGTCGCCGGGGGAGAACCGGGAGCCGGCCGGAGCCTGCGCGACGCGGCCCAGCGACTCGTGCCCGAGGACGAGGTGGTCGCTGCCGGACGGCGCCCAGCCGTACTCGCCGCGGGCGATCTCCTTGTCCGTGCCGCAGACGCCCAGCGCCAGCCCGTCGACGAGCAGGTCGCGGGGGCCCGGAGTGGGGTCGGGGACCTCCGCCACCCGCAGCGAGTTCGCGTGACCCGGCGTGACCGTCAGCGCGCGCATGGCCGCTCCCCACCGGGCACGCGGACCGGCAGCGTGACCGGGAGTGCCCGCCGCACGTCGCCGGCCAGCTCAGCCGGGGTGGGGAACACGCGCTCGGGCCACGTGGCGAGGACGACCGGCGGCTCGACGCCCTCCGGTTCGACCGCCAGGCACCAGCCCGTCTCGCTGTCCCACTGCAGCATCAGGAACCGGCCGGCCGGGGTGCGGTCGGCCAGGGCCACGTACGCGGCCGACGGGGGACCGTACTCGTGCCAGGTCGCGCTCGCCTCCACGCCGAAGGCCGTGGCGACCTCCTCGACGTAGTCGCGCAACGCCAACGCCTCGGCGTGGCTCGACTTCGTTCTCATGGCGGCACGACGATGCACTCCGCAGGCTCCGCTCATGACCATCCCTCCCCGCTGACCGCGTACTCCTCGACGTCCTGTTCCTTGAGGGTGAACCCGAGGCCCGGGGCGTCCCGGGCCGGTGTGACGGACCCGCCGGCCGGGTCGAGCACGCCGTCGAAGAACTCCTCCTCGATGCGGTCGTGGTCGGCGAACCACTCCAGGTGCCGCACGTTCTGCGTCGCGACCGCGGCATGCGCGGACACGTTGGGGGCGCAGTGCGCGGACACGTCCAGGTTCGCCGCGGCGGCCACCGCCGCGACCCGCCGCCACTCCGTGAACCCGCCGCAGCGCGTCACGTCCACCTGCAGGCAGTCCACGAACGGCGCCATGCGGGCGAAGTAGGGCAGGTCGTAGCCGTACTCGCCGGCCGTCACGTCGATGGCGGTGGCCGCGCGGACCGTGGCCAGCCCGGCGAGGTCGTCGCTGGACACCGGCTCCTCGAACCAGCGCACGTCGTGCTCCGCCAGCCGGTGCGCCACCCGGCGGGCCTGCCCGACCGGGTACCCGCCGTTCGCGTCGACGTACAGCTCCGCCTCCGGTCCGATCACGGCACGCGCCGTCCGCACCCGGGCGAGGTCACGTGTCTGCGCCGACCCCCACGACTCACCGATCTTGATCTTGACGCGCGGGATCCGCCGCTTGTGGACCCACGTGTCGAGCTGGTCGCTCAGCTCCGCCTCGCTCTGGCTGGTGAAACCGCCGCTGCCGTAGAGCGCGACCGACGGGTGGACGCGGCCGAGCAGGGTGGCGACCGGGACGCCGACGAGCCGCGCGGCGAGGTCCCACAGCGCGATGTCCACGGCGGACAGCGCGCACGAGACGAGCCCGGGCCGGCCCAGGTTGCGGATCTGGCGCCGCATGTCCGCCCATCGCGCCGGCACGTCCAGCGCCGGGCGGCCCACGACCACCGGGGCGAGCGTCCGGGCGACCAGCGGCACGCACGCGGCGTCGGCGTAGGTCCAGCCCAGGCCGACGGCACCGCCGGCCTGGACCCGGACCACGACGATCGTCGTGCCGTCCCACGCCAGCGTGCCGTCGGCCGCCGGCCCCGGCGTCGGCACGCGGTACGCCCGCGCGCCGACCCGCTCGACCTCGGTCATCTCTTCCAGCCGGACAGCAGCTCCTGCGCCTTGGTCCGCACCCCCTGGCTGACCAGGTGGAAGGCGTCCGGGTCGCCCTTGAGCACGGCCTCGGTCACGGACTTGAACTGCTCGAACGTCGCGTGCGGCGGGATCGGCGGCACGTCCGGGTCGCACCGGACGTCCAGCACCGTCGGGCCGGCCGCGGACAGCGCGGCGTCCCACGCGGGACCCAGCTGGTCCGGGTCGTCGACGTTGAAGGCCTGGAGGCCGATGCCGCGCGCGAACGCCGCGTAGTCGACGTCCGGCAGCACCTGCGACTCCTCGAACTTGGGTGCGCCGCCCATGGCCCGCAGCTCCCACGTGACCTGGTTGAGGTCGTTGTTGTGGAACACGCACACCACCAGGCGCCGGTCGGACCACAGCGACTGGTACCGGGCGACGGTGATCAGCTCGGCCATCCCGTTCATCTGCATGGCGCCGTCGCCGACGAGCGCGATCACCGGCCGGTCCGGGCGGGCGAACTTCGCGCCGATCGCGTACGGCACGCCCGGACCCATGGTCGCGAGCGTCCCGGACAGCGAGCCGCGCATGTTGCCGCGCATGCGCAGGTTGCGGGCGTACCAGTTCGCGGCCGAGCCCGAGTCCGCGGTGAAGATCGCGTTGTCCGGGGCCCGCTCGGACAGCTCCGAGACGATCCGCATGGGGTTGACCGGCTTCGCGTCCACGTGCGCCTGCCGGTCCATGGTCTCCCACCAGCCGGTGACGTTCCTCTCGATCGTCTCCCGCCAGGACCGGTCGGCCTTCCGCCCGACGCGGGGGAGCAGCGCCCGCAGCGTGGCCGCGGCGTCGCCCACCAGGTTCACCTCGGTGGGGTACCGCATCCCGATGAACCGGCCGTCGATGTCGATCTGGATCGCGCGGGCCTGCCCGAACTCGGGCAGGAACTGGCTGTAGGGGAAGTTCGAGCCGACGATGACGAGCGTGTCGCAGTCCCGCATCATCTCGTAGCTGGGCCGGGTGCCCAGCAGTCCGATCGAACCGGTCACATAGGACAGGTCGTCCGGCAGCACGTCCTTGCCCAGCAACGCCTTCGCCACCCCGCCACCGGTCAGCTCGGCCAGCTCACGCAGCTCGGACTCCGCACCGCGCGCGCCCTGGCCGACCAGGATCGCGACCTTCTCGCCGGCGTTCACCACGTCCGCGGCCCGCGCCAGCTCCTCCTCCGGCGCCACCGGCACCGACCACGCCGTGCTCGGCGGGCTGGACGGCACCTGCTTGAACGTGTGCCGCGGCGGGGTGTACTCCTCCTCCTGCAGGTCGGTCGGGATGATCACGGCGGTCGGCGCCCGGTTGGCCTGCGCGACCCGGATGGCCCGGTCGATGGCGTTCGGCAGCTGTTCGGCGACGTTGACCTCGACGAGGTAGTCCGACGCGACGTCCTTGTACAGCGACTGGAGGTCGACCTCCTGCTGGTAGCTGCCGCCCATGGCGCTGCGCGCGGTCTGCCCGACGATCGCGACCACCGGCACGTGGTCGAGCTTCGCGTCGTACAGCCCGTTCAGCAGGTGGATCGCACCCGGCCCGGACGTCGCCATGCAGATCCCGACCTTGCCGGAGAACTTCGCGTAGCCGACGGCCTCGAACGCCGCCATCTCCTCGTGGCGGGCCTGCACGAACTTCGGCCGGTCATCCGCCTTGCCGAACGCGGCGACGATGCCGTTGATCCCGTCGCCCGGGTAGGCGAAGACCTGCTCGACGCCCCACTCCCGCAGTCGCTGCAGGACGTAGTCGCCAACGGTCTGTGTCGTCATGACTGTTCCGCCTCCCCGAAATCAAATGTTGTGGTTGCGTTCGCGAAGAAAGGGCACTGTCTGGTCACGTACTTGTGGCTGGCTTGCGTCACGTTCCCCTGAGGTGCGGTCGGCAGCCACGAGAGTGGCGAAAAACTGGCTCATGATCGCTCCTTGATGTGCGGGGCCAGCAGCTCGGCGAGGTGAATGGCCTCGTGGCCCCCGCTGTCGAGTTCGTGGATCTGCGTGCGGCAGCTGAAACCGTCGGCCAGCACGACCGTGCCGGCGTCGGTGTCCCGCAGCCGGGGCAGGAGTACCCGCTCCGCGCACGCCTCGCTCACCTCGCGGTGACCGCGTTCGAAGCCGAAGTTCCCGGCCAGCCCGCAGCACCCCGAGTCCAGCTGCTCCGCGTCGACGCCCGCGCGCCGCAGCAGCTCCCGGTCGGCGTCCCAGCCGAACACGGCGTGCTGGTGGCAGTGCACCTGCGCCAGCGCCCGCGTGCCCGGCGGCAGCGTCGGCGGGGTGTAGCCGGGCGAGTGCTCGGTGAGCAGCTCGGCCAGCGTCACCGTCGCCCCACGCAGCCGGCGCACGTCCTGGTCCTCCGGGAACAGCTCGGCGGCGTCGGACCGGAACACGGCGGTGCAGCTCGGCTCGAGGCCGAGCACCAGCCCGCCGCCACGCACGTGGGGTGCCAGCGTCCGCACGGTGCGGCTCAACACCCGCTTCGCGGTGGCGAGCTGTCCCGTCGAGATCCAGGTCAGGCCGCAGCACACGGGCTCCGCCGGCACGACTACCCGCCAACCGGCCGCCTCAACCACCTCGACCGCCGCCCGCCCGGCACTCGGGTGGAAGTGGTTGGTGAACGTGTCCGGCCACAGCAGCACGGTGCCGCGCTCGCCGCTGCCCCGCGGCCCACGCCGGGCGTACCACTGCTGGAGCGTCTCACCGGCGAACCGCGGGACCTCCCGGTCCGCCAGGCCCGCGGGCCGGGTGGCCAGCCGCCGCACGAGTGGCACCCGGGTCAGCGCGTTGACCACCCGGGCCAGCCGGGCTCGGCCGACCAGCCGGGCCAGCACGGGCAGCCAGCCCAGCGCCAGGTCGGAGCGCGGCCGCCGCCACTGCCGGCCCTTGTAGTGGTGGGCGAGGAACTCGGCCTTGTAGGTGGCCATGTCCACGTTGGCGGGGCAGTCCGTCTTGCATCCCTTGCACGCCAGGCACAGGTCGAGCGCGTCACGCACCGCCGCCGACCGCCAGCCGTCCCTGATCGGGCTGTCGCCGTGCCCGTTCAGCATCTCGAACAGCAGTCGCGCCCGGCCGCGGGTGGAGTGCTCCTCCTCGCCCGTGACCTGGTAGGACGGGCACATCACCGCGTGCCCGCCGGTGTTGTGCTGGCGGCACCGGCCGACGCCGACGCAGCGGTTGGCCGCCTCGGCGAACGAGCCGCCGTCGTGCGGGTACCGGAAGTAGGTGTCCTGCGGGGTCGCCGGGTGCCAGTCGGCACCGAGCCTCAGGTGCGCGTCCAGCGGCGCGGGCGCGACCACCTTGCCCGGGTTCATCCGGTTGTTCGGGTCGAAGACCGCCTTCAGCTGCCCGAACGCCCGCACCAGCTCCGCGCCGAACATCTTCGGCAGCAGCTCGCCGCGAGTCTGCCCGTCGCCGTGCTCGCCGGACAGGGACCCGCCGAACTCGCACACCAGGTCGGCGGCGCGTTCGAGGAAGCGGCGGTAGGCGGCCACGCCGTCGGCGGTGTAGAGGTCGAACGGGATGCGGGTGTGCACGCAGCCCTGACCGAAGTGCCCGTACAGGCTGGGGCCGGTGTCGCTGGCGTAACCGAACTCGGCGTACAGCTCCCGCAGCCGCCGCAGGTAGTCGCCGAGCCGTTCCGGCGGGACGGCCGAGTCCTCCCAGCCCTCGAAGGTGTCCGGCCGGTGCGGGACGTGCGCGGTGGCGCCCAGCCCGGCCTCGCGCACCTGCCACAGCTCCTTCTCGCGGTCCGGGTCGTCGAGGATCTCGACCTCGGCGTCGTGCTCGGTCCTGTGCAGCGCGTCGAGCAGCCCGTGGGCCCGCTGGTCCGCCTCCTCGGTGGTGTCGCCGCCGAACTGGACCATCAGGAACGCGCGGCCCTCGGGCAGCTCGCCGAGTGCGTCCGGGTTGAGGTCCTTGAGCTGCTCGTCGTGGATCAGCTTGGCGTCCAGGCCCTCCAGCGCGATCGGCTCGTGCTCGACGATCGCCGGGACGGCGTCGGCCGCCTCGGCGATACCGGGGTAGCCGAGCACGACCAGCGTGCGCTTCCTGATCACCGGCACCAGCTTCAGCTTCGCGCACAGCACCGTCACCAGCGTGGACTCGCTGCCGACCAGCAGGCCGGCGACGTCGAACCCGTACTCGGGCAGCAGCGAGTCCAGGTTGTAGCCGGACACGCGGCGCGGGATGTCGGGGAAGCCCGCGCGGATCTCCTCGGCGTAGGTGTCGCGCAGGCGGCGCAGCTGTCGGTAGAGCGCGGCCCTGGGGTCGCCCCGGCGCTCGATGGCGGCGTAGGCGTCGTCGTCGGTGGGGCCGCACCAGAAGCGGGTGCCGTCGTAGGTGAGGACCTCGAGCTCGGCGATGTTGTCGACGACCTTGCCGGTGCGCTGCGCGGTGGCGCCGCACGAGTTGTTGCCGATCATGCCGCCGAGGGTGCAGTTCATGTGCGTGGCCGGCTCCGGCCCGAACCGCAGCCCGGTCGGCGCGAGGTGGCGGTTGAGGTCGTCGAGCACGATGCCCGGCTCGACGACGCACGTCCGCTCGTCCGGATCGACGGAGATGACGCGGTGGCAGTACTTCGACCAGTCGATGACGACGGCGGTGTTGGTGCACTGGCCGGCGAGGCTCGTGCCGCCGCCGCGGGACAGGACCGGCGCGCCGTGCTCGCGGGCCACGGCGACCGCCGCCACCGCCGCCTCGGGCGTGCGCGGCACGACGACGCCGATCGGCACCTGCCGGAAGTTGGAGGCGTCCGTCGAGTATGCCGCGCGGGTACCCGGGTCGAAGCGGACCTCGCCGTCGACCCGGGCCCGCAGGTCGCGTGCCAGCGCCTCGCCGTCCACCACCGGCCGACCGTTGTGTCGAACCACCGGGTTGGGGAGATCGATGCTCGTCACGGGTCAGGGATTAGCCACCTTTGCACGATGCAAACATATCGGCAGACCTGGCACCGAGCGGGCGCCGGCGGCCGCGTGCTGGGTTGCGGCCGCCGGCAGACTGTGTTTTCCCTCGGCTTTACCCCACCTTGGATGCGCGGATGGTCGGCCGCCGCGGAGCCCCCGCGCCTCGAACGCCGATGCGCACCTGAACCTCCGCTCGATGGCGGAGCCGACCAGGCCGTGCGCGGCAGACACGCGCACGGCTCGAAAACGGCCCCCAGTAAACCGTTGACGAGGACGAAAGTATCGCTGGCGCATGTCGCTGGCAATAGTCCCGTTCGGATGAACTCGTCCGGGTCGCGGCGCGTAACGACCGGCACGACGTCGAGGAGGACACGATGACCGGCACGGAGTTACGCGTACAGGCGAGCTTGTGGAAACGTTGTCAGGTCAGGGAACGACACTTCCACGGCCAGGTGAGCCGGGCGGTCGTCGGCGCGCCCGGTGGCACGCACTGGTGGCACACCTGGGCGCACGACGCCGACCTCGCCCTCCTGGTGATGGAAGGCGAGGCGGCGGACCGGGCACGCGGCGGCACGGCGCTCGCCGACGCGCTCTACTGGGCGGTCCTGACCCGTGGCCTCGCGCTGGCCACCGACCTGGACCACCTCGACCTGCGGCCGCGGCCCGGCTGGCACGCGTTGTTCGACGCGGGCTCGGTCACCGTCGAGTGGCCGCACACCCGCCCGCTGCTGCATGCCGTACCTGTCGACCTGCCGGCGGGCTGGCTCGCCGCCGCGACCGCCCTGCGGCTGGTGGTCGTGGTCGCGGGGTACGGGCTGGGGCTCGACGCGGAGCGCGACCCGGTCGGCGACCACCTCGCCGACCGGCTGACCAGGGCCGCGCATGTCGGCGCGCTCGCCGTCGGCGCGGTCGCGGTCACCGGTCGGGCAGCGGATCAGCCGTCGTAGCTGGCCTGCTCCACGGCGAAGACGTTGCGGCTGCCGGCGCCTTCCTGCAGCGTCCACAGGAGATCCGGGTTGGTGTCGTCCTCCCAGTAGGAGAT
>NZ_JBJMIE010000269.1:0-12507 GCF_045807065.1 Actinophytocola sp. | reverse complement strand
CGGCACCCTCCGCGGACTCGGCAGCGCCCTGACCATCGATGACTCACACCGCAAGCTCCGCTCATGCCGCCACCTTCACGAGCAGTGCCGTGTTCGCGCCGCCGAACGCGGCGTTGACGGTCAGCGCGTACGGGCTCGCGGCCTGCCGGGGCGCGTCCAGCACGAGGTCCAGCGCGCACGCCGGGTCGGCGCCGAGGTGGCCCGCGTTCACCGGCAGCTTGCCCGCCTGCGCCGCGAGCACGGTGACGACCAGCTCGAGCAGCCCGGAGCCCTCGAGCCCGTGCCCGTGCACGGACTTCGTCGAGCTGACCGGAACTCCCGCGGTACCAAGGGCTTCGCGCAGTGCCGCGGCCTCGGCGTGGTCGCCGTCGGCGCCGCTGGCGTTGGCGTTGACGTACCCGAGCTGGTCCGGACCGATCCCCGCGCGGACCAGCGCGGCGCGCACAGCCCGCGCCATGCCGTGCCCGCCGGGGTCGGGGCGCACGGCGTGGTGGGCGTCGCCCGCCCGCCCCCACCCGACCACCTCGGCCAGAACCTCCCGGCCGCCAACGGGTTCCAGCACGACCGCCGACACCGCGTCGCCCAGCAGCAACCCGGTCCGGCCGGTGCTGAACGGTCGCGCGGCGCCGTCGGTCGCCAACGCCCGCCCGGCGTCGAAGAGCGCGAACTGGTCGGGCTCCACGAGGTATCCCGCCGCCACCACGACCCGGCCGGACCGTCCCGCCCGGATCGACGCGGCCGAGTCCGCGACCGCGGTGCTGCCGGACACGCACGCACACGTGTACACCTTCGCCACGCCGGCGAGCCCGGCCCGCGCGGCCACGGCCGCGGCGAACCCCGCCGTGGTCGCCGTGGCCGACCGGCCGGCGTCCGGGTGGCCGTGGATCCCCAGCAGCAACGGGGTGTTCGCACGTTCCGCCGCACCGATCCCCGCGCATGCCTCGTCGATCACGCCGACCAGCTCGTCGGCGAGCGTGCCCGCGTCCGCGAGCGTGGCCGCCGCCGTGACCCTGCGCCCGGCCACGTCGAACCGGCGGACCGGGCCGAACGCGGCGGCGCCGGCGAGGGCGCCGGCCAGCTGCGCCTGCGCTCCCCTGCCGAGCGCGCTGACCGCCGCCAGCCCGGTGATGCCGGCGCGTAACGCGGGTTCACTCATGTGGGACCGCTCCGATCGCCTCACGCAACACGTCGACCGCGCCGTCCACCGTGCTCATCCGGGCGTACTGCCCGTCGTTCAGTTCGATCTCCACGCCGTAGCGCTGTTCCACCTGGTGCAGTAGCCACGCGAGCTGCATCGAGTCGATCCGGTCACCGACCTCGTCGGCGGTCCGGTCTCCGAGGCTCGCGATCATGGCCACGACGTCGTCGCGTGCCACGGCAGGCTGTTCACTCACGACGTTTCCCGGTTCGCTCCGCGGGGCTCCGCTCACGCCTGACCCGCGCCGGCCACGTGCCCGGCCCGGTCCGCGACGGTCATCGTGAACTCCCCGACGGTCATCAGCGCCAGTTCCTCGGACTCCTCCTCGGCGAACCGCACGCCGAACCTGTCCTCGACGCGCACGGCCAGCTCGGCCATCGCCAGTGACTCCAGGTCGACACCCGCCGGGCCCAGCGTGCTGTCGTCGTCGATACCCTCGATGTCGTAGTTCATCTCCTGGAGGGTCTCCAGCACGAACTGACGGACCTCAGCAGCTTCCATCGCTCACCTTCCACTATCGCAGAACAACGGTCACACAACGGTTTTCACGGTTCTCACGGCTCTCACGGGATCGCGGCGCGCAGCACGGCGCGGTCGCGGACGAGCTTGCCCGTCGTGGTGCGCGGCAACGCCGGCACGAAGTGCATGGCCCTCGGTCGCTTGTAGCCGGCGACCCGCTCGGCGAGCGCGGCCTCCACCGACTGCCCCGTCCCGTCGCCGGTCAGCTGGACGAAGGCGGTGATCTCCCTGTCGTACAGGACGACCGCGGCGGCAACGCCGGGCAGCTCGGTCAGCGTGTGCTCGACCTCGGTCAGGTCCACCTTGAGCCCGCCGACCGACACCTGCGAGTCGAGCCTGCCGAGCACGGTCACGAGCCCGGTGTCCGGGTCCACCCGGCCCGCGTCCTTGGTGTGCAGCCAGCCGTCCGCCCAGCGGGCCGGGTCGGACAGCCCGACGTAGGGCGACTCGGGTCGGCGGATGCGCAGCTCACCGTCCACCTCGCGGACCTCGATGCCGGGTGCCGGCATCACCGCCGGGCGGTGCTCGCCGAACAGGTCGGTCGCGATGACCCCCAGCTCGGTCATCCCCCACATGTTCCCGAGTGGCACCCCGTACTTGGCGTCGAACGCCGACGAGACGGTCGCGGGCACCAACTCGCCGCCGGTGGTCATCCGCTTCAGCTGCGACAGCTTCGGCGGGTCGGCGACCGAGTTCAGCAGTCCAATGTGGAACGGCACGCCGAGCACCGTCGCCGGAGCGCTGCCCGAGGCGACCGCCTCGAGGATGCTGTCCCCGGTGAGGCGCCGCGGCGGCACCAGCTCGACGCCGGCGTGCAGTCCGTACAGGAGCCCGCCGACCAGACCGAGCACGTGGACCATCGAGGGCAGCAGGATGATCCGCTCGCCGCGCAGGGGCACGCCGTCGATCCGGGTGTACCGCTCGACCTCGGCGACGAGGTCGGCCGCCGTTCGACCGATCACCTTCGACGGTCCGGTCGAGCCGGAGCTGAGCTGGAGGACGGCGTGCGGTGTGGCCGCCTGGCCGCCCTCCTCGCGGACGGTGATCGTCTCGGTCACGTCGTGGAACACGTCCAGCGGGCTGCCGTGCACGCGGCCGACGCCGACCAGCACCCGCACGCCGAGCCGCGCGGCCGCCGCGTCGACCTCGTACGGCGTGAGCCGGTGGTCGAGCAGGACCGCCTGGGCACCGATTCGCCAGACGGCGAGCAGGGTGGCGACGTAGGTGAGCGACGGCGGGAGGTTCAGTGCCGCGCAGCCGCCCGGCCGCAGCCCGGCGGCGGAGAGCTCCGCCTGCTTCTCGATGACCAGCCGGCGTAGTCCGGATCGGGCGATCGGACCAGTCCGCAGGTGTAGACAGACGTCATTGTCCGCGCCATTCAGCAATACCTCGTCGACCCATTCCGATACCCCGGTTCGTCGCGGTTCTGTGAGCGTAATCGCGTTCACCTCCCAGCCAGAAATAGGCAACACAAATCACCCCCAAGGGGGGCGAGGATCGCTTGCCGTCAGCAGATTCGTAGATGGCGAACTGGAGCGTACGTCAGATTCCGCGCACTGAGAAGACAAAATGTGAACGGTGCTTAACGTGATGAATCGACTACCGACGGTATGATCATCTATCCACCAGACCAGTCTGGCGCAGTCCTGACCAGCATAGTTGCCCGTATGGACGCACGGGAGGACACCATCCGCACGACCATACGGACTACTGAGCATTCACCGTTTCGCCCAACTAACCGGACATATCGGTCACCATTCTTTGGATACCTCTTCCGCGCGAACGCTTAGGCGAAACGGAGTATCAAACCCTGGTCATCTCGTACGAAACCCAATACGTACGGACACAATTCCATGACTTTTAGTCCATGTCGCCACGAGGATTATCACCGGCTGTGACGTCCGCCGGACCCAACATCCACACTGGACAGTTCGCGGCTGCGAACAAGCGCCGTCACGCTCCGCGTCGGGTCCGAATCAGGGGGCAGCCGCGACACCTGTCACGAATTCGTCACCGACGGCCTGACAATCGGCCGGGCGGGTGATCATGTCACCCGGACGGCCGACATCGCCGGTCCGGGGAGTAGAGCGCGCTCGGTCACCGCTCCGCGACGGCGGCCGGTTCGGCTCGGCGTTCGTGTGCTTTCAGGAGGAGAGCCATCAGTTCCTCCTGGGCGCGGATCCGGGCCCGGTACTTCTCCGGGAGTTGTTTCAGGATTCTTTCCTCGGCGCAGAGTTTGGCGAAGATCTCCTCGCGGTGCACGGGATCGTTTTCCACGTCGAGGTATTCGCGGGCGTGCCGGCGGGCCGCGCAGATCACGTTCTGGGCCCGGCCCCACCGGCTGGTCAGGGAGGCGACCACGGTGACGACCAGCACGGCGAAGATCACGACCAGGGACAGGCCGGTGCTGATCTCGACCACCTCGACCGGCCGCCCGCCGTTGACGAACGGGACGTTGTTCTCGCCCAGCGCGTGCAGGATGAGCTTCACGCCGATGAACACGAGGATCACGGCCAGCCCGTAGGTGAGGTAGACCAGCCGGTTGAGCAGGCCGTCGAGCAGGAAGTACAGCTGCCGCAGACCGAGCATCGAGAACGCGGTCGCCGTGAACACCACGTACACGTTCTGGGTGAGCCCGAACAGCGCGGGGATCGAGTCGAGGGCGAACAGCAGGTCGGTGCCGCCGATCGCGACCATGACCAGCAGCATCGGGGTCATGACCCGCCTGCCGTCCACCGCGGTGAGCAGCCGGTCGCCGTGGTAGCTGTCGGTGGTGCGCATGAGCCCGCGGGCGACGCGCACCACGACGTTGTCCGCGTCGTGGTTCTCCTCGGTCGTCGGTTTGACCATGCCGCCCGCAGTGATGAGCAGGGCCAGCCCGAAGAAGTAGAACACCCACGCGAACAGGTCGATCAGCGCCGCGCCCAGCAGGATGACCCCGGTGCGCGCGACCAGCGCGAAGGTGATGCCGAACAGCAGCACCTTCTGCTGGTTGGCGCGGGGCACCCGAAAGCTGCCCATGACCACGAGGAACACGAACAGGTTGTCCACCGACAGCGCCTTCTCCGTGACCCACCCGGCGAAGTACTCCGCGCCCGTGTCCGCGCCGGCGAACAGCAGCACACCCACGCCGAACAGGACCGCGATGCCCACGTACACGGTCGACCACAGCGCCGCCTCGCGCAGTGTCGGGAGGTGGGCCCTGCGCACGTGCGCGAGGTAGTCGAACAGCAACAGGCCCACGATCCCGACGATCGTCGACCACCACACGACCTGGGGCACGTCCCCACCCTCCCGGCAAGCCCTACGGAACCGGTTCAGCCCAGCATGCCGTGCCCACCGGCGCAACCGCGCCCCTCGCCTCGTGGCGGCGTGTCCCCCGGGGTGCTCTAATGCTGACCATGTCCGAACCGAACGCGAGCCGGGACGTCGAGCGCTTCGGCTACCAGCAGGAGCTCCGCCGGACGCTCTCGTTCTGGGACCTGCTGATCTACGGACTCATCTTCATGGTGCCGATCGCACCGTTCGGGATCTTCGGCAGCGTGTTCAACGCCGCCGGCGGCATGGTGGCGCTGGCGTACGCGGTGGGCGCGGTGGGCATGGTGTTCACCGCGGTGTCCTACGCGCAGATGTCCAAGGCGTTCCCGCTGGCCGGTTCGGTGTACGCGTACGCGGGGCGCGGGATCGCGCCGCCGTTCGGGTTCGTCGCCGGCTGGCAGATCCTGCTGGACTACATCCTCGTCCCCGCGCTGCTCTACGTCATCTCCGGCATCGCGATGAACGCCTTCGTGCCCGGTGTCCCGGTCGTGGTGTGGGTGCTCGGGTTCATCGTGCTGAACACGGCCGTCAACTACTTCGGGATCGAGCTCACGGCGCGGACCAACCGGGTGATGCTCGTCGTGGAGCTGGTCGTGCTGGTGGTCTTCCTGGTGGTGGGCGTGGTCGCGCTCGCGCGCGGCGCGGGCACCGGGGACGCGTGGTCGCCGCTGTTCGACGCCGACACGTTCTCCGTCGGCCTGGTCTTCGGCGCGGTGTCGCTGGCGGCGCTGAGCTTCCTCGGCTTCGACGCGATCTCCACGCTGTCGGAGGAGAACCGGGAGGGCGGCCACCAGGTGGCACGGGCGACGGTGCTGTCGCTGCTGGTCGTGGCCGTGCTGTTCATCGTGCAGACCTGGGTCGCCGCGCTCCTCGTGCCCGACCGGGAGCGGCTGCTGACCAAGGGCGACACGACGGGCACCGCCTTCTACGACGCGGCCGAGCACGCGGGCGGCCACTGGCTGTACGTGCTGACCGCGGTGACGACAGCCGTCGCCTGGGGGTTCGCCGACGCGCTGGTCGCGCAGGCGGCGACGTCGCGCCTGCTGTACTCGATGGCCCGGGACGGCCAGCTGCCGCGTTTCCTCGCGCGCGTCCACCCCGGCCACCAGGTCCCCGAGCACGCGACCTTCCTGGTGGCGGCGATCTCGGTGGTGGTCGGCGGTGGCATGACGTTGCGTGCCGACAACGGCGTCTCGCTGCTCACGACCCTGGTGAACTTCGGCGCGCTGACCGCGTTCCTGCTGCTGCACGTGTCGGTGATCGTGCACTACCTCGTGCGCGGGCGCAGCCGGGACTACGTGCGGCACCTGGTGGTTCCCCTGTGCGGCATCGCGATCCTCGGGTACGTGGTGGTCGAGGCCAAGGTGGCCGCCCAGGCGGTCGGGTTGACGTGGCTGGGGATCGGGCTCGTCGTCATGGCCGTGTTGCAGATCAGGAGGACGCGTGGACGTCATCGAGTACCGGCCCGACCCGAGTGAGTTCGCCTGGACCTTCGGTGGCGTGCCGGCGATCCGCACGGTCTCCCCCGGCGACGCACTGTCGCTGTGGACCGAGGACTGCTTCGCCGGCAAGGTGCGCACCGAGCGGGACCTGGTGTCCCAGGTGTGCGAGTTCCCCTTCCTGAACCCGCAGACCGGCCCGTTCTACGTGCACGGCGCGCGGCCGGGCGACACGCTGGCACTGCACTTCGTGTCGATCGAGCCCGCCCGCGACGTCGGCGCGGCGACCACCGTGCCGTTCTTCGGCGCGCTCACCTCCGACGCCCACACCGCGACGCTGCAGGAGGCGCTGCCGGAGCTGGTGTGGCTCTACGAGCTGGACAACGCCCGCCGCACGGTCACCTACCACGCGAAGAGCGCGGACCTGACCCTCGAGCTGCCCATGGACCCCATGCACGGCACCGTCGGCGTGGCCCCGGCCGCGCTCGAGGCCCGCTCCGCGCTGGTCCCCGACTCGCACGGCGGCAACCTCGACACCCCGGAGCTGCGCGCGGGCGTGACCGCCTACTTCGGCGTGAACGTGGCGGGCGCGCTGTTCTCCCTCGGCGACGGCCACGCCCGTCAGGGCGAGGGCGAGGCGTGCGGGACGGGCGTCGAGGTCGCCATGAACACGGTGGTCATCGTGGAGCTGCTCCGGGGTGTGGCGACGCCGTGGCCGCGGCTGGAGTCCGACACCCACCTGATGTCCGTCGGCGCGGCCCGCCCGCTGGAGAACGCGTACCGGGTGGCACAGGTGGACATGACGACCTGGCTGTCCGAGCTGTGCGGCGTCGACCGGATGGACGCCTACCAGATCGTCGCGCAGGCCGCACTCGCCCCGGTCGCGCAGGTCTGCAACCCGATCTACACCGTCACCAGCAAGATCTCCAAGGCGCTGCTCCCCGCGGTGCCCGCGTACCAGGGCGTCCACGCGGAGCTGCGTGCCCGGGCGGCCCGGCTGCGTGCCTGACCTGTGGCACGATCGGCCGCGGAACCGACTGTTGACATGAGGGGGTCTTCGACATGGTTTCGACCGAGGAGGGCTTGCGCCGGGTGACCGAGCTGGCCAGCACCGAGAACTGGCTGGCGGTGCTGGTCACCACGCGGCCGGACGGTGAACCGGCGGTCTCGGTGGTCAACGCGGGGATCCTGCCGCATCCGGTGAGCGGCGAACCCGTGGTCGGCATGGTCTCCATCGGCGGCACCGCGAAGCTCGCCAACCTCCGCGCGCACCCCCGAGCCACCTTCGTCTTCCGCGCCGGCTGGCAGTGGATCGCCGTGTCCGGGACCGTCGAACTGGCCGGGCCGGACGACCCGCACCCGGGCGTGCCGGCCGACCGGCTCCCCCAACTGCTCCGCGACATCTACCACGCCGCCGGCGGCCAGCACGCCGACCTGGACGAGTACGACCGCGAGATGGTGGCGAGCCGGCGCGCCGCGGTCCTCGTCACGCCGACCCGCTTCAGCACCAACCCCGCTACCTGACGGTGAACCCGCCCGCCGGACCGTCCGCCGCGGAGCGGTCGACGTGCACCGGGACGTGGCCGACCGGGGTCACCCACCGGTCGCGTCGTCCGTCCCAGTAGGACAGTGCACGGCGATCGCGGCCGGGCAGGGGTGACGAACCCGTCAGCTGGGACGGAACCAGCGGAAGCCGTACGGGTCCAGGGCGATCTCCTCCGCCGGGTCGTGGTCGTCGGTGCCCAGCAGGTCGGTCAGGCGGGTGCAGTCCAGCGACAGCGTCAATGCCGCCGGTTCCGCGCCCAGGTTGTGCACGGCGACGACCGAGCTGCCGTCCCAGTCGCAGCGGTGCGCCAGTACCGCGCCCTTCGCGTGCAGCACGGACAGCTTGCCCCACCCCAGTTCCGGGCACTCCTTGCGCCGGCGGATCAGGCGTTCCATCCAGTTCAGCAGGGAGTGCGGGTCACGGCGCTGCTCGGCCACGTTCGCCGAGTGGTCGTCGGGGAGCGGGCGGGACAGGCGGGCGCCGTCCGGTGCGGTGGAGAAGCCGGCGTGCGTCCCGGTGGACCACTGCATCGGGGAGCGGGAGCTGAGCCGGCCGGGGATGTCGAGGTTCTCGGACATGCCGATCTCCTCACCGTAGAACAGCGTCGGGGTGCCCGGCATCGAGAACATCAGCGAGTACACCAGGCGGATGCGCCGCTCGTCGTGGTCGAGCATCGTGGGTAGGCGCAGCCGCAGGCCCCGGCCGTAGATCTGGACCGACTCGTCCGGGCCGAAGGCGTTGAACACCTCCTCGCGTTCCTCGTCGGACAGCTTGTCCAGGCTCAGCTCGTCGTGGTTGCGCACGAAGTTCGCCCACTGGCACTCGGACGGGATCTCCGGCATCGACTCGAGCAGCTCCGCCAGCGGGGCGGCGTCCTGCCGCGCCAGCGCCAGGAACATGAACTGGTTGAGCGGGAAGTTGAACATCATGTTCAGCTCGTTGCCCGCGTCGCCGAAGAACTCCACCGACTTGTCATACGGCAGGTTGACCTCGCCGAGCAGCACCGCGTCCCCGCGGCGGCGGGTCAGGAACCCGCTCAGCTCCCGCAGCAGCGAGTGCGGGTCCTTGTGCTCACCCTCCGGGCCGTCGACCTCCTCGATCAGGAAGGGGACCGCGTCGATGCGGTAGCCGACCACGCCCAGCGCGAGCCAGAACGCGCCGATCTTCGCGATCTCGTCGCGCACCGCGGGGTTGGCGGTGTTGAGGTCGGGCTGCTCGGCGTAGAACCGGTGGAAGTACCACTGCTTCGCGTCGTCGTCCCACGCCCAGTTCGACTTCTCCTCACCGGGGAAGACGAGATCCTCCTTGTCCTCGGGCTTCTCGTCCTGCCAGACGTAGTAGTCGTGGAACGGCGCGTCCCGGCCCTTGCGAGCGGAGGAGAACCAGCGGTGCCGGTGCGAGGTGTGGTTGACGACCAGGTCGACGATCACCCGGATCCCGCGGTCCTGGGCGGTGCGCAGCATCTCGGCGAAGTCGCCCAGCGTGCCGAGCCGGTCCTCGACGCTGTAGAAGTCGCTGATGTCGTAGCCGTCGTCGCGTTCCGGGGACGGGTAGCACGGCATCAGCCACAGGCACGTCACGCCGAGGCCGGCGAGATAGTCGATGCGTTCGGTGAGGCCGACGAGGTCGCCGCAGCCGTCGCCGTCGCTGTCGAAGAACGTCTGGACGTCGAGGCAGTACACCACCGCGTTCTTCCACCACAGGTCGCTGGTCGCGGTCCGCTTCCCGGTCACGCCGCTGCCTCCCCCGCTCCGCGGCACCGCAACGCTCCGCAAGCTCCGCTCCACCGGCGCCCTCCGCGGACTCGGCAGCGCCCTGAATGTCGATGATTCGCTCCGCAAGCTCCGCTCATGCCGCCACCTCCCCCGCTCCGCGGCACCGCAACGCTCCGCAAGCTCCGCTAGCTCCGCTCATGCCGCCACCTCCGGTAGGACGTGTTCGCCGAAGCAGTCGAGGAACGCCCGCTGCTCCTGCCCGACGTGGTGCAGGTAGATCTCGTCGAAGCCCAGGTCGGCCGCGTCGTTCACCCAGTCGACGAAGCGCTTCGGGTCGGCCGCGACCAGCACGGAGCCGTGCATGTCCGCCGGCCGGACGTGCCTGGCGGCCTGCTCGAACTGCTCCGGTGTCGCGAGGTCCCAGCACAGGGGCGCCTCGAAGAGGTTGGTGCGCCACTGGTCATGGGCGATGCGGAGCGCCTCGTCCTCGTCCGGCGCCCAGCTGAGGTGCACCTGGAGGGCGATCGGTTTCCCCTCGCCGCCGCCCGCGCGGAAGTCGTCGACGAGCCGGCGCAGGGTGTCCTCGGGCTGCCAGATGGTGATCAGCCCCTCGGCCCACTCCCCCGCCCACCGGGCGGTGGCGGCGCTGACCGCGGTGGCGAGGAGTCTCGGCGGTCGTGCGGGGAGCGTCCAGAGGCGGGCGCGGTCGACGTGGACGAGCCCGTGGTGGGTGACCTCCTCGCCGGCGAGCAGCGCGCGGATGACCTCGACGCACTCGCGGAGCCGCGCGTTGCGGACGTCCTTGTGGGGCCAGGGTTCGCCGGTGATGTGCTCGTTGGAGAACTCCCCCGTGCCCAGCGCCACCGATAATCGGTCGGGGAACATCTCGGCCAGGGTCGCCACGGCCTGCGCGCTGATCGCGGGGTGGTAGCGCTGGCCGGGCGCGTTGACGACGCCGACGGGGAACCGGGTCCGGGCCATCGCGGCGCCGAGCCAGGAGAAGGCGAACCCCGACTCGCCCTGCCGCTCGCTCCACGGCGAGAAGTGGTCCGACGACCACGCCGCCTGGAAGCCCACGTCCTCGGCGTGCTGGACGTCGGCGAGGAGCCGGCTCGGTGGGATCTGCTCGTGCGAAGCGTGCCAACCGACAATCGGCATGTGTGGCAACCCTCAGGCTCGTTGTTTGGCGCTGTCGTACACGAACTGGATCGTGTCGGAGCCAGCGACGGCCGTCAGCACGGTGAGGGCCAGGCGGGTGAGGCGGGGCGCGAACACCAGACCGGCGGTGAAGCCGGTGGCGAGCCAGACGGACAGGCAGAACGGGCAGGTGAACAGCTCGCCCACGGCGTGGCGCACCGCCCCGTCCTCCCGGACCTCCTCGTTGACCTCCCCGGCGCCGGCGGGCTCCTGGTAGCGGGTGAACGGTGCCCGCAACGGGCTGGTCACCGCGTCCTTCGTGAGCAGGCGGCTGGCCTTGTGCGTGCCGAGGCACAGCAGCACGGTGTCCCCCACCCCGACGCGCTCGGGCAGCCGGACGCCGCGTGCCCGCGCCACGCCGCTCACCAGCCCGAGGAGGGCCGAGTAGGTGCCGATGACCGCGACGTAGCCGCCGAGGGGCCGGTCCGCACCGTGGGCGTAGCCGCGCTGCGCGCGGCGGGCCAGCCGCCGGACCACGGATCCGGGCTGTTCAGCTGTGTCCACCATGTCCTGGTTATTCCCCGCCGTCGGGTGCGGAAACGCCATCGGGATCATCTGGCGGGCATCCCGGGTGACGCTCCGCGCCTCCGAGCCACGGGGGCGGCATCGGCGAACTGGCCAGAGCGCCCGGGTCAGCGGCGGTCGGTGGCGAAGGTCTCGTACAGGGCCTCGAGGTCCAGTGACTCGGCCGAGGTGGGGCGCGGCTCGTCGGTGTGGTTGACGAGGTGGTGGAGGGCCTCCATCTTCTCGTCGAGCTGGGTCGCGGCGTCGGCGGCCTGGGTCAGCTCGCTCTGGAGGTTCGCCGGGACCTCGCCGCGGTACTTGTAGTAGATCTTGTGTTCCAGGCTGGCCCAGAAGTCCATCGCGATGGTGCGGATCTGGATCTCGACCGGCATGCGGACGGTGCGTTCGGCGCGGAAGACCGGGATCGACACGATCAGGTGAAGGCTCTGGTACCCGTTCGGCTTGCGGTTGGTGATGTAGTCGCGCTCGTCGAGGAGTGTGACGTCCTCCTGGCCGACCAGCATGTCGCGGATCTTGCCGATGTCGGAGATGAAACTGCAGATCACCCGCACGCCCGCGATGTCCAGCACGTTCTCGCGGATGCTGGCCAGGTTCATCGCGTAGCCCTTGCGCCGGACCTTCTCCAGCACGCTCTCCGGCGCCTTCAACCGCGACGTGATGTGCTCGATCGGGTTGTACGCGTTCGCGTGGTTGAAGTCCTCACGCAGGATGTTGATCTTCGTGACGACCTCGTCGATCGCGAACTTGTAGCCCAGCATGAAGTCCGTGAACTGCCCGCTGCGCAGGCGGACGTCCTCGACGCCGATCGAGGGCATGACGCCCGTCAGGTGGCCGGCGGTGCTCGGGGAGTGCTGCCATGATCTCATCACCTCCATAGTGGCACGGCCCGCGCGGGCGCCCGGGGGTCATTCGGCGATGAGGTCTGCCACGGTGATGGGGATGTGGCGGACGCGGATGCCGGTGGCGTTGTGGATGGCGTTGGCGACCGCGGCGGCCATGCCGACCACGCCGATCTCGCCGATGCCTCGGGCGCCGATGGGGTTGTGCAGG
>NZ_JBJMIE010000268.1:0-8535 GCF_045807065.1 Actinophytocola sp. | reverse complement strand
CTCCGACCACTTCTCGTCCGGCACGCCGACCACCGCGGCCTCCGCGACCGACGGGTGCGCCATGACCGCGTTCTCCAGGTCCACCGACGAGATCCACTCGCCGCCGGACTTGATGATGTCCTTGGAGCGGTCGGTCAACCGCAGGAAGCCGTCCGGGGTGATCGCGCCGACGTCGCCGGTGCGCAGCCAGCCGTCCTCGGTGAACTTCTCCGAGCCCTCCTGGCCCGGCTCGACGCGGTAGTACGACGCCGCGACCCACGGACCGGCGCACTCCAGCTCGCCGACCGCCTCGTTGTCCCACGGCAGCTCGTTGCCCTCGTCGTCGCGGATCCGGGCGCGCACCGAGGCCGGGAAGCGGCCCTGCAGGATCCGGTACTCCCAACTCTGTTCGGGGGACAGGCCGGCGGGCGGGCGGGACACCGAGCCAAGCGGGGACGTCTCGGTCATCCCCCACGCGTGGATGATTGTGACGCCCAGCTTGTCGAACGCGGTCATCAGGGACGGCGGGCACGCGGACCCACCCACGACGGCCCGGCCCAGCGGCGCCAGGTCCTGCGGCTTCTGGTCCAGCAACGCCAGCAGGCCCTGCCAGATCGTCGGTACCGCGCCGGCCATCGTCGGCTTCTCGGCCGCGATCATGGCCGCCAGCGGCTCGGGCTGCAGGAACCGGTCCGGCATGATCAGTGACGCGCCCACCATCAGCGCCGCGTACGGCAGGCCCCACGACATCGCGTGGAACTGCGGCACGATGACCAGCGCCCGGTCGGCCTGCGACAACGCCATGGAGTCGGTCATGCACACCTGCATTGAGTGCAGCCAGATCGAGCGGTGGGTGTAGACGACGCCCTTCGGGTCGCCGGTGGTGCCGGACGTGTAGCACATCGCGGCCGCGGAGTTCTCGTCCACGACCGGCCAGTCGAACTCGGCCGGCTGGTCCGCGAGCAGCTCGGCGTAGGAGTGCACGGTCACACCCTCGGGCGCCTGCAGCGTCGTGGTGTCGCCGTTGACGACCACCACGTGCCGGACCGTCTCGAACGTCGGCAGCACCTTCGCCAGCAGCGGCACCAGCGTGCCGTCCACCAGGACCACGTGGTCCTCGGCGTGGTTGGCGACGTAGGTCAGCTGCTCGGGGAACAGCCGGATGTTGAGCGTGTGGAGCACCGCGCCCATCGCGGGCACCGCCAGGTAGGCCACCAGGTGCTCGGCGTTGTTCCACATGAACGTGCCGACCCGCTGGTCGGACGTCACCCCGAGGCCGCGTAATGCGTTCGCCAGGCGGGCCGACTCCCGGGCGATCCCGGCGTAGTCGGTCCGGCGGCCCTCGGTTCCGGTCCAGGTCACGACCTCGGCGTTGGCGTGGACCCGGCTGCCGTGCCGCAGCAGGTTGGCGATGGACAGTTGACCGTCCTGCATGGTGCCCAACATCGCTGTTCAAGCTCCCTGTGGCTGGTGTCACTACTGGCCAGAACAGTAGTGCGGAATTGTGCCCAGGAACACGGGTGACGCTCCGTATTGGACCCCCGGAAGGTGGGTTACCTGCGGTTTCGGCGCGAAGTCTTCGCGTGTCGCGCGTATGTTCCAGGACGTTGATGTGTTTACTGGCAGCGGCGCCGCGGGGGAGCGGTCCAGGCTTTGACCTGGTCGTCGGCCTGCGCGGACCCGCCAGAGAACGGAGAAGGAAGGAACACCACGGTGGCTCTGCCCACGTTGACTCCAGAGCAGCGCGCTGAGGCGCTGGCCAAGGCGGCGGAGGCGCGCAAGGCGCGTTCCGAGCTCTTGGCGTCGATCAAGTCCGGCGAGCGGACCATCGCGTCGGTGCTCGGCAAGGCGAAGGAAGACAAGACCATCGGCAAGACCAAGGTCGCCGCCCTGCTCAAGGCAGTGCCCGGTCTCGGCGCCGTGAAGGTCGCCGCGCTGCTGGAGCAGACCGGCATCGACCCCGACCGGCGGGCGGCCGGTCTGGGCGACCGCCAGCGCGCCGCGCTCATCGATGCGCTGAACTGACCCGAGCGCTGATCCGGGACACGTCTCATCGGGCCCGCGGGTGGGAGCCGCTCGCGGGCCTGAACGTGTTCAAAATCCTACTCGGTCAGCAGCATCACCACCTGTTCGTGGGTGATGATGGAGGGTGTGATCGAGGACTACCGCCCCGGATCGTTCCTCCTGACCTCGCCTCAGCGCGCACTGCTGGCGACCGGTGAACGCCAGGTCGTCACCGAACCCGACCCCGATGAGCTGGCCAACCGGGTCACCAAGCTCCTGGTCGACGCCGACGTCCCGGTCGCCGTCGGCGCACTGCCCTTCGACACCGGCCCGGACAGCACCGCCACGCCGCACATCGTGCTCCCCGACGCCGTGCGCCTGTCCGGCCCTCTGCCCGCCCACCCCCGCCGGCCGGTCGGCGTCGCCGTCGGCGTCGAGCCCGTGCCGTCCCGCGCCGGGTACGCCCGCGCCGTGGCCTGTGCCGTCGACGAGCTGACGGCCGGTGACCTGCGGAAGGTCGTCCTGGCCCGCTCGCTGCGGCTGACGATGGACGGGCCGGTCGACGTCCGGACGCTGCTCGGCAACCTCGTCTCCGACAACGCCGCCGGCTTCACCTACGCCGTCGACCTGCCGGCCGCGACCGGCCGCCGCACACTGGTCGGTGCTACCCCCGAGATGCTGGTGTCCCGCACGGGCACCACGGTCGTGGCGAACCCGCTGGCCGGCTCGATCCCCCGCGACCCGGACCCGGAGCGCGACCACGCCAACGGGCAGGCGCTGCTGGCCTCGGTCAAGGACCACGACGAGCACCGGGTCGTGGTGGAAGCCGTCGCCGACGCGCTGGCGCCGTTCTGCCGGACGCTCGACGTGCCGGCGAGGCCGGAGCTGGTCAGCACCACCGCGGTCTGGCACCTCTCCACGCGTGTCACCGGCGAGCTGCGTGACCCCGGCGTCTCGTCGCTGCGGCTCGCGAGCGCGCTGCACCCGACCCCGGCCGTCTGCGGCGCCCCGACCGCGCGGGCCCGTGCCACGATCAGCGCGCTGGAGCCGTTCGACCGCGGCTACTACGCGGGTGCCATCGGCTGGTGCGACGCCGACGGCGACGGCCAGTGGGTGGTGGGCATCCGCTGCGCCGAGCTGACCGAGCCGGTCACGGGACCGCCCACGGTGACGCTCTACTCCGGCGCGGGCATCATGCCGGCCTCGGTCCCGGAGCTGGAGGTGACCGAAACGTCCGCGAAGTTCCAAACCCTGCTTCGGGCGATGGGGCTGCGTCTCGACGTCACCTGAGGGTGAGCCACACCAGGTGGGTTGACATCACATATGGTTGTGTACCAGTCGACTCACTGGGGCGGTATGCGGGTCCATCGGAGAACCTTGCTGCGCGCGGCGGCGGTTGCGCCGGTCGCGGGGCTCGCGGCGGGGTGCGGTGAGCTGGGCCGGGCCGTCGGGCTCGGGGACATCGTGCGGGTCGCGGTCTCCTGGAGCGCCACCGAGTTGGCCGCCTTCGCGCACGTGCTCGACGGGCGCGGCACGGCGGACTACGAGCTGATCCCCCTCGGCGACGACATCGGCGCGGCGCTCGACTCCCGGACCAGCGGCCGCCCGGACATCGTGGCCGTGCCGCAGGTCGGGCACGTCACCGCCAACCTCGACCACCTCGCGCCGCTGCCGGCCGGTGTCTGGCACGACGCGTACGACCGGATCGTGCGGGACGAGCGCGTCCGGCGCTACGCGCTGCCGTTCAAGCTCGCCGACGTCTCGGTCGTCTGGTACCGCAGGGACCTCGGCATCACGCCGCCGGCGACCTGGGACGCCTGGCTCGCGCTCAACGAGGACCTCATCGACGACGGCATCGCGCCGCTCGCGCTCGGCGGCGCGGACGGCTGGATGCTCGCCCAGTTCTTCGAGAACGTCCTGCTCCGCACGTACCCGGCCGCGTTCGACGCGCTCTCCGGCCCGCACGAGGCGACCCTGTGGGACAGCCGCGAGGTCCGCACGGCCTTCGAGATGGTCGCCACCATGTGGGGGCAGGCCGGCGCGCTGGCGGGTGGCGCGGGCAAGGCGCTCGTGCAGCAGTTCCCGGACGCGGTCCTCGAGATGTGCCGGTACGGCCGCGCAGCGATGGTGCCGGCACCCGACTTCGCCGAGTCGGTGATCCGCCGGTTCGCCCCCGACCCGCGGGACTTCGACACGTTCACCTTCCCGGCGGGCAACGGCGGCAGGCCGCCGCTCGCCGTCTCGTCGGACCTGCTGGTGCTGACCCGGCCCGCGAGCGGGCAGGCGCTCGACCTCATCCGCTATCTCGCCAGGCCGGCCGCGCCCGTGCCATGGATCCGGGACACCGGCGGGTTCATCGCCGCCAATCCCGGGACGCACCTCGACGAGTACAGCCCGACCCTGCGCCGGCTCGCGGCGGCGTTGCGGGACGAGGACATCCGCTTCGGGCTGGCCGACCAGCTCGGCCGGCTCGGGGGCAGCGAGGGGCTCCAGCGCGTCCTGCAGGACCTGCTGCGGGGCGTCACGGCCGGCATCACCCCGCGGGACGCCGCACGCACGGCCGGCCTGGCCATGGTCGACGCCGAACACCGGACCGGATCATGAACATCGACATCGATGACGGGGTGACCCTCGAGGTCGCCGGCCGCGAGCTGAGCGACGGGCTCGTCGCGCCGCGACAGGACGGGCGCCGGTACCTGCTCGGCGTGCCGGCGGCGCTGCTGGTCGCGTTGCTGGTCGTGCCGATGGCCTGGACCCTGGGGTGGGCGCTCGACGCGGACGTGCCCGTGATCGGCAACTTCCGCGCCCTGTTCACCGACCCCACCGCGCTGCGGTCCGCGTGGCACAGCGTGCTGTGGGTGGGCATCGCGCTGGTGCTGATCGCCGTCGGCTACGGCATCGCCGTGCTGAGCCGGCACATCGGGGAGAAGCTGTGGCGGATCCTGCTGTACGCCCTGATCCTGCCGTTCGGCGTGTCCGCGGCGGTGTCCGGCGCGGTGTTCCGGCTGATCTTCGACCCGAACCCCGAGCGCGGCATGGCGACCGCGTTGTTCGGCGGGAACGTGACCTGGCTCGGCCCCGACCTCATCTGGTGGGTGCTCGCGTCCGCCTTCGCCTGGTCCTGGCTGGGGTTCGTCGTCGTGCTGTTCCGCGAGGGCCTCGAGTCGGCGGGCGGCGCGACGTTCCGGCTCGGCCGGTGGACGCTCGCGCGGCCGGGACCGGTCACCCCGGTCGTCGTGTTGACTGTGCTCGTGGCCGCGATCCGGGTGTTCGACCTGGTGCTGATCGCCGCGCCGCGCTCCCACGAGGACGACGTGGACGTCGTCGGCCTGCACTGGTGGCGGATGATCGAGCGGTCGGCGGACACCGGCGGCCCGGCCGCGCTCGCGGTGCTGCTGTTCGCCGTGGTCGCGGTGCTGAGCGCGACCGGCATGCGGGCCATGCGCGCACCCGCCGGGTACGCCCCGCCCCCGGACGCCGGTGACCGGCGCCCGTCGCGCTGGTGGAGCTGGCCGCTCCTGGGCCTCATCGGGTTGCTGTGGGTCACGCCGGTGCTCGTGCTGGTGCTCACCGCCTTCCACAGCCCCGACTCCGCCGGCGCGGTCGGCTGGTGGTGGTTCGACCCGTTCAGCCTCGGCTCGTTCGCGTCGGTCAGCTCGACCTGGCTGTGGCCCGCGGTGGCCGGCAGCTTCCTCATCGCCGGCCTCGCGACCGGGCTGGTGCTGGTCGCCGCGGTGCCGCTCGCCTACCTGTTGACCTGGGTGGCGCCGCGCCCGCTGTCGCGGGTGGTCATCGGGCTGCTCGCGATCCTCGCGGTGGCGCCGGTGCAGATGTACGCCGGCCCGCTCGGCGCCGCGTTCGGGGCGCTCGGCCTGACCGGGGCGCGGGCGCCGCTCGCCCTCGTGCACGCGGCGGCCGGGCTGCCGTTCGCCACGCTGGTGCTGCGCACGGCGTTCCTCGCCGCGCCGGCCCGCGACGGGCGGCCCGCGCTCGACAGCATGTGGCGGGGTGGCCCGTACCGGACCGCGCTGGTCGCGGCCGGGGTGCTCGAGTTCGTCCTGGTGTGGAACGACTTCATCGTCGGCTTCCTGATCAACGGCTCGGCCAGCAGCCCGCTCACGCTGCTGCTCTGGGGCGAGGCGCGGCAGTTCGGCTCGTCGGCCGGCACGGTGGCCGCCGCCGCGGTGGTCTCCGCGGTCGTCCCGATCACCCTGCTGCTCGTGACGTGGAAGCGGGTCGTCGGCGGCCTCACCGGCAAGGACATGCCGTGAACCGGCCCGAGCGGGAGTGGTTCCGGCGCCTGCCGGTGCTGATGCTGGCGGTGGTGACCTGGTTCGTGGTCACGGTCTCCGGTGAGCTGATCGGCAACCAGGCCAACGACACCACCATCGGCCACACCGTCGGCCACTACCTGCTGCTGACCGCGGTCATCGTGGCGCCGCTGCTGCTCCTGGGGTGGCTGGGGTGGGAGCTGGTCGACCGCCGGCGCAAGCGCGGCCCGATCGCCGAGGAGGAGCGCCCGCGACCGCGTGCCCTGCCCGTGTGGCACCCGCCGCCGGAGCTGCGCGGCCGGCGCGACGAGGTGGCGCGGGCCGTGGACCTGGTGTGCGACAACGGGATCGTCGTCGTGGTGGGGGAGCGGGACGTCGGCACGTCCGCGGTGGGCACGGCGGTCGCGCAGGAGCTGATCGCCCACCACGGCGTCAGCCCCGACGCCACCGTCAGGTTCGACCTGCGCAGCCGGTCGGCGAGCGAACCGGACGACGCGGTCACGGTCGCGGGGCGGGTGGCGCCGCTGTTCGGCGTCGACGAGCCGGCCGGCGAGGACGTGCTGCCGAAGGTCGCGCGGGAGCTGATCGGGGTGCTGCGCGCGTTGAACCGCACCCTGGTGCTGGACAACGTGAGCTACCCGGAGCAGGTCGCGTGGCTGGTGGCCGAGTGGTCGGCGGGCGGTCCCCGGCTGGTGGTCGTGGGTGAGCCCGTGCTGGCCGACCTGGTCCCGCACAGCACGGTCACGGTCGCCGAGATGTCCGGCGCGGACATGCGGGAGCTGTGGCGGCTGACGCGCGGGACGCCGCGCCGGCGCTGGCCGTTCGGCAGGAACCCCGAGCCGGACGGCGACCTGGACGAGCTGCTGGCGGCCTGCCTCGGCCGGCCGCGCTGGGTCAAGGAGCTCGCCCAGGAGGTCAACCGGAACGACAACTTCGAGGACCTGCTGCGCGAGCTGCGCCAGGAGGGGCCGGCCACGGGTCCGCTCGAACGGGTGTGGCGGACCGTGCTGGAGAACCGGCGGGCCGGGTTGTCGCCGGAGGCCGCCTGGCTGCTGTCCGCGCTGGCCGTACTGCCGGTGACCGGGCTGATCGAGGGCGCGGTCGCGGCCATGCTCGGCGTCGAGGAGAACCCGGCCGAGCTGAGGGAGCTGCGCGAGCGCGGCCTGGTCGAGCTGGCCGGCCAGCGGTACCGCCTGCCGCAGGAGTACCGGCGGGCGATCGAGGGCACCACCGGCGAGCAGGACCGCCGGGAGGTCGCCGCCCGCGCACTGCCCAGGCTGCTGCGGTTCTACCGGACGTTCGCGGAGTCGTGGGTGACGCGGCTGGAGAGCGACCCTAAGCGTGCCGCGGAGTGGTTCGAGGAGTCGGAGCCGTCGTTCCGGCCGCTGTACGCCGCGCCGTACGACGACCAGCTGCTGCCCGCGATCCTCGACGACCTGCGCGCGATCGCGGACGCCCTGGGCAGGTGGTACCTGCGGGTGCGGCAGCCGCACTGGATGCTGGCGGTGTACCAGGGCGTGTACGACCTGGCGATGCGCGCCGAGCGGTTCGACGTGGCCGCCCACGCCGCGATCCGCCAGGCGACCGCGTACCGGATGAGTGGCGCGCATGGAGTGGCGGAGTGCTTCGGCCACGCGGTCACGGAGCTGGACAACGCCGGCGCGCTCATCGAGCGGGTGCCGGACAAGCGGCTGTCGAACGAGCTGGACGTGCGGGAACGCGAGGAGCGGGCACTCGTCGCCATCGACCGCGGCACCGGCCTCGCGGACGCCTTCACCGACCTGACCAAGCTGGACGTGGCGTCCCCGGCGGCACTGATCAACCGGGGCGTGCTGCACCTGGAGCGCGGTGAGCTGGAGGACGCGCGGAACTGGTTCGAACGCGCGGAGGAGCTGGCGAAGGTCGCCGGTGACCAGGGCGCGCAGGCACACAGCGCCGAGCTGCGCGGGGTGGTGCTGGCGCACGCGGACCTGGTGGAGGCCGTGCGGGCGTGGCAGCGCGCACACGACACGTTCAAGCAGGTCGGCGAGAAGCAGGGCATGGCGCGGTGCCTGCAACACCTCGGCACGGCGGCGCTGGCGGACCCCCTGGCGGCCGGCCAGCTGCTGCGGGGCAACCCCGAGCCGGTGGACGAGCGGGAGGCCGCCCGGGCGGCGCTGGCCCGCCTGCAGGAGTCGATCTCGTTGCGCCCGCGCCAGCAGACCCCGCTGGCGGAGCGGTACCGCGAGGAAGCCATCCGCCGCCTGATGGAAGGCTTCTAGCCGAGCGCGGCGAGCAGCTG
>NZ_JBJMIE010000267.1:0-17660 GCF_045807065.1 Actinophytocola sp. | reverse complement strand
GGGCGCGCCGTGCAGGCCCGAGTTCTCGCCGGCGCGGCGGCTGCTACGGCGGGGGGCCTCAGCGCCGGGCGGGAAGCCGTTGGGTGCGTCGGTGCCGGGGAGACCGGAGGCCTCGCCGCTGCGCCGGCTGTTGCGGTGGGAGCCCTCTGCGTCAGGCAGGAAGCCGTTGGGTGCGTCGCTGCCAGGGGCGCCGTGCAGGCCCGAGGCCTCGCCCATGCGGCGGGCCCCGTGTGGGTGGGGCGCGTCCGAGTCCGGTGGGAAGCCGTTGGGCGCGTCGGTGCCCGGGGCGCCGAACAGGCCTGATGCCTCGCCGGGGCGTCGGTTGCCGTTGCGGCGGGAGGCTTCCGGGTCGGGCGCGAAGCCGTTCGGGGCGTCGGTGCCGTGGAGGCCCGAGGTCTCGCCGGCGCGGTGGGCGCTGTTGCGGTGAGGGGCGTCCGGGTCGGGCGGGAAGCCGTTCGGGGCGTCGGTGCCGGGGATGCCGTGCAGGCCCGATGCCTCGCCCACGTGCCGGCCGCCGTTGCGGTGGGACGGCTCCGGGGTGCTGGGGAAGCCGTGGTGGCCGGAGGTCTCCCCGGCTCGGCGGCGGGGAGCGTCCGGGTCCGGCGAGAACCTGCCCGGCGCGTCGGTGGCCAGGAACTGGGCGGACGTCTGGCCCGGCTGGCGGAGGCCGTTGCGGCGGGGGTCCTGGGTGCCCGGGACGGGATGGTGCGCGGACGCTTCGCCGGGGCGGCGTGGCTCGGTGCCGGGCACCGGGTAGTGGGCAGAGGCCTCACCCGGGCGGCGGGCGCCGCCGTCGAAGGCGTCGAAGCCGTCGCCCCTGTCGCGCACCCGCCTGGTCCGGCGCGGACCGCCCATGTCCGGTGGGAGGGCGGTGCGTGGGCCGGAGCCCTCGCCGATGCCGCGCGGCCGGCTGGTCGGACCGTCGTCGTCCGGGAAGTCCGTCGGGAAGGGGGTGTCCTGCGCCGGCGGTTCCGCGACCTCCGAGGAGAACGAGCTGCGGATGGCGTCGCTGGGGATCGTGAAGTACGAGGAGTTGCCGCCGGGGCGGCGGCTCTGCGCCTCGTCGCGCGGGAAGTTCTCGACCGACTCGGGGGCCCGCGGCGGGGCGGCCTGGTCCGGCGGGAAGGGGGCGCCGTCCTCCAGCGCCGACGCTATCGACGGCGCCGAGCCGGATCTGTTCGGCGGCTCGTCCTGGCGGGCACGGCGGCCGGTCATCACGCCGTTCTGCCGCAGCTGGTCCGGGTTCACCGGGGTCAGGTCCGGCCGGGACCCCGTGTGCCGCTGGACCAGGTCGGCGACGCTCACGCCACCGGACTCCACCGACCTGCGGCGACGTCTGGGCTGCTCCTCCGTGGGGGGCGGTGGAGGGGTTTCGTCCCGGCGGTGCCGCCTGCCGTACTCGTGCGGGTCGCGGGTGCCGCCGAGGCGTTCGTCGTCGGGCACCCGGTCTCCTCTCAGTCTCCTGCGGCCGCTGTCGTGGCACTTCCGTTATTAAGACGTTGCTCATCCTGGGTTGGTTGCGAACCCAGTGTGTGCTCCGTCGGCCCAGATAGTACGTACGGATGGCACCCAATACGACTGCCAAACCAAATTTGCTCACTACCTGTGCGCGGTGGTCCCAACCGTCTAGCCCAATCGGGGTAGCAACCACCGCGGCCTCAAATGTTATCGAACCGACGCAAGGTTGCGGTCAAGTGTGACGAAATCTAACCGCGGAGACGCCGTTGCCCGGCGGCCCCGGACAGGCGGACCTGCCCACCCACACGGTAGGCGACGCTGTTCCGGCCGGACTGCTTGGCCGTGTACAGCAACCCGTCCGCGAGCCGAAGCTGCTGCTCAGGGCTGGTCAACCCGCTGGCGCCGGACTCGTGCGCCACACCGATGCTGACGGTCACGTGCAGGCCGCGGACGATCGTGGACCACGGGAACTGCTCGACCCGCGCCCGGGTCGCCTCGGCCACCGCCCACGCGGCCATGGGCTCCAGTCCCGGCAGCATGAGCACGAACTCCTCACCGCCGTAGCGCGCGCAGAACGCCTCCTCCGGCAGCCCGATCTGCAACAGCTCGACCACCTGCTGCAGCACCCGGTCGCCGACCAGGTGGCCAAACGTGTCGTTCACCCGTTTGAACCAGTCGAGGTCGACGAGCGCGACGGCGAACTCGCCCCGCCCGGTCTGGACGAGCCTCTGGTCGAGGTAGCGGCGGTTGTAGCACGGGGTCAGCGAGTCCCGGAGGCTCTGCTCACGGGCCTCGGCGTGCTCGCGCCGCAGCCGCGCGACCTCCTGCCGGAACTGCTCCGGCACCTGCGGGGTCTTGTCCGCGGTCGCCAGGTCGAGCGCGTGCCGCAGGTGCTCGTAGGCCTGCCGCCACTCGCCGCGCGAGGCCAGCAACGAGCCGATGGACTGGTGCAGCTCGACGAGGCTCGCCTCCTCCAGCTCCACCTGGCGGGCCGGATGCTGGATGGGCACGGTGGGATCGCCATTGCGGCGGTCTCCCCGCCAACCGGCGACGCCTTGGTCAAGTACGGCCACCGAGCTCACCTCCTACCTACCGACTGTTTCGTCGTGGAGGCAGGCCGGCTTGAGGAGTTGAGGCGTCCTGGCGCGGATTTCCCTCTACCGGTGTACAAGGTGACCCACCGGTAACTGTGTGCTACTCGCCGGTAGGGCAGGGCGCGAACCCGTACACCTTCCCGTCGAGAATGACTACGCGCTGTGAACCGATCTGCTGTCCAAGCAGGGCGCCGTCCTGCCGGATCGACACCGACACGCCCAGCACGTAGACCATCCCGCGCGGGTGTGTCGCGTTCCGCCCGGCGCCCGGGGGCACCCATTCGGGGTCCACCCGCAGCGTCGACATGGCGGGGTCGATGGTGAGCGTGAGGTCGCCCAGGTCACACAGCTCGTCGGCGAAGTCCGGGTGCTGGCTGTGCTGGAGGAACAGCCGCTGCTGCGACGGCCCCTCGTCCGCGGCCTCGTTCAGGTCCTTGAAGTAGTCCTCGACCAGCTGGCGGTCGTGGCCGGGGGACGCGCCGGCGACCGGCTGGCCGGCGATGGCCGTGCTGCACCCGGCCACCAGCAGCACGCTGACGAGGCCGAGCGCGGCGAGCAGAACACGACGCATGTCGTTTCCCCCCGGGGGACTTCTCGATGTGCGATCCAGGCTAGCCCGGGATCACACGGGTTCGATGCGATATCCATAACCACGTACGGTGTGGATCATCGGAGGGTTCCGAAGTTTTCGGCGCAACTGGGTGATGACGACATCCAGGACGTTCGAGGACGGATCGACCAGCGGGTCCCAAACCTCCCTGATCAGCTCGGACCGGCCGACCGGCTGGCGCTGGCGGGCGACCAGTTGCCGGAGCACGTCGAACTCCTTGCCGGTCAGCGTGAGCAGCACCCCGGCACGCCGCACCTCGTGCCGCCCGCTGTCCACATCGAGGTCGCCGCAGCGCAGCACGGGCGGCAGACCATCGGTCACCCGCCGGCACAGCCGCCGGACGCGCGCCTCCAACTCCTCGATGGCGAACGGCTTCACCAGGTAGTCGTCACCCGCGTCGAGGCCCGCGATGCGGTCGGCCACGGCGTCGCGCGCGGTCAGGAACAGCACGGGCACCGCCGGCCGGCGGGTCTGGACGTAGTGGAGCGCGTCCCCGGACGGCAGCATCCGGTCGAACACCGCGCAGTCGTACGAGTTCACCGCCAGCGCCTCGTCGGCGCCCGGGAGGTCGCCGGCCGCGTCCACGGCGAACCCCGCGGCACGCAGCGACCCCGCGACCGCGACGCGCAGGTTCTCATCGTCCTCGACCACCAGTACCCGCACGCACCAGAAGGTACCCAGTTCGCTAGCCGGTCACCGCCCGCACGTCCTCGGCCGTCAACGTGCGCAGCTCGGTCATCTCCGGCATCCGGCCGAGCAGCCGCAGCCGCTGCGACTGGCCCTTCCGCATGCCCTCGAACAACCGCCGCGCGTCGCGGGCGTTGCCGTAGTTCGCGTCGGCCGCGACGCGGCCGAAGTACTCCAGCAGCAGCGGCGTCGTGTCCGGCGCCAGCTGGTAGTCGCCGGCCGCCACCATCTTCCCGGTGATCCGCAGCAGGTCCGCCGGCGAGTAGTTCTCGAACTCGATCGTCTTGGAGAACCGGGACGCGAGCCCCGGGTTGACGTCGAGGAAGTTCTGCATCTCGTCGGTGTACCCGGCGACGATCACCGCCACCTCGTCGCGGTGGTCCTCCATCAGCTTCACCAGCGTGTCGATGGCCTCCTGGCCGAAGTCGGCGCCGGTCCCCGACTGCCGGGACAGCGTGTACGCCTCGTCGATGAACAGCACGCCGCCGAGCGACTCCTCGAACACCACGGACGTCTTCTCCGCGGTGTGGCCGATGTACTGGCCGACGAGGTCGCGCCGGGACACCTCGCGGAACTGCCCCTTCGACAGCACGCCGAGGGACTTGAGCAGCTTGCCGTAGGTACGGGCCACCGTGGTCTTACCGGTGCCCGGCGCGCCCGCGAAGATCAGGTGGTGGCTGACCGTGCCGACGGACAGGCCGGCCCGCCTGCGCCACTCGTTGACCTGGATCTCGTCGACGACCGCGTGCACCTCGGACTTCACGCCCGGCAGCCCCACCATGGCGTCGAGGTCGGCCAGCAGGTCGTCGACGCCCGCGTCACCACTGGACACGGCCCGCCGGGCCGGCTCGGTGACCGTCGGCGTCGCACCGGCGGCGACGAGGACGCCGGGTGGGGCCGAGTTGTCCACGTGGCACTCATCAATGGCCCCCGCGCAGCCGGCGGCGAAGGAGATGCCCACGCCGCCGACGTCGTGGACCTTGCACCTGCGCAGCTCGGGTCGGCTCTGCTGGGCGACCGCGATGCCCTCGTGCCCCGTCCGCGCCACGTCGCAGGTCTCGATGACCGGCCGCGCGTACTGGTAGACGTAGATGCCCCGCTGCCCGCAGTCCTCCACCGTGCAGTTGCGCACCTCGGGGTCGGCCCCGAGGCCGATCACGATCCCGTCGCCGGTCACGTTCGCGACCCGCGTCTCCTCCACGCGCCCCGACGAGCCCTCGACGACGATGCCCTGCTCGGCACCGTCCACCGTGCACCGGTTGACCGTGAACCGCCGGCAGCCCCGCACGGCCAGGCCCGGCCCCTTCTCGGCGGACAGCGTGCAGCGTTCCAGCGTCAGCTCGGCGTCCTCGGCCTGCACGGCCGCGGCACTCGAGATCAGGGTGAGCCCGTGCAGCGTGAGCGAGCCACCCCGCACCTTCAGCACCGGCCAGTCGCCGCCGCTGCCGTCGAGGACCACCTCGCCACCCTCGTGCGCGCGGATGGTGAGGCGGCGGTCCGCCAGCTCGAACGTCTCGGCGTAGGTGCCGGCGGCGACCGCGACGACACCGCCGTCCGGCGCGTTGCCCAGGGCGTCACCGATGGTCGGGTAGGCGCCGTGCCGGCCGGGGGCGACCAGCAGGGTCCGCCCGGCGATCGTGGTCATGCTCAACCCGCCCTCTCGATCAGCCAGCCGCGGTCGGCGGCCTTCACCCCGGCCTGGAACCGGCTGCGCGCGCCGAGCCGGTTCATGATGTCGGCGACCATCCGCCGGACCGTCCGCACGGAGACGCCGAGCCGGGCGGCGGCGGACTCGTCGGTGCTGCCCGCGGACAACAGCGACAGCAGCTCCCGTTCCCGCGTGGACAGCTCGGCGGCCTCGGGCAGCTCGTTCGGGCTCATCGGCACCGCGGACAGCCACACCCGCTCGAACAGCTCGATGGTCGTCGTGACCACGCTCGACAGCCGGAACACCGCGGTGCTCAGCGCCGGCCCACCCGACGTGCGGTCCACCGGCAGCACCACGACCGACCCGTCGATCACCAGCGCGTCGGTCGGCACGTCCGGGACCGTGCGGGTGTCCGCGCCGTGCAGTGCCAGCGTGCCCAACCGGGTCGCCAGGACGGGTGCGGTGCGCGCGGTGTCCGGCACGATCACCCGGTACCTGACCCCGCGGCGCAGGTTCTCGTGGTCGACGCGGCGCACCCCGCCGATCGGGTCGCGCGCCACCACGGACAGCGTGCTCATCACGAGCACCTCCCGGTTCGCGCCCGCGAGCAGCGCCGCCACGCCCGCGCTCGACGGGAGGCGGGTCGCGTGTCCGGGCAGCACGGTGACTGTGTTGTCGGCGAGGGCGGTCATCTGAGGACTCCGATGGGAAGCGACGCGGCGACACCGTTCCGCTGGGTGCCGTCGAGCCTGACGAGGCGGACGCCGGCGGGTGCCAGCCGGTTGGTCATGTGGTCGGCCGCCGTCGTGACGGCGGCCTCGGTGGTGGCGGCGAGGCGGAGGGTGGCGCCCCCGCGTGGCTCGCCGCGCCGTTCGGTGCGGGCGCCGAGCGTGATGGTCGACGCGACGCCGGGGACGCCGGCCAGCATGTTGTTGACCAGCCCGCGGGCCTGCGTGTCGGTGAGCCGGTCCCAGCCGGTGAGCCGGTAGGTGGCCTGGCTGACCGGGCCGGTGCGCCAGTACTTCCAGTCCTCGCGCACCTCGGTCCGGCCACCGGTGACGTGGGCGAGGCCGGCGATCGCCGACAGCGCCTGCTCCTCGGCGAGTGGCTGGGCCGGCACCCCGGCGCGGTCGAGCGCGCGGCGGACGCGGCGCATGGCGTTGCGCAGCGCGAGGGTCAGCTCCGCGTCGACCGGGGTGTCGACGGTCCGGGCGGCGTGCACGGCGACCCACAGCCGGCGTGGCGTGTCCGGCCGGACGCCGGTGTGGAGCACGAGCTGAATGCCGAAGACGTGGTCGGTGGCGGTGGGCAGCAGCGCGGCCGGCATGGGGAGGGCGGCCAGCAGCTCCGGGGTGAGCGCGGGCGGCTTGAGCTGTGCGGTCAGCCCGCCCTGGTGGCTGATGGCCATGGCCGGGCCCTGGCTGGTCTCGACCGTCCGGACGGTCGCGCCGGGCAGGAGCAGCTCGAGGAGCGCGAGCGTCGTGGCCGGGGTGCCGCCCGTCCTGGGCAGGTCCCTGCGCCGCGGGCGGGTCAGGAAGGCGGCGGCGAGCCCGGTCAGCTCGTACAGCCAGCGGCCGCCGACCCGCACACCGGTCAACGCGAGCACGACCGCCGCGGCGACCGAGGTGCCGGCGAGCACGGGCCACGGCTGGTGCACGGTCAGCACGACGCCGATCGCCGCGACCTGCCAGCAGAGCACCTGGATCGGCGACAGCCGCCGCGTGTACTCGCGGACCTGCCGCGACCAGGTCTGGCGCGGCGGGGCGGTGGAGACCGGTGCGACCGGCGCCGAGGGCACCGGCCGCACCGGGGGTGTGCGCAGCAGCGGCCTGGTCCGCACGTCGGCCTCGGGCAGCTGCTGGGGCAGTGGCCGGGCGACCGCCGCGGCCCGTGCCGCGCTCGCCGCGATCCGCACCGGGGCCGCGGCCTTGGCCGGGACGGCTCTCGTGTCGGCCGCGGGTGTGGTCGCGGCCTGCCGACCGGCTACCGCGGCCGCGTTTCCCGTGGAAGCTTCCACCGGTCACCTCCTTCTGCGCGTCCTGTTCCGGCCATGGCCGTCGAGGCCGCTTGTTGGATGGCTACGGTCGTTCTGAGCGGAGCTTGCGGAGCGAGCATCGCTTCAGGTGGATCACGATCAGCCACGGCACATTAGGTTTCGATGACATGCGGGTGTTGGTGGTCGAGGACGACGAGGACCTGCGGATATCAGTGTCCGTGGAACTGGCCGGGACCGGTCTCGAGGTGCTTCAGGTACCCGACCTGAGAACCGCCGACGACCTGCTGCGGCGAGTCGGGTTCGACTGCGTGGTCTTCGACCGGACGCTCCCCGACGGCGACGCCATCGACTACGTCCAGCACCGGCGCCGGACCGGCTGGGCCGTGCCCGTGTTGTTCCTGACCGCGCGCGACTCGATCGCCGACCGCGTGGCGGGCTTCGCGGCCGGCGGTGACGACTACCTGGTCAAGCCCTTCTCCGTGGCCGAGATGGCCGCCCGCGTGCGCACGCTGTGCCGGCGCGGGGACGGGCGCCCGTCGGTGCTGCGGCACGCGGACCTGGAGGTCGACTGCGCCCGCCGGGCCGTGCGCCGGGGCGGGGTGCTGCTCACGCTGTCCGACAAGGAGTTCGCGGTCCTGGAGTACCTGGCGATCCGGCCGGAGCGGGTGGTGTCCCGCAGTGACCTCATAGAACATTGTTGGGACGCGTCCGCCGATCCGATGTCCAACGTGGTCGACGTGGTGGTCAAGCGCCTGCGCCGCAAACTGGGCACGCCGGAGCTGATTCACACGATCCGCGGGCGCGGCTACCGCCTCGGGGCATACGGTCCCGTGTCGTGAACCGATCGTCGGCCGACCGGCTGCGGCGCCTGCGGTGGGTGCTGACCCTGATGTTCACGGTGATGAACGCCGTGGGGCTGATCGTGTTCGCCTGGCTGGTGATCAAGGCCGACCGCGACAGCGGCGAGAAGCAGATGGACCTGGAACTGTCCAGGGTGACCTCGACGGTGGCCCGCCTCATCGGCAGCGACGGCGACGCGATCATCACCGCGCTGGTCGGCCAGGACGAGATCAACCAGCAGTGCCCGCAGTTCGCCGTGCTCCCCGGCGGTTCCGGGTCCTTCCGCGAGCTGTACTCGGAACGTCAGTGCGTGCGGATGTCCAGGGCGGTGCTGGGTGGGTTGGCCGCCGACGCCGCGCGGTCGGGGCGGGAGCTCTACGGGTACTCGCACAGTGTCGATGGTCAGATGGTGCGCGTGCGCGCGGAGCCGTTCCGCGGCCGGTCCGGCTACCTCGGTGCCGTGGTCGCCGTGAGCAACGCGGAACCGATGCTGGACGAGCACAACCGTCTCGTGCTGTGGGTGGTGGTGGGCGCGGCGGTGCTCATCGGCAGCCTCGCGCTGGCCGGGCACCTGCTGTCCGCCCGCGCGATCCGCCCGGCGGTGGCGGCCCTGGAACAGCAGGAAGTACTGCTGGCCGAAACCGCCCACGACCTGCGCACCCCGGTCGCGGCCCTACGCGCCCTGGCCGAGACGGCCCTGCGAAACCCCACCCAACGCGGCGACCTCCTACCGCGCACCGTGCGCCTCGCGTCGCGGATGGGCAGCATCATCGACGGCCTACTGGTCCGCGCCCGCCTGGCCGCGGGGGTCGAACGCCTGGCCGTACAACCGGTGTGGCTGGACCAGCTGGTGTCCGGCGTGGTGGACGAGACCCCGAACGACGGCGCCTCGGTGACGGTGACCGCCGCCCCCTGCAAGGTGATGGTCGACCCGACGCTGCTGCAACGAGCCATCGGCAACCTCGTGGACAACGCCATCCGCTACGGCCGCCAACCGAACGAGCCGGCGGTCGTCCACATCACGGTGGCCAACGGCCGCGTCACGGTCGCCGACCACGGCCCAGGCGTGGCCGGCGACTTCGCCGACGAGGCCTTCGACCGCTTCCGCACGGGCAGCGGCTCGTCGGGCCTGGGCCTGTCCATAGTCCGCTGGGTGGCCTGGGCCCACGGCGGCACCCTGTCCGTCTACAACGCGGAGGACGCGGGCGCCATCTTCGAACTCGCCCTGCCGGTGGTGCCGTAACCCATGTCCGCGACGATCGCCCGACCTTCGAGATCCAGCTCCGGCCGCCGCTGCCGCTGCGGAACCCACACGCCGGGATCCTCACCTCGGGCAAGCCTCGCGGATCGCCGGCACCAGTAGGCCATGTCGTCCGTCCACTTCGTCACCAGGTGGCGCTTCACCCGATCACGGGCCAGCTCGCCGGCTCGCTGCCCCAGGCGCCATTCGAAGAAGTCTGCCCACTCCTCGTTGGCGGCAGCGCGTTCCTGCGGATCAAGGCTCTTCTCGACGTTCTGCCACTGGTGGAACTCGTCCGCCACCCATCCCGCGGTCTCCAGGCGCAGGAACGGCGTGATGTGCGGCCAACGAGACAGCACCTCTGGTCCACCCCTCGACAATGTTGCAACCCCATCTTCTGTACAGAACTTCGGACGCTGAGTGGACCACGCCATCAGGAAGGAAGGCGAGTCTCCTGGGTAGAAGTCACGCGAAGGTGTGAGTCTTTCCCTAGCTCGACTCTTCCGACGAGAAGGCGTATTCGAGGATGTAGGCGCTGGCGTCGAGCGTCATCTCGTTGACCTCGACCGCTCTCCCCTCCGCCGTGTACGCCGTCCGAACCACCACGATCACCGGCGTCCCTTGGGTGAGGTCGAGAACCTTCGCCTCCGCCTCGCGGGGCATGCGCGCCCGTAGCTCCTCGCGGAAGTGCACGGGTTTGTGCCCGACTTCGGCAAGTCGCGCGTAGACACCACCACCGCCGGTGTCGGCCTCCGCGATCCGCGTGTCCCGTACGAGAGGTGCCGGGTAGTAGGACGTCGCGAACTGGACCGGCGCGTCATCGACCAGGTACCGGCGCCGGCGGACGACCACCTTCTCGCCGGCACGCAGATCCAGCACGGCCGCGACGTGGTCCGGCGCGTCGGCGACCGTGACCTCGATGCCGTCGACGCGGGTGTCGCGCTTCGCGTCGTCCGACTGCCACACCGAACGCCCGGCACCCCAGCCGGATTCGGCGAGGCGTGCTGGGGAGCTACGCCGGTACAGGCGGAACTCACGCACGAACGTCCCCGCGCCCCGCCGCGCGACGATCAGCCCCTCGTTCTTGAGCACCTCCAGCGCCCGCCGAGCAGTCGGCTGCTCGACCTCGTAGGCAGCCATCAACTCGTTCTCGCTCGGCAGCTTGCTGCCCGGGGGCAGACGGCCCGCGTCGATCTCGGTACGAAGCGCGTCGGCGATCGCGCGGTAGCCCGCGTTCACGGGGTGCACCTTCCCTCGCTCGTTCTGTACAGCAGGCGAGGCTACAGAAACCGCGAGCACGGACGAAGGGCGCCGGAGTGCGCTGATAATTGCATAGTCAACGTCTCTGACCGGAAGTTGCCACCGATCCGTGTTGGACGTTCCCAACCGATTACTTTTACCGTGTGGCCATGACTGACAGGGCGGCGCTCGCGAAGGCATGGCGGAGCCGGCTGCCCGTGGTGGCGGTCGTCATCGCCTGTGTGGCGGGGGTGGTCGCGGCGGTGACCGGGGCGGCCAACCCCGTGTCGGCGGTCCAGTTCCTGTTGCCGGGGCACTGGATCTACAACGCCTCGCTGCAGTCGGTGTTCCACGTGGACGGTTCGACCGGCGATGTCGACGCCCAGGCGCGGGTGCCCGGCGGCGGGCCCGGTGACCAGGTCTTCCAGGGCGACACCAGCGGCTACGTGGTCGGGGACTCGCGGATCACCGAGTTCGGCAAGTCGAGCCTGTCGGTCGAGGAGACGACGACCCCGCCGTCGAAGGAGCAGCCGGTCGGTGTCGAGACCGACGGGGGGCCCTACCTCGTGTACCGCGAGGGCGGCAAGGTGGTCCGGCTCGGCGACCACCACATGGTCCTCTCGCTCGGCGGTGCCGTCGGCGCCCCGCTCGCCACCCGCGACGGCACGCTCTGGCTGCCCCGCACCAAGGCCGGCCTCCTCTGCCAGCTCCCCAAGGACGCCAAGCAGGTCTCCTGCCCCGTCCTCCTCCCCAAGGGCCACGCCGGCGTGCTCTCCACCGTCAGCGACCGCCTCGTCTTCGTCGACACCACCGAGGACACGCTCCACGTCGTCGAGAAGGACGGCCTCGGCGAGCCGCGTGCCCTCGGTGTCGACGCGCACGACGACGCACGCGTCGCCAGCACCGACGTCGGCGGGCGGCTCGCGATTCTCGACGGCAAGCACATGCACCTCGTCGACGCCGGGCTCGGCACGGCCGGGATCGACCCCGCCGACCCGGTGACCGTGGACCTCGGCGACGGCGAGTACGCCGGGCCGGTCGCCACCGGCGGGGTCGTCGCCGTCGTCGACCGGACCACCAACACGCTGATCACCTACGACAGCGCGGGCAAGCGCAAGCAGACCAAGGAGATCCCGGCCGACAACGGCGACCCGCGGCTCACCCGCGGCGAGGACGAGCGCATCTACGTCGACGGTGCGCAGGGCGAGCACGTCGTGGTCGTCGACGAGGACGGCGCCCTCACCGACGTGCCGATCGAGGACGAGGCCGGCGAGGGCCGGGTCCCGACCGGCGGCAAGGACCCGGACGCCCCGGTCGTGACGGACGCGAAGCCCGGCACCAGCCTCCCGAGGCCCGAGAACACCCCGGACCCGCGGACGGAGCGGCCGAAACCGCCGCCGGTACAGCAGCAACCCCCGCCGGACGAAGAAGAAGAGGACCAGCCGCCGGCGGTGCCGGCGAGCCCACCCGGTGCGCCGACGGCCGTCAACGCCACCGCGGGCAACGCGACCGCGACCGTCAGCTGGGGTCCGGCGCCGGACAACCGTTCGGCCGTCACGAGCTACCGGATCACCTGGGCGGGCGGCCAGACCACCGTCCCCGGCACCGCGCGGACCACCGTGGTCAACGGCCTCGCCAACGGCACCTCGTACGTGTTCACGGTGGCCGCGACCAACGGCGCCGGCACCGGCCCGGGCGCCGCGGCCAACCCGGTCACCCCGGTCGCGCCGGCGCGACCCCCCGGGCAGGCGACCCAGCTGCAGGTCCTGCTCAACGGGGACGGCGCGCTGTTCGACTGGGACCCGCCGGCGGACATGGGCACCGGCACGTTCACGCACTACATCGCGACCATGACCGGCGCACCGGACCAGACGGTCACCGGTCCCGCCGCCGGGTTCGACTTCGACCCCTCGCAGCCCGGCGTCCTGACGTTCACGGTCCGGGTCGTCACCACGACCGCGGACGGACAGCAGCTCGTCGGGCCGGTCGCCACGACGACCAAGGCGGTCAGCGGCGGCTCGGTGACCGTGGCGCGCGGCCCGGCCACCGAGGAGTGGTGCGGGTCGGACGACGCCTGCGCGTGGATGCACGTCGAGCTGCACGGCATGCGGCCCAACACGCAGTACCACCTGCAGCCGTTCTCGGACGACGCCGCGTACAGCAACCCGGGCGGCGAGTGCACCACCGACGGCAGCGGCTACTGCGAGACCGACCAGTTCGCCTACTCGGGGGTCGGCCACACTGTGTGGATCGTCGTGACCGATCCGGGCGGCGTTGACACGCGTTCGAACGACTACGTGTGGGAGGCCGGGTGACTCACCCCACCGCGGGTCAGGTGTACGAGCTGATCGCGGCGAACGTGCAGGGCGTGATCCGGGGCAAGCCACATCTGGTCCGGCTCGCCATCGCCGGTCTGCTCGCCGAGGGGCACCTGCTGATCGAGGACGTGCCGGGTCTCGGCAAGACGACCCTGGCCCGGTGCCTGGCCCGCAGCATCGGCGGCTCGTACAGCCGCATCCAGTTCACGCCGGACCTGCTGCCGGGTGACGTGACCGGCGTGCAGGTGTACCGGCAGGGCAGCGAGACGTTCGAGTTCCGGCCCGGCGGCATCTTCGCCAACGTCGTGCTGGCCGACGAGATCAACCGCGGCACGCCGAAGACGCAGTCGGCGCTGCTGGAGGTGATGAGCGAGCGCACGGTCACCGTCGAGTCGGTCGGGCACGAGGTGCCCCGGCCGTTCCTGGTGGTGGCGACGCAGAACCCGATCGAGATGGAGGGCACCTACCGGCTGCCGGAGGCGCAGCTGGACCGGTTCCTGATGCGCCTGTCGGTCGGCTACCCCAACCTCGAGTCCGAGGTCCTGGTGATCATGAGCGACTGCGCGGGTGTCGGCCCGGACGAGCTGTCCCCGGTGGTCGACCTCGCGGCCCTGCGGCGGGCGGTCGAAGAGGTGCGTGCCGCGCACATCGACCCGGCCGTCGTCGAGTACGCGGCCCGGTTGGCGGCCGCGACCCGCACGCACGCCGCGCTCCGCTACGGCGCCAGCCCGCGCGGCAGCATCGCCCTGGTCCGCGCGGCGCAGGCGGTCGCGGCGACGTACGGGCGCGACTACGTCACTCCGGACGACATCAAGGATGTCGCGAAGCCGGTGCTGGAACACCGGCTGATCCTGACCGCCGAGGCGGAGCTGAACCAGCGCGGCACGAGCGACATCGTCGACGAGGTGCTGGCCGCGATCCCGGCACCAGCGGTCAGCACCTCGGTCGCCTAATGCCCCGCCCCACGTCGCTCGCGGGTGGCGGGCTGATGCCGAGACTCACCCGCCGTGGCTGGGCGGTGCTGGTGGCGGCCGTGGTCGCGTACGGCTGCGGCGCGTGGGTCGGCTTCCCCGTGCTGCGGGCACTGGGTGGCGCCGGGTTCGGTGCGGTCGCGGCCGCGCTGGTGGTCACCGCACGCCGGCCACGCGTGGTGGTGACCCGCGAGGTCTACCCCGACCGCGTCCAACGCGGCCGCCCCGCCTTCGCGCGATTACGGGTGCACAACGACGGCCCCCGCCGCCACGGCGGCTTCACCGCCGGCGACCGCGTCGACGGCGGCTTCCACGCCGTGGCCGTCCGCCCGCTGGCCCCGGGCGCCGACGCGGTCTACCACTACGAACTGCCGACCACGCGCCGCGGCCGGATCCAGGTCGGCCCGCTGACCCTGGAGCGCATCGACCCCCTCGGCCTGGGCCGGAGCCGCCTCACCACCGGCGACACCGCGACGATGTGGGTGCACCCGAAGACGTATCCGGTGCGTGCGCTCGTCGCCGGCCACCCCCGGCACCACCACGAGGGCCGCACGAGCGACAACTCCCCGCACGGCTCCCTGGACCTGCGCGACGTCCGCGAGTACGTCCCCGGCGACGAGGTCCGCCACCTCCACTGGAAGGCGACCGCGCGCACGGGCCGGTTGATGGTCCGCGACTACGTGGACCCGAACCAGCCCCGCTTCACGGCGTTGCTCGACACCCGCGCGGCCCTGCTGCCGCCGCCGGTGTTCGAGGAGGCGGTCGACCTGACGGCGTCACTGCTGAACGCGGCCGCGGCGGCGGGCTACTGGTGCCGCCTGGTGACGGCCCACACGGACCTGAAGCTCCGCGGCGGCCAGCAGGCTGTCCGCCAGGTACTGGACGAGCTGTGCGAACTGCGGGCGACGGAAGCCCCGGCGCGCCTGGTCCCGGCGTCGCTGACCCAGCCGGCCGACCGGGGCGGCTCGCTGGTCGTGGTCCTGGCCAGCGCCCACCACGAGGACCTGACCGCGGTGGCGGCCCTGCGTCCCCACTACGCGTCGACGGTGGTGATCACCCTGGCCGGCGGCACACAGACGGGAGTGTCGATTGGCGTGCCGGGCGCCCAGATCATCAAGGCCCCGAACGCGCGAGGCGCCACCCGCCGCTGGAACGTGACGGTGCCTTCATGAGTCGCGCGCGATGTGGCCACCCGCGGGGGACCGTGGCGGTGGCCGCATGAACTCGCGCGCGCGATGGCCAGCCCCCACCCTGTCCCGGGGGCGTCCCGCCTTGCCAGTCTACCGGCAGGGGCCGACATTCCCGCGTTGTTACCGGCTGGTTGTGGATAGTTCGAGCGGTGTGGACAAACCCGGAAGGGAGGTTTCGTGACCGCTCGCCGAGATGACGCGACGGGCGGGCGGGCCGCGGTGGTCGCGACGCTGCTGGCAGCCGTCGGTCCGGCGCTCCTGTTCGCGCCGGTGTTCGGGGTCGCGCCGCTGCTCCTCCCGCTCGGCCTGGTCCTCGTCACCGGCCTCGGGGTCGCCGAGGCGTGCCGGCACTGGCCCGCGCTCGTTCCGTGGCGGGCGTTGCTCGTCCTGGTCGTGGGCCTGTTGGCTCTGGTCGAGGCCCTCCTGTTCCCCACCACGACCAGCGGCCTCCCCACCGGCGAGACCATCCGCGCCCTCGCCGCCGGCCTGACCGACTCCTGGCAGCTCACCCTCCAGTCGACCTGGCCCGCCCGCGCCGACCCCGAGCTGCTCCTCTTCGTCCCGCTCGCCGCGCTCGCCGCCGCCACCATCGCCCTGGAGCTGCTCAGCCGGCTCCGCCGGCCGCTGCTCGCGTTGCTCCCCGGGCTCGCGGTCCTCGGGCTCAGCCAGGCGTACGTCGCGCTGACCGGGCCCACCGCCATGCTCGCCGCGTTCGGGTTCGCCGTGGTCGCGGCCGTGCTCCTCGCCTCGGCGGCGGAGGCCGGGCCGGTCACCCGCCGACCCGTCGTCGCCGTGCTGCTCGTCGTGCTGAGCGTGGGCGGGGCTGTGCTCGGCGCGGTGACGGACCCGGTCGACCGGCCCGTGTACTCGCTGAAGGACAAGCAGTTCGCGCCGTTGCCGCCCGAGCGCGTGGCCAGCCCGCTCGACGAGCTGACCGACCACCTGCTCACCCCGGACGACGAGGTCCTCACCTACTCCACCGACGCGCCCGTCGACCGGTGGCGGCTCGTCGTGCTCGACCAGTTCAACGGCGTCACGTGGACGCCCAGCGTGCAGCCCCGCCGCCTCGGCACCGCCCTGCCGCCCGCGCCGGCCGTCACCGTCCCGGCCACCGAGCACACCGCCCACGTCGAGTACGCCGACACCGAGGGCCCGTGGCTGCCCAGCCAGGCACTGCCGGCCGCGGTGACCGGCCTGGCGCCGCTGGTCGACGAGACCTCCGGCACGCTCCTCGTCCCCGGCCGCTCGGGTCCCGTCAGCTACGACCTGTCCTGGTGGGAGCCCACCGTGCGGTCCGACGTCCTCGCCGGCGCCGCCGTCGACCCGACCGCGCGCACCGGCTTCGGCGACCTCGGCCAGGTCCCCGACGGCATCGCCGAGCTGGCCGGCAAGGCCGTGCGGGACACCAGGCCCGCGTTCCAGACCGCGCTGGTGCTCGAGCGGTACCTGCGGGAGAACTACGCCCTCGCGACCGGCGCGGACCTGCCCAGCGGCAGCGGCTGGCCCCAGCTCCGCACGTTCCTGCTCGACACCAGGCGCGGCACCACCGAACAGTTCGCGGCGGCGTACGTGGTGCTCGCGCGCATGATCGGCCTGCCGGCCCGGATCGCCGTCGGCTTCAAGGCGAGCGGCGCCGGCGAGGACGTGGCCGTCCGCGGCGGCGACGTCCTGGCGTGGCCGGAGGTCGCGGTCGAGGGCGTCGGCTGGGTGCCGCTCGACCCGGCCGGGACGCCCAGCGGCACCGGCGTCCGGCCCAGGGGCCTGGCCGAGGTGACCGAACAGGCCCGCGAGAGCCTGCCGCCGCCGGAGCAGCTGCACGACCCGGAGCTGCGCGAGGACGCCCCGACCGACCGCGACCCCGACGACGGCGACGAGTTCGTGCTCCCGGTCGTCGAGACCGTGGTGGCCCTCGGCGGGGTGCTGGTCCTGTGGGCCCTGGGCATGCCACTGGCCCGGTGCGCACGCGGCTGGCACAGACGCCGCCGCCCGGGTGCCCGCGCGGTGGTCGGGGCGTGGGCGGAGGCCCGGGACCGGTTGCGTGCGCACGGGATCCCGTTCACCGCGGGCATGACCGTTCGCGACCTGGCCGGCGCGGCGCGGCCGCACGTCGACCCGTCGGTCGTGACCGGTCTGGACACCCTGGCCAGAACGGTCGACGTCGCGCTCTGGTCCCGCACGGGCCTGACCCGGACCACCGCCGACGAGGCGTGGTCCGCCGTCCGCGAGGTCCGCCGCGGCCTGTCCCGGCGCCCCTGGCCGGTCCGCCTCCGGGCGGCCCTGAACCCGCGCACCCTCCTCCCGCCCGGCCCACTGCCCTGATCGCTCGTGCGGGAGTCCCGGGAGCGCCGTTCAGGGCGTCGCGCGGAGGT
>NZ_JBJMIE010000266.1:0-3730 GCF_045807065.1 Actinophytocola sp. | reverse complement strand
GCCGGCGAGGACCTCGCGGACACCGGCGCCCTGAGCGGCGGCTGGGTGCTGCGCCGCGCGGACGGCACCGCACTCGACTCCGCGCGGACCCTCGCCGCGCAGCGGGTCCGGGACGGCGAGGTCCTGCACCTCACTCATGCGCACACGGACTGGCCCGAGCTGGAGTACGACGACCTCGTCGACGCCATCGCCACGGGGTCGGCACGCACCGGCGGCGCCTGGGGACCCCGGCACACCCGCGCCGCCGGACTCGCGATCGGCGCGCTGGCCGTCGTGCTCGCACTGGCCGCCGTCGCCCGGTCCGGGCCGCCGTGGCCGGGGCCCGCCTGGTGGTCCATCGGCGTCGCCGGCGTGCTGCTCGCCACCGCCCTGCTCCTCGCGCGCGCCGCCGGGGACACCGGCGCGGGCGCCATCGCGGCGGCCGTCGCACTGCCGTTCGCGTTCGCGGGTGGTGGGCTCGTGTTCGCCGGGAACCGGGACCTGCCCGACCTCGGCGCGCCGCACCTGCTCGGCGCGGGTGCCGCGCTGCTGCTGGCCGCCATGGTCGCCCTGCTCGGGGTGGTCGACCGGGCCGCGCTGTTCGTCGGGGCGGCCACCGTAGGGGTGTTGGCCGTGGTCGGCGGCTGGCTCACCACGCTCGACTCGCTCGAGGGGTACGAGGCCGCGGCGCTGGTCGCCGGGATCGGGCTAGCCTTCTCCCCCGTGCTCGCGCCGCTGTCGATCCGGCTGTCGCGGGTGCCGATGCCGGTGCTGCCGAAGTCCTCCGCCGACCTCCTGCGGGACGACCCGCAGCCACCGCGGGGTGCCGTCTACGCGTCGGTGCTCCGCGCGGACAGCCTGCTCACCGGCATGGTCGGCGGGCTCGCCACGGTCGTCGTGCCCTGCCAGGTGCTGCTGGTCACCAGCGGCAGCGAGGCCGGGATGGTCCTCGTCATGGTCCTGACCGTCGGGTTCCTGCTGCGAGCGCGGCTCTACCCGATCGTGCGGCAACGCGTGCCGCTGCTGGTGGCCGGGCTGGCCGGGGCCGTGTGCCTCGCGCTCGACCCGCTCATGTCCGACCGGAACGACCTGCTCACGATGGCCGGTCCGGTGCTGCTGCTCGCCGGCATCGCGGCGGCGTTGCTCGGCGTCCTGCACAGCACGCGCGAGGCCAGCCCCTACTTCGGCCGGTACGCGGAGATCCTGGAGGTGGTGCTGGTGCTGGCGATCGTGCCGGTCACCTGCTCGGTGCTGGGCCTGTACGGCTACCTGCGCGGGCTGGGCGGCTGACATGGCCTCCAAGCGCGACCAGCTCCACGCCTACCAGTTCCTGGTCCAGCGGGTCATCTCCGCACTGGTCACCAGGGAGACCGACCCGGAGCAGCCGCCGTTCCGCCGGCCCGTCAACGCCGCGTTCGGCGGCATCGCCATCGCCGTGATCATGCTGGCCGCGGTCGGCGTCTACGGGGTGATCAACCCGGGCGGCAACCAGACGTGGGCGGACGGCAAGAAGGTGGTCGTCGAGAAGGAGACCGGCACCCGCTACATCTACCTCGACGGCCGCCTGCACCCGGTCGAGAACTACACCTCGGCACTGCTGGCGCTCGGCGACCACGCCGAGACCGTGAGCGTGTCGCGGGACTCGCTGACCGGGGTGCCCCGCGGCCCACGCATCGGCATCCCGGACGCGCCGGACGACCTGCCGGGGCCCGACGGCCTGCTGAGCGACCCCTGGACGCTCTGCTCGCAGCCGGCGCCGGACCTGACCGGGACGGTCGTGCCGACATCCGTGCTGATGGTCGGGCAGACCGTGAGCGGCGGCCTGACGCTGCGCGGCGAGGCGGTGCTGGCGGACGTGCCGGAGACCGGCGAGCGGTACCTGGTCCTGCGCGGCTACCGGCACCTGATCAGCAAGCCGGACCAGCTCGCGGTCGGGCTGGCGCTGCGGGCGACGCCGGCGGTGCGGGTGAGCCCCGCGGTGATCGAGTCGATCCCCGCCGGCCGGCCGATCGCGCCGATTCCCGTGGCGCGGATGGGGCAGCCGGCGCGGGTGGTGCGGCCGGACGTCCTCGCCGGGCAGCTGTTCGGGGTGTCGACGTCGCGGGGCGTGCAGTTCTACCTGGCCGAGGTGGGGCAGCTGCGGCCGATCACCGAGCTGCAGTACGACATCCAGCGCGCGTACCAGGAGACCGCGAAGGCGTACCCGAACCAGGAGCCGAGGGCCCTGCCGATGGGGTTGATCGAGGCCAGCGGGGCACCGCAGGCGTCGATCGCGCCCGCGAAACCCGGGGACCCGCCGGCCGTCCGGCCGGACTTCGTGCGGATGGACGACGACGCGACCCTGTGCCTGACGTTCCCGCCCAGGGCCAGCGTGCCGCTGGTGACGCTGGCGCCCGTGATGCCGCCGGTCGACCCCATGGCGGCCACGCCGAAGCGGACCGAGCGGGGCGCCGTGCTCGCGGACCGGGTGCTGGTGCCGGCCGGGCGGGCGGCGGTCGTCGAGGCGGTGCCGTCGGCGGACGCGCCGCGCGGGACGTTCCTCGTGGTGACCGACCAGGGCATCGCGCACGCGCTCGCGTCGGCGGACGTGCTGAAGGTGCTCGGGTACTCCGACGTCACGCCGGTGCGGATGCCGGCGGGCCTGGTGGCACGGATCCCGATGGGCTCGGGCCTGAGCCACGAGGCCGCCCTCCAACGGTAGGAGAAGGGCCCCGAGTCGCTCGGGGCCCTTCTCCTGCGGTCAGTGCGCCCGGCGTACCGAGGGTGCCACCACGCGTTCGTCGGCGGCCGGTTTCTGCTCCACCTGCCACAGGTCCTCGTCGATGAGCTGGACCGTGGTCGGCACGTCGGACTCCTGCACCTGCTTGCGCCCGCGGCCGGCGAAGGCGTTCAGGTCGGCCATGCCCGCCTTGCCGCTCAGCATCACCGGCAGACCCGGTGTCACGACCTCCTTGCGGCGGTTCCGGTTGCTGCCGCCGCTGGGGCGGGACGCCGTGCCGGAGCCGGGGGCGCCGCCGCCACCCATGCCACCCATGCCCATCGGGGACATCGGCATGCCACCCATGCCGCCGCCCGATCCGCCGCCGCCCGCGGTGGTCGCCGCACCGGCGGAGGTCGGCGCGGCGGGGGCCACGCCGGCCGGGCCGGTGGACGCGGGTGCCTGGTACGGGGTCGCGGCCGCGGGGATCTGACCGGTGCCGCCACCGACACCACCGCCGATGCCGCCGCCCCCGCCAATGCCACCACCGACGCCACCGCCACCGCCCGCCGAGCCGAGGCCGGGAATGCCGCTGATGGCGCCGCCGCCGAGGCTCACACCCGGCACCTTGACCCCGGCGACGGGACCACCGCCGGCGCCACTGCCACCGCCACTGCCACTGCCGAGGCCACCGCCCTGGCCGTTCCCACTACCGCTGCCGGTACCGAGGCCGGGGATGCTCGTGATGGGAGTGGGCAGGGCACCCAGGCCGCCGCCACCGCCACCACCGCCGGGGCCGCGCGGGCCGCCACGGCCGGGGCCGCTCGGACGGCGGTCGCCGTCACGCCGCGGACCACGGGGACCGCGGCGCACTTCGCCTTCGGGGCGCGGCGTGCTGTCCAGGGACGGCGCGTCGGTGCGACCGAGGGTGTCGCCCTTGTAGACCCAGACCTTGACGCCGATGACGCCGTAGGTGGTCTTGGCTTGGGAGAAGCCGTAGTCGATGTCGGCGCGCAGGGTATGCAGCGGCACGCGGCCTTCGCGATACCACTC
>NZ_JBJMIE010000265.1:0-7676 GCF_045807065.1 Actinophytocola sp. | reverse complement strand
TGGGCCCGCATCGAACCCTTCCTCACCGACACCCCACCCCACTCCCGAGCACTCACCCACGACTTCGCCCGCACCACTGCCGGACTCCCCCCCAACCCCACCATCCACCCACCAGGACTCCGCCCACGCTGGGCCCACTGGACACTGGCCAACAACGTCCTCACAAACCACCACACCCCCATCACAGCCATCACCCCATTCACTGCACCAGACCACAAAACCCAACTCGCCACCGGCAGCCACGACGGGACGGTGTGGTTGTGGGACCCGACCACCGGCGCCCAGATCGGCGACCCGCTCACCGGACACACCGGAGCGGTGTCCGCGGTGGCGGTGGTGTCGATGCGTGATAGCCGACCCCTGCTCGCTACCGCCAGCCGCGATGGGACGGTGCGGTTGTGGGACCCCACCACCGCAACCCAGATCGGCGACCCGCTCACCGGACACACCGGCGAGGTGCTTGCGGTGGCGGCGGTGCCGATGCGTGACGGCCGGACCGTGCTCGCCACCGGCGGCTTCGATGGGACGGTGTGGTTGTGGGACCCGACCACCGGCGCCCAGTTCGGCGACCCGCTCACCGGACACACCGGAGCGGTGTCCGCGGTGGCGGCGGTACCGATGCCCGACGGCCGTACCCTGCTCGCCACCGGCAGCATCGATGGGACGGTGCGGTTGTGGGACCCCACCACCGCAACCCAGGTGGGTGATCCATTCACCGGCCACATCGGTGGGGTGTCCGCGGTTGCGGCGGTGCTGATGCGTGACGGCCGTACCCTGCTCGCCACCGGCAGCATCGATGGGACGGTGTGGTTGTGGGACCCCACCACCGCAACCCAGGTGGGTGATCCATTCACCGGCCACATCGGTGGGGTGTCCGCGGTTGCGGCGGTGCCGATCGGTGACGGCCGTACCCTGCTCGCCGCTGGCGGCTTCGACGGGACGGTGCGGTTGTGGGACCCGACCACCGCAACCCAGATCGGCGACCCGATCACCGGACACACCGACCGGGTGAACGCGGTGGCGGCGGTGCCGATGCCCGACGGCCGTACCCTGGTCGCCACCGGCAGCCGCGATGGGACGGTGCGGTTGTGGGACCTGACCACCGGCGCCCAGGTGGGTGATCCGTTCACCGGCCACATCGGTGGGGTGTCCGCGGTTGCGGCGGTGCCGATGCGTGACGGCCGTACCCTGCTCGCCGCCGGCAGCTACGACGACGGGACGGTGTGGTTGTGGGACCCCACCACCGGCACCCAGATCGGCGACCCGCTCACCGGACATATGGGGCCGGTGTTCGCGGTGGCGGCGGTGCCGATGCGTGACGGCCGTACCCTGGTCGCCGCTGGCGGCTTCGACGGGACGGTGCGGTTGTGGGACCCGACCACCGCAACCCAGATCGGCGACCCGATCACCGGACACACCGACGGGGTGCTTGCGGTGGCGGCGGTGCCGATGCGTGACGGCCGTACCCTGGTCGCCGCTGGCGGCTTCGACGGGACGGTGCGGTTGTGGGACCCGACCACCGCAACCCAGATCGGCGACCCGCTCATCGGACACACCCGAGCGGTGTCCGCGGTGGCGGCGGTGCCGATGCCCGACGGCCGGACCCTGCTCGCCACCGGCAGCCGCGATGGGACGGTGCGGTTGTGGGACCCCACCACCGCAACCCAGATCGGCGACCCGATCACCGGACACACCCGGCAGGTGTTCGCGGTGGCGGCGGCGCCGGTCCGTGATGGCCGGACCCTGCTCGCCACCGGCAGCGATGACAAGACTGTGCGCCTCTGGAATCTCGATGGTCACGAGGTCGCTCGAGTAGTGGCGGGAGCGACCATTTCCACCCTTGCCTTCAGCCATGACTCGCCCCACAGCGAAGCCAACGTACTAACCGTCGCAGGCACCGCAGGGTTCGCAGTCATCGATATCGCCCCACCGAAGTAACCCATCACGAATCGAAGTGCCGATCGATCACGGATAACCGCTGATCTTACCCACCAGGCGGGTGACGATCGGACTCACGACGATCTAGGGCCCGCTCTAGCCACAGCTCCCGAACACCGACTGGCCATCGCGACCAACGACGGTGTAGCCATGCTCCAACTGCCGACCGGAACATCCCACGAGTGAGCGGCTGCACCCGACGAATCCTCAACGACGTCATCCCCGACGCGACGCCGCCGGCCGCAAGACGACCGCCCAGGTCTTCCGTGGCGATCGCCTGGAGGGGCCGGCTCCAGCGGCACGGACAGCGCGGTCATCGAGATCTCAGCCCGCAGGCGCGCATCGTGCTCCCGTCCGGTCGCTTCCTGGTCGGTGGGCGAGCGACGGGTCCGCGCCTCAGGTCGCCCCCGCCGCCACAGCTCCGGGCCCAGATCACGGAAGGGGATTCGCCAAGCCGTACTCGCGAGCAGCTGTGCCCACCAACCCTGTCAGCAGTTACATTCCGTAGTCAAGATCAACTGCTGGTCTTCCACGCGGCGTGGCATCTGTTGTGGCATGAACCCGAGTGTGTCGATGTTGTTGTGGAGCGTGGTGCGGCTGGTTCCGTTACTATTGTTGCTGGTAGATGGTGGTGTCTACGAGGATCAGAAGCCTTCTAAGCTCTGGGTCGCAGGTTCGAGTCCTGCCGGGGGCGCCAGTTGACCTGGGCGGCCAAGCCCGCCCAGGTCCGGTTCGGTGATCGTCGTGGCGGATCTTTCACTCACGGGGTCTCGCGGCCGTTCGGCTTGGCTACCGTCGCGCTTTTGCGGTCGGCGTCGGGTACTGGTTCGGCCTCACCGCCTCCATGGCTTGCGTTGCCGCATTCCCCAAACCGCCGCTGTGACAGACAGCGGGTAGATGAACAGCAGGGCGGCGGGACCGGCCATCCCGATGAGAACTGTCGCCAGAATGGTCGCGGCCAGCCCCGCGCCGACAGACAGGTAACACAGTCCGAGCGGCCCGAACAGCGAGCTGAGCGCGACGGCCGCACCGGTGGACCTGGTGGTGCGGGGAACGACCGGAAGTCGCCCGGGCCTGGGCGACTCGGCCGACGCGGCGCGGTACCAACCGCCGGACTGCAGAGGCGGATGTGGTGGGAACGCGGTGGGGATGCTGGCGTGGGAGGTGGGTACCCAGTCGGCGTGGATCGTCGCCCTGGAGTGACTCGTCATCACTCGCTCCTGATTCAGATGATTTTTGTCCGTGCCCATGCTGACAAAGTTGGCGGACAGGTAATATGCCAACTGGCACATTCAGCGGAATACTGCGGCTGGGGCCGCGGGAGACCCACCGATGACATCATCGGGGCACACGGGCGAGGAGCGCCGGGCGTGGTACCGGCTCACACCGGCCGACCGTGCGGCCCTCCGGGAATGCGGTTACGAACGCACATGGCTCCCCGGTGAAATTCTCGCGCTGGAGGGCAGTCCGCCGAGCGGCATGTACGTCATCCTGGCCGGTTGGGTGAAGATCACCGCCCGGAATTATCGGGGGGACGACGCTCCCCTCGCAGCCCGCGGCCCAGGCGAAATAGTTGGTGAACTGTCCCCCATCAGCGAACTGGCCCGCTCCGCGACCATCACCGCACTGGACAATGTCCGCACCCTGGTCGTGCCCCGGGACCGGCTGGTGACACTGTTGACCACACACCCCCACATCGCCCAGGAACTCCTCCGCACCACGGGAATCCGGCTACACCAGTCGGACCGCCTCCGGCTGGACTCCGGCGGCTCGGACTTCGTCCAACGCCTCGCGGCGGTCCTACTCGAGTTGTCGGTCCAGTACTCCCCTGAGTGGGCCAACGTCGGCGAGGTGAACCTCAACGTGACGCACGACGACCTGGCCGGGTACGCGAGGGTCTCCCGCCGCACCCTGCTCCGGGGCCTGGAGGAACTACGACGGCTCAAGGTGGTCGCGACCGCCCGCCACCGGGTGACAATCCTGGACGCGGACCTTCTCCGCGAACTGGCCGCGGGCAGCTACCCGTCGGACACCTAGGCCTTCCAGAATTCGCTACCGTACGCGATGATGTATTCACGCGGTGAACCCGCGCAGCGGGCGGGAGGGACTCGAGACATGTATTCCACCGACACCGACCCAGGCATCGAATCCGAACTCATCGACCTCAGCACCATCTCATTTGGCCGGTTGCGCGAACTGAACAGTTCAGCCCTCCTCCACGCCATGCATCACGCCATGAAGCGAACAGAAAAATTGAGTGTGTCCTATGCGAGCGCCGCGGAGGGACAAGGAGAGCGCATCGACTAGCCATGTCCACCGGAGAAGCTCGTCAACAGGTCGAGAGTCAGGATGTTCTGACAACGACTCCATTCCACCGGCTGCCGTGGACCCATTTCGACGAATTGGCGCGAGGTGAAGTCCGAGCCGACGTGGTCCGACACCTGCGCCGCGTCGAACGCAGCAGGCGACTGCTGCTGTCACGCGCCTTGCTGGACGAGGTGACCAAAACACCGGAGTTGTTCGGTCAGTTGCCGTCGCCGGAGGATGCGTGGAACCTCCTGGCCCGTGTGGAAGCCACCGCCCCCACGGCGTTCGACCACGTGCTCGCGCATCCCTACTTCGGAAGTTGGGCCGGTTACACGATTCGGCTGCTGCGCAACGGAATCACCGGGGTATGTCCGCTATGGATGCATGTCGGTCATCTCCACTCCATCGCGGCGGCCGCCGCCATCCACGCCGGCTTGCGTTTCCACATTTCCGTACCCGTATGGGAGGGCGGCGCCATCCTCCCGACCCTGGGGCTCGCTCGCTTCCCGGTCATCGAACCCCATTCGGTAGCCGAAGTGCGCAGCGATGGTAGGCGGATCGAGGTCAGGCACGGCAGCTCGCGGGTGGTCCTCCCTGACCGTCTTGACGCCGACACACCAGACTGGTGGAGCATCCGACGGGTAACGGCATCAGCTGGCCGGCGGCGCCTCACTGTTCGGCTCGATGATCTCGATCCCTATCGCGGCCTGCGTGAACCGGTGCGGCCCAGACGCCTCGACGCGGCCGAGGTCGGGTCGTGGGATGACCTCATCGGGGAGGCATGGCGGCTCCTCGACCGTGACCTTCCCGATCTCGCCGACACGTTTTCCGCCGGGCTCGACTCGCTCGTGCCGATGCCTGCCGTTGTGTTCCGAAGTGCGAGCGCGTCGACAGGCGAGGCGTTCGGCAGCGCGCTCGTCGCCCGGCCAGTGGATGGTGCCGAACTGGCAGCCACGCTTGTCCATGAGCTTCAGCACATCGTTCTCGGCGGCGTCCTGCACGTGGTCGGGCTGTACGAAGACGACCCGAGCGAACGGTTCTACGTGCCGTGGCGGCCCGACCCCCGACCACTCAGCGGGGCGCTGCAAGGCGTCTACGCCTTCTTCGGCATCGCAGCCTTCTGGCGTGCGATGGCGCGAGCGGAGACCGGAAATCTGTCGCGACGCGCCTCGTTCGAGTTCGCCCTGTCACGGAGTCATGCCTGGCTCGTGCTCGAAGCGCTGCGTGACGACCCGGCGTTGACTTCCGCTGGCCGCCGGTTCGTCGACGGCATCGCCAGTCGACTCGGGCCGTGGCAGGACGAGCACGTACCGGACGAACTGTGTCGGCTTGCCGACGCCGTCACGACCGATCATCGTGCGGGGTTCCGCATACGGCATGTCAGGCCGGACAACCAGGCCGTGACCGCCTTGGCCGAGGCATGGATGGCAACGCGACCACGTCCACCGGTTCATCCACCCTCGGTTCACCCTGTACCGACTCCCGTGCAGGACGGCGAGCCGTCCAGCGCACGCGCCGACCTGATTCGCCTGGGCATCACCAGTGGTGACCGCCGAGTACCTGCCCTGCTGTGGCAGTCGGTGCCGGGTGCCACCGTTGCCGATCTCGCCTACGCGACCGGACGGTTTCACGATGCGGTCCACGGTTATCGGGCAGAACTGGCGAACGACTCCGATCGGGTGTCGTCCTGGGTGGGTCTCGGACTCGCCCTCGCCGCCCTCGGTACCAACCCAGCGGCACGAGCACTGACTAGTTGTCCTGAGTTGGTCCGCGCTGTGCGACGGCGGATCAGTACGCGTGCACCGGATGTTCCCACACCGGAGCGGCTCGCGGCCTGGATCGGTCAGGTCATGGCCTGACCGATCCAGGCCGCTCGTCACAAACCCAGAGGGTCGATGTCACAGTTCGCCCGGACGCCCCGAGATGCCAAAATCGTCGCGGGGTGGTCGTCACCGAGTGTTCGGCGGTACCGGCTCATCACGTCGGAGAACTGTGCTTCGGTATCCGCGTGTCCGGCGGCACGCCTGTCGAACACGAGGTTCACCACTGCCGCCAAGGTGGTTGGGTGGTCGGGGCCGAGCGACTCCCTGGAACGCTCCGACATCTCCTTGCCGAGTTCGATGGCGGCATCGGTTTCACCGAGCGCGGCCAGATCGCTGGCCAGGTTGATACCAGTGATGATCGCGTTCGGATGATCTGCACCGAGGCTGCTTCGCAGTCCCTCCAGTGCCCGTTCGTCCAGTGCTCGCGCGCCTCCCGCGTCACCTGCGAGCCGCAGTGTTACGGCCAGGTCGACCGTCGCGGCGAGCGTGTGGGGATGCTCTTCGCCGAGCAATCCGCGGTAGCTGTCGAACGCCTCCTCACCTATCCGGCGGGCCTCGGTCAGCTGGTCGGCATGACGTAGATCGATCGAGTAAGCGAGGAGACAACCCACCGTGTTCGGGTGATTGGATCCGTAACGGTGGCGGTACTGGTCGAGCACGGGGCGGGACTGCTCGATCGCACCTGGATGGTCACCGTTCTTGCGCCGGGCGATCGAAAGCAGGTAGCTGCGGTGTTGGGTGATCATGCGATCCGGGCCGTACTGCCTGACCGCCTGTTCGACGAGCCTCTCCATCTCGACCCTGGCCCAGGCGTACTCACCCAGCTCACGCCGGTCGAGGACGACCGAGACGAAGGAGCTCAACGCCTGTGGGTGATCACGGCCGAGGATCTCGACCCTCTTGCGATAGGTGGCCTCATCCAGCGCCAGAGCGGCGGCGAAGTCTCCGGCGTGCCGCAGGCTGATGGCGTGGAGGTGGGCGGCTTCGAGGGTTTCCGGGTCGTTGTCGCCGACCAGTCTGGTGAACTTGAGCAGGATGTCCTCACTGAGGCGCCGAGCCTCACCGAAGTCACCCTTCGACCTCAGGTCGGTCAACACGTTGAACTGGAAGCGCAGTGTCGCTTCGCTGTTCTCACCCGAGACCTCGATCTGGCGAACGAGTGTGCGCTGATTCAGTTCTGCTGCTTCGTCGAACCTGCCCAACACCCAGAGATACGCGCCGAGGCGGCGGGCGACTTCCAGCGTTTGTGGGTCGTTCGGGCCCAGCCTCGTGGTGAACTCCTCCAGCACGCGTTCGGCCAGTCTTGCGGCCTCCTCGTGGTCGCCCCACTGGAAGAGGAAGCGCATGAGGTTGATGGCGAGCTGGCGGACCCAACCGTCCGTGCACTTCTCCACCTCTGCCGCGTAGGCGTGCGGGAGCAGGTCCAGGTACAGCGGCCAGTTCTTGCTCGGCTCCGGGTCGTTGGGATCGAGGTTCGCCAGGAGTTGGTGTGCGCCGTGTTCCATCTGTGCCTGCAGCTTCGGTTCGGCCATCCGGTTGCGCAGTACGAGTTGGACCAGGCGGTGCAACTGCAGGGTGTTGTTGCGGTAGTCGAGCTTCGCGAGGCCG
>NZ_JBJMIE010000264.1:0-5412 GCF_045807065.1 Actinophytocola sp. | reverse complement strand
TGTCGGACGCGATGAGCCGCACCTTCTCGAACTGGCGCTGGGCCTCGCCCTCGACGAGTTGGGCAAGCTCGGAATCGGCGGCGCTGAGGTGGGGAATCGCCGGCTGGTGCATCGGGGTGGCCTCCATCGTCTTCGGTGCAGCCCCGACACTATCGAGCGCGCGGATCCACATCGAGCCTCGCCCGTATGTCGTCCACCATGCGGGTGACCTCTTCCGCGCCACCCATCGGCGCGTCGGGCCACTCGTCGAGGCGCGGCCACCAGTACTCGCGGGGCGTGCCGGGGTAGCGCGGGACGATGTGCAGGTGGAGGTGGTCGACCTGATGACCGACCACGGACGAGTAGACGTGCTCCGCCTGGAGGGCCCTGGCACCCCTGGCCGCCCACCGACCGAGCGCGGTGGCCTCGTCGTCGGTGAGGTCGGCGAGCCCGGCCACGTGCCGCCGCGGCTCGACGGTCAGGTGGCCGAGGTAGACCCGCCCGTCCGCGCCCGGCGCGTCGGGGAGGACGTGGGTGAGCACCATGAGGTCGTCGCCGCTGACCACGCCGTCACCGGCCCTGTGCTTGTCACACACGTAGCACGCCATGCGGGTTATTCGACCACCTACGTGCGGTACTTTTCCATCGGTGCCGACCGACAGTCGTCGCCGCCCGGTCTGGTCACTCCACTACCGACACCCCCATCGAGCGGGCCGTGCCGGCGATGATGCGGGTGGCCTTGTCGAGGTTCGGGGTGTTCAGGTCGGGTAGTTTCCGCTCGGCTATCGCGCGTAGTTGGGCGCGGGTGAGGGTGCCGGCGCTGACATGGCCCGGACGCGCCGACCCCTTGCCGCCCAATGCTTTTCTGATGAGGAACGCGGTCGGTGGGGTCTTCAGGCGCAGCGTGAACGTGCGGTCCTCGAAGACCGTGACCACCACCGGCACCACGTCGCCGCGCTGGGTGGCCGTTGCCGTGTCGTAGGAGCGTTTGACCTCGACCAGGTTCACGCCGGTCTGCCCCAGCATCTTGCCGAGGTCGACCATCGGCGCGTCGCCCGCCGGCAGTTCGAGTGTCACCTGGAACTTCTGCTTCTGTGCCATGCCAAGGCACGCTAGGAATTGACGTAACGTGAAACTCAAGTGCGATTTCGCGGACACCCGGCTAACGTCCCCGCATGGACGCCGACATCCTCGAGTACTACGACCGCGGCGGCGAGGAATCGCGTCTGGCCGATTCGCTGGAACTGTTGCGCACCAAGGTTCTACTTCGCCGCTACCTCCCACCGCACGCCGACATCCTCGACGTGGGCGGTGCTTCCGGCGTCCACGCGACCTGGCTCAGCGAGCAGAGGCACCGTGTGAGGCTCGTGGATCCGGTGCCGCGGCACGTGAACTCCGCACGTGCCAGGGGAATCGAGGCCGCGACCGGGGACGCGCGAGCACTCGACGAGCCGGACGCCAGCCGCGACGCCGTGCTGCTCCTCGGGCCGCTCTACCACCTGCCGGACCGCGCGGATCGGGTTCGGGCGCTCGCGGAGGCCCGGCGCGTGACGCGGAACCTCGTCATCGCGGCGGTCATCAGCCGGTGGGCGTCCCTCTGCGAAGGGATGCTGCGCGGGGCCGTCGACTCCCCCGGCTTCCTCCCCATGTTGCGCGACGACCTGGCACCGGTGTTCGACGTGGCACGCAGAACGTGCCGTACGGCTTCACGACCTGCAACTTCCACCGGCCTGACGAGATCCGCGCCGAGGTCGCCGACGCCGGACTCACACTCGTGGACCTGCTTCCCGTCGAGGGTATTGCGCACTGGATCCCCGACCTGGCCGCGAGGCTCTCCGATCCCGAGCGGCGCGCGGTGCTGCTCGAACTGCTCGAGCGCACCGAACGGGATCCCGAAATCCTCGGCGCCACCGCACACCTGCTTGTCGTGGCACGTCGATAGGCTGCCGGCATGGATCACGCAGCCGCTCTCGCGGCCTTCGACCGCCAACTCCGCAACGTCGTGCGGCCTACTTTGGACGGTGGCACGTTCGAACGCGTCGGCTCGGTGATCCGCTGCGTCAGCGAACACCCGGACGGTTGGTCCGGCGTCGAGTGGTCCGACCTGACCGAGTCCAACGCCGACGAGGTGATCGCCGAGCAGCTGCGGTACTTCGCCGAGCGGAACCGTGCCATCGAGTGGAAGTACTACGCCTACGACCAGCCGGCCGACCTCCCGGAGCGGCTGCGTGCCGCGGGTCTCGAGCCGGGCGAGGAGGAGGCGCTGATGGTCGCGGACGTCGACGACGTGCCGGATCTCCCGGCGCCGGACGGGATTCGGCTCATCGACGTGTCCGATGAGGACGGTCTGCAGCGGGTGAAGGCCGTGCACGACGCGGTGTTCGGCGGCGACCACACCCCGATGATCGACAGCATGCGGCAGCGCCTGCACACCGGCGCCGTCGTCCCCGTGCTCGCGGTGGCCGGTGACGAGCCGGTGTGCGCGGCGCGGGTGGACCTCCACGTCGACACGGACTTCGCGAGCCTCTGGGGTGGTGGCACGCTGCCGCAGTGGCGCGGCAGGGGCATCTACCGCGCGATGGTGAGTCGCAGGGCTCGCCTGGCGCGCGAACGCGGCCACCGCTACCTGCGCACCGACGCGTTGCCGACGAGCCGGCCGATCCTGGAGAAGCTGGGGTTCGTCCGCCTCACCACGACCGTCCCGTACACGCGCCCCTAGACGGGCTCGATGCCGTCCCGGTGCCGCCGGGCGAGCTCCTGGTAGATGGCGGGGTTGTGGTCCACCCACGTCTTGGCGGCGCCGGCGAGTGGTATGAACCTCTTCGCCGGCGCGCCGAGCGCGACGGTCTCCCCCGGCACCTCGGTGCCCGGCGTGACGACGGCGCCGGCCGCGACCATCGTGCGCGGACCGATCACGGCACCGTCGAGCACGGTCGCGCCGTTGCCGATCAACGCCTCGGCGCCGATGAAGCAGTCGTGGATGAGGCACAGGTGCCCGATCGTGGCGCCCGGCCCGATCTCACACCTGCTCATCCCGACGTGGATGACCGAGTTGTCCTGCACATTGGCACCTTCGCGGATCACGATGGCGCCGAAGTCGGCACGGATGACGGCGCCGTACCAGATCGAGGCGCCGGCCTCGACCTGCACGTCACCGATGAGCGTCGCGGTCGGCGCGATCCACGCGTCCGGGTGCACGCTGGGCGTCTTGCCTTCGAACGAGAACAGGGGCACCCGGCTACGGTAGGGCGCGGCGGACCAGTTCGTCGATCAACTCGACCACTTCGTGCGGCTCGAACTCCATCGCGTTCTCCCCGACCGTGATCTCGAACCGGCACCGCCCGGGCACCGACTCGGGCTGCGCGCGGCTGAACACCTGCACTCCACGCTCGGCAATCAGCTCGTCACGTGCGCGGGTGGCCGCGGCCGCGTCGACAGGCAGCAGGATGTGGAACAAGGGCGTTTGAGGCGTTGCGGGCACAACGGAGATCCCGCCCACGGTGAGCGCCTCAGCGATCGCGACGGCGTGGTCACGGAAAGCGGGCATCCGCGGCAACACGTCGTCGAGCCCGATCAACGCCGCGACGGCGAGCGGCCACGCATCCGGTATCGCACCGCCGAGCCGCTGCCGCCAGACCTCGGCGTGTCCGATCGTGTCCTCGTCACCGGCGAGGACCGCGCCCCGCACCCCTTCGAGCCCCTTGTAGAGGGAGACGTAGACGGTGTCGAAGAGCGCGGCGATCTCGGCGTGCGGACGGTCGTAGTAGGGCTGGGCCTCCCAGAGCCGAGCACCGTCGAGGTGCACGGCGGCCCCGCGTTCGCGGGCCCACCGGACCTGCGCGTTCAGGTCCTCCCAGCTGGGCAGGAACCCGCCGATCTCCCGCTGCGGCAACTCGATCAACAGCGTCGAGACAGGCTCGGTGACCTGCTGGAGGTCATCGAGAGTGAGCAGCCGCTCGGCGGCGCCGGCCGGGTGGTAGCGCAGCCCGTGGACCGCCGCGTAGCCCCGCTGCTCCCACTTGTCGAGGTGGTTGGTGAGATGCGCGGTGAAGGTGCCACGACCGATGCGCTCGGCATGAATGCGAAGGGCGACCTGCTGAGCCATCGTCCCACTGGGGAAGAACAGGGCCCGCGGCTTGCCGAGCAACTCGGAAAGCCGCGTCTCGAGCCGCGCCATGGGGGCGTCCGGCCCGAAGAGCGGCGTGTCGGGCGCGACCCGGTCCAGCATCCGCCGCAGCATGATGTGTGGCGCACGTCGCAAAGGCGCATGCGCCACCAACGACCAACGAATCTCCTGCTCAACCACACTGTTCTCCAGCCAATGTGACGCCCCCCGAGGCGGCGAAGTCCGCCAAGTGTCCCAGCCAAAAGCAACGCCGAGGGCTGGAGCCGCCGAGCCTCCACAACCGATCCCACGACCGGGGGTCCGGGGGCGAAGCCCGCCGGGCGGGATCTGGGGGTTGCACCCCCAGAAACCAAGCGGAGCGAGGCGGTTCGCGCCCTCCGCGAACACACCTCGCCCCGAGTGGAGCCGCCTAAGGGAATCGAACCCTTGACCTGCTCATTACGAGTGACCAATATCACATCTACCTAGGTCTCTAGCAGGCGTTTTGTCCTCGACCCGTGACTCATGTGGCCCTCTGGACCCGCCTGTCCCGCGAGTTCGCGTCACGTTCCGCGTCACGCCGAAACGCGCTCCACGCGCTCATGGAAAGCCTACTCGACCGGTCCAAGCATTACTGACAGTGATCGCATACGACGCTGTTGTCGGGTCGATCCGATCTCCGTCGCGACCTGTTCGGCGCGCACCGCGTGGCTCCGCGCTTGGTCGAGTTCGCCCCTGGCGACGAGCGCTGACGCGAGGTCCACGCGGAGTGTGGTCTCCGCGCGCACGAAGGTTGGGTCAAGCCGCTCAAGCGCGTAGGTCAGCACTTCGACCGCGCCAGCGTCACCGAGTGCGGCGAGCGCATGACCGCGCCACCTGTCCAGGTGCGCACCTTGAAGGAACAGGAACGGCAACGTCGGGTCGACTGGGTCAGCCGGCAGGAGTGATCCAGCGGCGTCGAACGCTCTCAGCGCTTCGTCTCGCCGACCAGCAGCAGCGAGGCCCTCGCCGTGGGCAGCGGCGAGCCACGCCCGAAGCAGACGCGGCGCTGATCGCTTGACCAGGTTCCGCGCCTCCGCGAGTTGACCGATAGCGAGATGAACCTCGCCGATCTCGGACAGGATGAACGCCTGTTGCGCGACAGCGTGGGCCAGTAAACCGGGCGAGTCCGCCTCGCGTGCCGCCTGCTTGGCTTGCTCGTGGTGTGCCCATGACCGGCCGACCTCGAACTGGTCGAGCGCCTCCCATCCGGCCAACGCGCCGAGTTCGGACAACACTCGGGCGAGTTCTAGTCGCATTTTGGTAGTGAGTCTTTTTTGGTTATTGTG
>NZ_JBJMIE010000263.1:0-10330 GCF_045807065.1 Actinophytocola sp. | reverse complement strand
GTGACGCTGCCGACGGTGAGCGCGCGGTCCGCCGCGCCGGGGCTGCCGATGGTCTCGCGGGCGCCGGAGTTGCCGGCGGCCACGACGAACAGGGTGCCGCTGGAGTCGGACAGCTCGTCGAGCGTCTGGGACAGCAGGTCCGTGCCGTCGGTGGGGGCGTCGTTGCCGAGGCTCATGTTGACGACGTCGGCGCCCTGGTCCACCGCCCACTGCATGCCGGCGATGACCTGGGCCTCGGTCCCGCCGTACTCGCCGAGCACCTTGCCCACCAACAGCTTCGCGCCGGGCGCGACGCCCTTGCGCAGGCCGCCCGACGCGGCGCCGGTGCCCGCGATGGTGCTCGCCACGTGGGTGCCGTGGCCGACGGTGTCGGTGATGCCCTCGCCGGTGAAGTCCTGTTGTGCGAGCACGGCACCCGCGAGGTCGGGATGCGTCGGGTCGTACCCGGTGTCGAGCACCGCGACCTTGGCGCCGGCGCCGGTGAACCCGGCGGCCCACGCCTGGGGCGCGCCGATCTGGGGCACGCTGTCCTCGAGCAGCGGCTGGACGCGGCCGTTGAGCCAGATCTTGCCGGTGGCGGTCCGGGCCTTCGCGGTGGCGCTCAGCTCCGGCCAGGCGGCACCGTTCTTGGGTGCCTCGACGACGGTGAGCCCGCGGGCGGGAACGGCGGCCGTGCGTCGCGCGGCCCGCGGCGCCGCGCCCTGGACGATCAGCGGCACGGTCCTGGCCGACGCGTCGTCGAGGCCCTGCCGCTGAAGTTCGGTGACGTCGAAGAGGCGCTTGTCGATCCGGTCGTCCTGGAGGAGCCGGACGGCGTCGGCGGGGACCACGTACTGGTGGCCGTTCAGCTCGTACCGCCACACCCGTTGGGTCTCGCGGCCGGCGGCCATCCGGACGCCGGCGACCACGCCGTCGACGACGCGGACCTGGTCACCGGTGAGCAGGGTGACGGTCCGCGGGGACCCGGCGACGGCCTCCCTCGCGGCCGGGTCCTGGGCGCCGGCAGGGCTCGCGGCGACCAGGGAGGCCGCGACGACGAGCCCGGCGACGGCGCCGATGGTTCTGCGCAGGTTCATGGTCTCTACCCACGCGCTCGCCGGCCGATGCGTTGCACGCCCTCGCTCGGGGTAGTCCAGCTGACCGGAACTGCGGTTGAGGAGACGGTCATGGCACTTGCGGAAACCCCGGTGGACCTGCCGAGGCACGCGTGGTGGGGTGCGTTGAAGCGGACGTTCCGGGAGTTCATGGACGACAAGCTGGCCGACTGGGCCGCCGCGCTCACCTACTACAGCATCCTGTCGCTGTTCCCCGCGGTCGTGGTGCTGATCAGCCTGGTCGGGCTCATCGGCGAGTCGGTGACGCAGCCGCTGATCGACAACCTGCGCCAGCTCGCGCCGGGGCAGGCGCGCGACATGCTGGTGAACGTCGTACACCAGTTGGAGGGGAAGGCATCGGTCGCCGGACCGGTCGCGATCATCGGCCTGGCGAGCGCGGTGTGGGCGTCCTCGGGCTACATCGGCGGTTTCATCCGCGCGTCCAACTCGATCTACGAGGTCGAGGAGGGCCGCCCGGTCTGGAAGACGGTCCCGCTGCGACTGGCGCTGACGCTCACGATGGTGGTCCTGCTGGCCGTGACCGTGCTCGGCGTGGTCATCACCGGCGGGGTCGCCCGGTGGCTCGGCAACATGGTGGGGCTCGGCTCCACGTTCGTCACGGTGTGGGACATCGCGAAGTGGCCGGTGCTGGCGGCGCTCGTGAGCCTGGCGATCGCGTTGCTGTTCTGGGCGTCGCCGAACGTGCGGCAGCCGGGGTTCCGGTGGCTCACGCCCGGCAGCATCCTCTCGGTGGCGGTGTGGGTGATCGCGTCGCTGGGCTTCGCGTTCTACGTGGCCAACTTCGCGTCGTACAACAAGGTCTACGGCTCGCTCGCCGGTGTGGTCGTGTTCCTCGTCTGGTTGTGGATCTCGAACCTGGCGGTGCTGTTCGGGGCCGAGTTCGACGCGGAGCTGATCCGGGGGCGGGAGATCGAGGAGGGCCACCCGGAGGACGTCGAGCCCTTCCTGGAGCCGCGTGATACCCGGGCGATGGATTGATGCAATTCTTCGATTGAAAGTACGCAAAATCTTGCGCGTGATGTAGTCCGGTGCCTATCGTCTCCTCACCGTCCCTGGCGAGGAGGCCGGCAATGGTGTGGTCACGTGCGTGTGCGGTGGTGTCGGTCGCGGGTCTCGTCGCGGGCCTTGTCGGAGGTGGTGGCGTGGCGGCGGCGGAACGACCACCCGCGGCGCCGGTCGTGACCAGGGCCGCCCTGGATCCCGCGCTCGTGGCGGGGCGCGGGGCGGACGTGCCGTTCCTCGAGCAGGAGGCTGAGAACGCGCACACCGACGGCACGGTCATCGGTCCGGACCGCACCGCCTACACCCTGCCCGCCGAGGCGTCCGGGCGGTCCGCGGTGCGGCTCACGCCCGGGCAGTACGTCGAGTTCACGTTGCCGCGCGAGGCGAACGCGATCACCGTGCGGTACAGCATCCCGGACGCGCGCGACGGCGGCGGCATCACCGCGCCGCTCGACGTGGCCGTGAACGGCCGGCACCGGGCGACGTTGACGCTCACGTCGCGGTACTCCTGGCTGTACAACCAGTACCCCTTCACCAACGACCCGAACGCGGACCTGCTGCACCCGGACTGGTGGATCACCGAGTGCGACTGCGTGCCGGCGCAGACGAGCCCACCGCCGGTGATCCAGAAACCCTTCCGCCCCACCCACTTCTACGACGAGCAGCGCCTGTCGCTCGGCAGGACCTACCGGGCCGGCGACACGATCCGGCTCACCGCGAGCGACCGTGCCGCGTGGACGGTCGTCGACCTGCTGGACTCGGAGCTGGTCGGCGCGCCCCGGGTGGTGCGCGGCGCGCTGGACGTGCGGCTGTTCGGCGCGGACCCGACGGGCCGGCGGGACTCCGCGACGGCGTTCGAGCGGGCCGTCGCGCTGGCGCGGTGGCTCAACGCCCCGGTGTACCTGCCGCCGGGCACGTTCCAGGTGAACCGGCACATCGTCGTCGACGACGTGACGATCACGGGCGCCGGCAGCTGGTACACGACCGTCCGGGGTCACGAGGTGGCACTCGACCCGCCGGCACCGGACGGCTCGGTGCACACCGGCGTCGGCTTCTACGGTCGTCCGGCCGCCGAGGGCGGCAGTGTGAACGTGCACCTGTCGGGCTTCGCCATCGAGGGCGACGTCCGCGAGCGCATCGACACCGACCAGGTCAACGGCATCGGCGGCGCGCTGAGCGACTCGTCGCTGGTGGGGCTGTACCTCCACCACACGAAGGTGGGCATGTGGTTCGACGGCCCGATGACCCGGCTCACGGTCCAGGGCAACGTGATCGCCGACCAGATCGCGGACGCGCTGAACTTCCACACCGGCGTCACGGACTCGGTGGTGCGCGACAACTTCATCCGCAACACCGGCGACGACGGGCTCGCGATGTGGGCGGAGCACACGCAGGACGCGCGCAACACGTTCGACCACAACACCGTGCAGTCGCCGGTGCTGGCCAACGGGATCGCCCTGTACGGCGGGACCGACAACACGGTGTCGGCGAACCTGGTCGCCGACCCGGTCCGCGAGGGCAGCGGCATCCACCTGGGGTCGCGGTTCGGTGCGGAGCCGTTCACCGGGCACGTGTGGGTGAGCGCGAACACCACGGTCCGCGCGGGCACCTACGAGCTGAACTGGGAGATCGGCCTCGGCGCCATCTGGTTCTACGCGCTGGAGCGCGACCTGGCCGCGGACGTCCAGGTGGTGGGCAACCACTTCCTGGACAACACCTACAACGCGATCATGTTCGTCAGCGACTGGCCGGTGAAGGACCAGTACTCGATCACCGACGTGCACTTCCGGGACAACCGCGTGGACGGCACGGGCACCTCGGTGCTCAGCGCCCGGTCCCGGGGCAGCGCGTCGTTCGAGAACACCGACGCCCGGCACGTCGGCGCCGTTGGCGTGAACAACTGCGGCTCGTTCAACTTCCCGCCGACTGGCTCGGAGTTCACGCTCACCGACCTGGGCGGCAACGACGGCGGCTGGCTCGCCCCGTGGATGCTCCCGAATACCATCACCTGCGACGACCGGCCGCCGGTGGTGCCGCCACCACCGCCGTCGTCGTGGTGAGGTGTCAGGTTCCGTCGGAGTCAGTGGGCGGCATGGGGCCGCTGGACGATCCGTACTCGGACCAGGATTCGGGCTTGAAGTCCCGGTTCCCCGAAATCAGAACCAAGGCGAACAACCCCAACCCGACTCCGAGGACGATCGCGATGACCTTCAGGATGACCGGGGACAGGGACAGGGCGGCACCGCCGGTGGCGACAATGAGGGCAACTCCGGCCAACCAGAAGCCCGCAGTGGGGGGCGCGTTCCACAGCCAGCGCCGGATGCTCTGCTTGCTGGGCATATCCGACGGCTACCCGAGCACGCGGTGGCGCAAACGCCTGGCTGTGTCGGCCATCTTGTCGGACCGCGATGACCGGCCGCCGGCTGTGCCCACGCGGTCGCGAAGTATCAGCCGCTCACCGACGTGATCACCTTCGGCGTCCTGACGCTGCTGGTCGTGGGCCTGATCAAGCTCGACATCCCCTCGCTCCCCGGCGGTCGCGGCGCTGGCGGTCGACGCCCGGCACGTCGGCGCTGTTGGCGTCAACAACTGCGGCTCGTTCAACTTCCCGCCGACTGGCTCGGAGTTCACGCTCACCGACCTCGGCGGCAACGACGGCGGCTGGCTCGCCCCGTGGATGCTCCCGAATACCATCACCTGCGACGACCGGCCGCCGGTGGTGCCGCCACCACCGCCGTCGTCGTGGTGAGGTATTAGTTCCGGGTGTTCCAGACCTACCTGCTGCCGGTCCGCGCCGCGGTCACGGTGTTCCCGCTGCTCGCGCTGGTGGTCATGCTGCCGGTGGCGGTGGTCAGCTACCGTCGGCGCGGTCGGGCGGGCGGGTGGACCACGCTGGTGTTCTACTGCTTCCTGTTCTACCTGCTGGCGGCGTTCCTGCAGACGATCATCCCGCTGCCGGCGAACCCGTCGCAGTACTGCGCGGACCAGACCTACGCCAGCACGCCGCAGCTCCGCCCGTTCTACTTCGTGGACGTGCTCCGGACGCGGGCGCGGGTGTCGGGCACCTGGGTGAACCCGGCCATGTGGAGCACCGCGCTGAACGTGGTGCTGCTGGCCCCGCTGGGCCTCTTCCTGCGGTACCTGTCCGGCACGCGTTTCCTGGCGGCGACCGCGCTGGGGTTCGGGGTGTCGCTGTTCTTCGAGCTGACCCAGCTGACCGGCGTGTGGTTCATCTACCCGTGCGCGTACCGGCTCTTCAGCGTGGACGACCTGATCCTGAACACGGTCGGCGTGGCACTGGGCTGGCTGGTCGCCGGTCCGCTGATCCGCCTGCTGCCGGACCTGGACGCCGAACGCGACCGCCGCCGCTACGCCACGCGCGTGACGGCGACCCGCCGGGTGTTGGCGCTCGTCACGGACATGATCACGTTCGCCGTCCTGTTGCTGCTGGTGGTGGGCCTGATCAAGCTGTTCGGCGGCTCCGCGGCCCTGCGCGCCCCGGCCGCCGCGGCGCTGGCGATCGTCTACTTCCTCCTCGCGCCGGTCCAGACGGGCTCGACCATCGGCAAGCGGGCGATGCTCCTGAAACTCGAACGCACCGACGGCCGTCACGCGGGCCCGTTCGCGCTCCTCGTGCGCAACGGGGTGCTGCTCTCCCCGCTGTGGCTGGCGTGGCTGGCCCTGGAGGTCGACCACTGGGACGTCTTCGGCGAGCCGCAACAGCTGCTGATCCCCCTGGGCCTGCTGCTGTCGCTGCTGGTGGTCGGCGTCTGGACCCCGCTGGCCGTCTTCTTCGGCGACGAGCTGGCCCCGTACGAACGCCTCACCCGGACCCACAACGTGGCCGTCGTCAGCACCGAGCCGGCCGACGAGCCTCAGGCCTCCTGAACACCCGGCCGCTGGTCCTCGACGACGAAGCTCGCCCGGGTGTACACCGGCGAGCCCGGCTTCGTCACGTAGTGCAGCACCCGGTAGTCGCTCTGCCAGCGGTCCTTGTTCACGCTCACCAGCACGTAGCCGCGCTGGCCGTTGAAGAACCTCATGTGCGGGTTGGCCGCCAGCAGCTTCTGGCCGTCCGGAGTCATGTCCGCGCCGTCCGCGCCGCTCGTGATCGAGGTGCCGACGAACTCCGTCGCGACCGTCGGTGAGGCGGGGTCGGCGAAGTCGCGTTTCAGGTCCCACGCGTAGTTCTGGTGCCGGTCGCCCGTGATGACGACCAGGTTCCGCACGCCGCGGTCCCGCGCCTCGGCCAGGACCCGGTTCCGCTCGGCGACGTAGCCGTCCCACGGGTCGTACGAGACGTCCAGCGCCGGGCCCGGGGCCAGGTCGGTCTGGCCCATCGGGGCCTGGTTGCCCAGGATCTGCCATCGCGCGGTGGACCGGGAGAAGCCGTTGAGCACCCAGTTCCGTTGCGGCGCACCGAGAATGGTCCGGGTCGGGGAGAGCCGGTCGGCGCAGTTGACGCCGTCGCCGTCGCCGCAGGGTTGGTCGTCGCGGTACTGGCGGGTGTCCAGCATGGTCAGGTCGGCCAGGCGGCCGTAGCGGAGCCGGCGGTACATCCGGATGTTCGGGCCGCTCGGCAGCTGGGCGCGCCGCAGCGGCAGGTTCTCGTACATGGCCTGGAAGGCCGCCGCCCGGCGCCGGCGGAACACGGCGGGGTCCTGGTCCGGTTCGCCGTCCTTCTCCGAGATGTCGCCGGCCCAGTTGTTCTCGACCTCGTGGTCGTCGAAGGTCAGGACGAACGGGTGCGCCGCGTGCGCGTTCCGCAGCGGGGCCTCGGACTTGTACAGCGCGTACTGCAGCCGGTAGCGCGCGAGGTCGACGGCCTCGGTGGTGAACTGCGGGGCGACCGGCACGCCGCGCTTGTTGTCGCCGAGGCCGTACTCGTAGATGTAGTCGCCGAGGTGCACGACGAAGTCCAGGTCCTCGGCGGCGATGTGGTCGTAGGCCGTGAAGTACCCGTCCTGCCATGCCTGGCACGACGCGAACGCGAAGTCCAGCTGGCGCGGGTTCGCCGAGAGCGGCGGCAGCGTCCGCGTCCGGCCCACCGGGGACATCTCCCCACCGGCGCGGAACCGGTAGAAGTACACGCGGTCCGGCGCGAGGCCGTGGATCTCCGGGTGCACCGAGTGCCCCAGCTCCGGGGTGGCGACCACCGACCCGCGCCGCACGACCGACCGGAAGCGCTCGTCGTGCGCGATCTCGAACTCGACCCGCACCGGCGTGGCCGGCATCCCACCCGCCCCGTCAGCCGCGAACGGATCGGTCGCGAGCCGCGTCCACAGCACGACGCCGTCCGGGGTCGGATCACCGGAGGCGACACCGAGGGTGAACGGGTTACCGGCCGCGGGCGCCGAGAACGCGCCCGCAACGCGCCAGGCACCGGTTCCGAGCAGCACGGCCGCCGCTCCCCCGAGCCCCAACACCTGACGCCGCGGCATCCGTGCACCCAAGGCAGTCTCCTGTGGAGTGGACAGTGGTCAGGCCATATGCGGGTCTGGCTTTCCCTTCTCCCTCCCGGTTTTCCGCGCTGGTTCGCCCACCGTCCATCTTGGGCGAGAAGGGCGTGCGCCCGCCACCCCGTTCTGCCTAGACGAGGAGACGAACGGGCCCGAGGATCCCGGAGACCCGCTGCCCGGCGTAGACCGCGGCGGTCGGCGAGATGTCGTCGAGCAGCGGCCCGAGCGTGTTGAACACGGTGACAGTGAGCCGGTTGACCCCGTCCCGCACCAACCCGGTCAGCTCGAACCGGTAGGGCGACCAGATCCGCACCCCGGCCGCCGCGCCGTTGACCCACACCTCCGCCGTCCCCCGCACCACCCCGAGATCGAGCACCACGGCTCCGGGCCGATCGAGGTGCACCTCCCGGTGATAGCTGACCCCACCGGAGTAGGACCCGAGCCCGAACCCCTCCCAAGGCCCGACCTCCACGAACCGGTTGTCCACACCTCCCACCCCGCCCTCCGACTCCCGTCGGCACCCACCGCTAGCATCGGAACCGGGGGCCCTCCCGACACCAACGGAAGATTCGTCCGGCTCCTCCCCCATCGGGTTGTGGACAACCTCCGCGCGCACGCCGGAACCGTCGGCCCCCTCCGGTAGTGTTGAAACCGGGGGACCCCCGGGCATACGAAAGTCCCTTTCGCTCGGACTCGTACTCACCGATCGGGTCGCGGGTGGCTCGAACGAGGTTTCCTGTCGGGGGTCACCGGTAGGCTGGAAATCGGGGGCCGGAGGCCAACCCGGGTCCTGTGCGCAGTCGAACTCCGCCGGACCCTCCCACAGTGCGCCGCCGGTGCGGCCGTCCGCCGGACGCACTCTGATCAGCAACTCCCGGCCGGCCGGCAGGTCCTCGCCTGTCAGCTCCACGCCGTCCACCCACGCCGTCGTCTCTCCCACGAGCGGGAGGCGGACCCGGTGGGCGCCCGGTGGCACGGCCAGGCGGAACCACTCCTCCTGCCGTTCGTGGCCCGAGTCCGGTACCACGTCCAGCACGCCCGTCGTCGGTGCGCCGTCCAGCCACGTCGCTCTGGGGAGTGGGTGGGGGCGGGGGTGCAGGAGGGGCCAGCGGGCGTCGTAGGACTGGCGGCGGCGGAACGCCGACGGGACCGGCACGCCGTCGCGGGTCCACGTCCAGTCGCAGTCCGGGCCGTCGAAGATCAGGGAGACCGGGGTGCCCATGTCGCGGAACACCACCTCCAGGCGGTTCTCCCCCGCCGCCAGGTCGATCTCGTGCGGCATCACCCTCGGGTTGGGGCGGGCGCCGTACGGGTCGAACGCCCCGGACACCGCGACTTCCGTGCCGTTGACCAGGAACGTCGCCACGCCCTCGGTGCCCAGCTGGACGGTGACCCGCCCCGGCTCGGACGTTGTGAGCGTTGCCATCGCGCGGACGGTGCTGCCGCGGCGCGTGCGGTCGGCGGGGGTGAGCCACTCCGGCCGGGCGAAGGCCGCCGGGTCGTCGGTCAGGGTCCAGTAGCCGCGCAGCGGACCGTCCTCCTCGGACCGGACCAGGACCTCCAGTTCGTTGGCGGCCAGGCACTCCACGTCGAACAGGCGCAGGTAGCCGCCGGGGTCGGCCGGCAGGCGCGCACCGTTCCACCACGCCTCGATCGCGCCGTTGGCCGCGATCGCCAGGGTTCGCCTGCCCGGCGGGACGGGGAGCGTCGTCCGCAGCCGGACCGTCCGCGCGTCGTCGGCGTGCCAGAACTCCTCCGGGACGCGGCCTTTCGGGCCCAGCGCGGCGACGTGCAGCGGATCCTTCTCGATGCCGCGGGACAGCGAGTACTCGACGGGCCGCCAGTCGCCGTCGTCGACCCGCATGCGTGCGAACTCGCCGTGCGTGACCAGCACCTGCCGCCACTCGCCGTCACCGGTGCGGTGCCAGGGGCGCCACTGCGTGACCGGCGATGTGAGCGTGATCATCCACAGGCCGTCGAGCGCGAGCGCGGTCACGGACGCCGACACAGCCGGACCGGGGCGACCAGCAGAGAGGGGCGACGCGGCCGAATCGGCACGACCAGCAGACACGACCGACCCACCGGAATCGAGCCGGCCAGCACCCGCGGACGGCACGCCAGCACCGGGACGGGCAGCAGACACGAGCGGCTCGGCCGAATCGACACGACCAGCAGACACAGCCGACCCACCCGAATCGAGCCGCCCCGCAGGCACCGGCGGCGCGCCAGAACCGGAGCGGGCAGCAGCTGCGGGCGGCTCGGCCGAATCGGCAGGGTCAGCAGACACAGCCGACCCAGCCGAATCGAGCCGGCCAGCAAACACCGGCGGCACGCCACCGGGACGGGCAGCAGGCTCGACCGAATCGGCACGGCCAGCAGACACGACCGACTCACCGGAATCGAGCCGGCCAGCACCCGCGGACGGCACGCCAGCACCGGGGCTGGCAGCAGCTGCGGGCGGCTCGGCCTCGCGGGTCGACCACACCAGCAGGACGGCGGGTGCCGACTCGAAGGACACCGTGACCTCGGTCCCGCCGTCGACCTCGCGGGACGGCGCCGGCATCGCGGTGCCGGTGAGCGGGTCCCACTGCTCGACGTCGGTGACCGTGCCGGCCAGCCACACCGTGGTCGTGGCCGGGCGACGTGCCGGGTCGAAGTCGTAGCCCTCCGTGCGCAGCGCCTGGTTGTAGGGGCGGAAGTCGAAGTCCTCGTCCGACCAGGACTGTCCACGCAGGATCGGCTGCGCGGTCGCGG
>NZ_JBJMIE010000262.1:0-8790 GCF_045807065.1 Actinophytocola sp. | reverse complement strand
GGTCGCGCCGGCCATCCGGGCCGGGGAGGTGCGGTCCAGTGCGGTCGTGCCCGCGGATCTGGTGGCGCGGCTCGGCCGGGCCGCCGCGTCGCTGGGTGTTCCGGTCCGCACCGTGCTTCTCGCCGTCCACCTGCGACTGGTCGGGTTGCTGAGCGGGGCTCGCACGGTGGGTACCTGGTTCACCGTGGACGGCCGGGCCGCCGCCGGGGTCGGACCCACCGCCGTGGGGGAGTTCCGGCTCGCCGTTCCCGTGGTGGTGGACCGGGACGTGTCGACCTGGCGTGCGCTGATCGGCCAGGTCGCCGGGACGTGGGCGCAGGTCGAGCCACACGTGATGTTTCCGGTCGTACCGGCGCACCGGGGCGGCACCATGGACGGGTCCGCCTTCGAGTACCGGGAACTCCCGGCGAGACCGGCGGGAGCCAGGGTGGAGTTCGCCGACCACGCGCCCGCTCCGTTCACGGTCGTCGCCGAACAGACCGGGGACAGCCTGCTGCTGCGGGTCGTCCGCGCCGACGGTGACGCGGAGTCCGCGCTGCCGCTCTGTCTGCGGCTGCTCACCGAAGCGGTCGACGACCTCGACCGGGACCCCAGGAGGGCAGCCACCGTCCGCGTGGCCGGGACGGCGGAGCCACCGGCGGAAACCGCGCACGGCATGGTCCTCGCGCACGCTCGCGCCACGCCCGACGCGGTCGCCGTGGTCGACGGCGACCGGACGATGACCTATCGGGAACTGGGCGACCAGGTGACCGCCTGTGCCGGCCGCCTGTCCGGGATCGGCGTGGGCCCCGGCACGGTGGTGGCCCTGTACCTGCCCCGATCGGCCGACCTCGTCGTCGCGATGCTCGGCATCCTGACCGCGGGCGCCGCCTTCCTCCCGCTCGACGTGGAGTACCCGCGGCAGTGGTCCACCGACATGCTGGCGCGGTCCGGGGCAGACGCCCTGATCACCGCGGGTGCCGCGGACACGTTGGACTTCGACGGTCCGGTTCTCGACCTCGGCGCGCCCGCCGTCCCGGCCGCCCACCCGGCCGCGGACGTGCCGGTCTCGCCGAAGTCGTCGGCGTACGTGCTGTACACCTCGGGTTCCACCGGCCGGCCCAAGGGCGTCGAAGTGCCCCACGGCGCGTTGTCCAGGCTCGTCCGCTGGAGCGGAGAGCGGCTCGGCCTGCGCCGGTCGGACCGGGTCGCCCAGCGGACGCCCGTCGCGTTCGACGCCGGTCTGTGGGAGATCGTGGCTCCCCTGGCGTGCGGTGCCGTCGTCGTCGTGGTGCCGACCGAGACCAGCAAGGAGCCCGCCGCGCTGCGCGCCGCCATCACCGGGCAGTCCATCTCGGTGATCCAGCTGGTGCCGAGCCTGCTCGGCGCGCACCTGGAAGCGGGCACCTTCGGCGAGTGCCCGTCGCTGCGCATGGTGCTGTGCGGCGGCGAGGCGCTGCCCCACGCACTGGCCGTCGAGTTCGCCGGGCAGTCCGGCGCCCGCCTGCTGAACGTGTACGGGCCGGCGGAATGCGCGGTGGACACCGTGTGGCAGCAGGCCGATCCCCCGTCCGGCTCCCGGCACCCGCGGCCGACCGTGCCGATCGGGACCGTGGTCGACGGCATGGCCGCATACGTCCTCGACGAGCTGGGGGAGCCGGTTCCCGACGGTGTTCCCGGCGAGCTGCACCTCGCGGGCGGCCAACTGGCCACCGGCTACCGGCTCGACCCGGCGGCCACAGCCGATCGGTTCGTGCCCGACCACGTGGGCGGCGGGCCGGGGGACCGGATGTACCGCACCGGCGACCAGGTACTCCGGCTACCCGGCGGCGAGCTGGAGTTCCTCGGCCGGACCGACCGGCAGGTCAAGGTCCGCGGGGTGCGCATCGAGATCGGTGAGGTGGAGGCCCGGCTGCGGGAGCACGAGCACGTGTCGGCGGTGGCCGTGCGCGTCCGGCGCACCGCGTCGGGTCCCGAACTGGTCGCGTACTTCACCGGCACCGGCAGGCCACCGGACCTGCGTGCCCACCTGCGGGAGCGGCTGGCCGAGCAGATGGTGCCGGCCCGGTTCGTCCGGCTGGACCGGATGCCGTTGCTGCCCAACGGAAAGGTCGACGAAACCGGCCTGCCGTCAGTGGCGGGTGACGCGGTGGGCGAGTACCGGCCACCGGTCGGGCCGGCCGAAGAACGCCTGTGCCGGGTCTGGGCCGGCCTGCTCGCGGTCGACGCCCTGGGCAGGCATGACGCACCCAATGCCCTGGGGGCGAACCGGATTACCGCGTTGCGAGCGGCCGCCGTGCTGGGCGTGCCGGTCGCCGAGGCACGAACGCCTGCCGAGCTGGCCTCGAGGGTGCGACCGTGAGAAGGAGACCCGAGAGATGAGCACCAGAGCACCGGCCCGAGCGGCCCTGTTCACCACGAGGCCCCCGGTGTCGTTCGCCGACATGCGGTTCCTCATGTTCGTCATCGACGAGATGGCGGCAGCCCTGGAACAGCGGTACGACGACGTCATCCGGCTGACCCTTGGCAAGTCCGAACTGCCGCCGGAGCAGGCCGTGCTCGACGCGATGCTGGCGGCGGCCGCGGACTACCCGAGGGCCAGCCGGGTGCACCCGGCCGGGTTGCCCGAGCTGCGGGACCGGCTGGCCGCCGAGTACCAGGCACGGCACGGCACCCGGCTGCCCGCCGACCGGTTCGTGGTCAGCACCGGGACCAGCGCGTTGTTCCGCAACCTCTTCCAGCTGCTGGCGGGCCCGGGGGACGAGGTCGTGGTCCCGCTGCCGTACTACCCGTTGTACGTCTTCTCGGCACAGCTCGTCGGTGCCACGGTCCGCTACTACCGGGTGGATCCGGTGACCATGCGGATCGACTTCGAGTCGCTCGCCGAGGCGGTCGGTCCCGGTACCCGGATCGTGGTCGTCAACTCCCCGGGTAACCCGCTGGGCAACGTCGTCAGCCGCGAGGAGCTCCTGCGGGTCGACGAGATCGTCAACGGCCGAGCCGTGTTGGTCAGTGACGAGATCTACGCCAACGTGGTGTTCGGTCCGCCCGTCCGGTCGGCCGTCGAGCTCGATGGCCTGCTGCGGTGCCCCGTGGTCGTGACCAACGGGTTCTCCAAAGGCCACCGCATGTACGCGCGGCGGGTCGGCTACGGCATCGTGCCCGCGGAACTGGTCCAGCCGCTGACCGTGATCCAGCACCACACCCTGCTCACGGCCGACCCGGTCTCCCAGTACGGCGCCCTCGCCGCGCTGGACAACCCGGACGGACCGGCCGAGCTCGCCACCCTGTACCAGGGACGGCGGGACTACACGGTGCAGAGCTTCGCCACGGTGCCCGACGTGCGGGTGCTGCCGGCACAGGGAAGCTTCTACCTCACCGTGGACTGTGGACCGTTCCTGCGGCGGCACCGGATCGGGAGCTCGCTCGAGCTGGCCGAACAGATCCTGCGGACGACGAGGGTGGCCACCGTCCCCGGCTCGGACTTCGGGCTGCCGGACACCCTCCGGCTGTCCTACAGCGCGGGCGGCTACCGCGAGGCCATCGACCGGCTCGTCCGGTTCTTCACAGCCCCCACCCCCGGCACCCACACCGGGACGAACTGACGGGAGTGAACCCGATGCAGCCAGGCGCGGTCGAGCAGGTCTTCCCGCTGACGCCGTTGCAGCAGGGGATGTTGCTGCACAGCGTCGCGGAGGACGGCCTCGGCGTGTACGTCAACCAGGTCGTCGTCCGGCTGGCGGGCGTCATCCAGCCCGAGCTGCTGCGCACCTGCTGGTCGGAGGTGGTCGGGCGGCACGGCGCGCTGCGTGCCGCGTTCCTCTGGGAGGGGCTCGACCAGCAGGTGCAGGCGGTGCGACCGCGGGCGGAACCACCGTGGGAGGTCCTGGACTGGACCGGGGTCGCGCCGGCGGAGCACGAACCGCGGCTGGCCGGGTACCTGGCGGCCGACCGCGCGACGCCGTTCGTCCTCGCCAGGGCGCCACTGATGCGGCTGGCGCTGATCCGCCTGGCCGCCGACACGTGGTGGCTGGTGTGGACCCATCACCACCTCCTGCTCGACGGCTGGTCGACGGCCCAGGTCCTCAACGAGGTCCTTGCCCGGTACCGGGGCGGCGGCGCGGAGACACCGGCCGCCCCACCCCGGCCGTACTGGCAGTACGTCGACTGGCTGCGCACGCAGGACCTCGCCGCCGCCGAGTCGTACTGGCGCGATCAGCTGGCCGGGTGCACCGAGGCCACCCCGTTGCCCGCCGCACGGGCCACCGCGGGTGACGACGCGTCGTTCGACGAGGTCGAGCTGTCGCTGACGGTCGCGGAACTCGATGACCTGAGCTGGGCGTGCCGCGCCCACCGGCTGACGCTCGGCACCGTGGTGCACGGCGCGTGGGGCGTCCTGCTCAGCCGGTACGCCGGACGGCGGGACGTGGTCTTCGGCTCGGTCGTGTCCGGTCGCCCGGCCGAGCTGCCCGGGGTCGACACCATGGTCGGCCTGTTCAGCAACACCCTGCCGGTACGGGTCCGGATCGACGAGGACGCCACCTCGGCGGAGTGGCTGGTCGCGCTGCAGGCGGAGCTGGCCGAGGCCAGGCGGTTCGAGTACAGCCCGCTCACCCAGGTCCAGCGATGGAGCGACCTGCCTGCCGCCACGGGACTGTTCGACACGGTCGTCGCGATGGAGAACTACCCGGTCCGGACCGAATGGCCCGCGGGTACCGAGAAGCTCGAGATCACCGATCTGCGGTTCCACGAGCGGCCCCACTACCCGCTCACCCTGGCCGCGGGCGTGTCCGGTCGGCTCACGCTGCGGCTGCTGGTGGACCGGCGCTGGTTCGACGACGGGGTCGCCGACCGGCTGCTGAGCCACCTGCGCACCCTGCTGTTGGCGTTCGCGGCCGATCCGGGTCGCACGGTGGGCGAACTGCCGATGCTCAGTACCGCCGAGACCGCGCTGGTGGTCGGGTCGTGGGCCGACGGCGGCGAGACCGAACCGCTCGGCCGGACACTTCCCGCGGCGTTCCAGGCTCAGCTGGCTCGCACTCCGGACGCCGTCGCGGTGGCCCATGCCGGTGTCGAGACGACCTATCGGGAGTTCGGGGCACGCGTCCACCGGCTCGCCAGATACCTGCGTGCCCGCGGCGCCGGGGCCGAGACACCCGTCGCCGTCTGTCTCGACCCGTCACTGGACCTGGTGGTCGCGTTCCACGCGGTGATCAGCGCCGGCGCGGTGGTCGTGCCCATCGACCCCGACCAGCCGCCCGAGCGCGTCGCCCTGCTCCTGGAGCGTGCCGCGAGCTCACTGGTACTCACCGCGGGCGCGACCACGGACCGGGTGGCACGGGCCGGGGGCCGGGAGGTCGTGGTGCTGGACGCCCCGGACGTCCGCGCCGCCGTCGCCGCGCTGCCGTCCGACCCGTTGCCGTTGACCGTGGTGCCCGACCAGTTGCTGTACATCATCCTGACGTCCGGCTCGACCGGACTGCCCAAGGGGGTGATGGCCACCCACCGCGGAGTGCTCAACCATCTCGGGTGGGTGCAGGGCGAGTACCCGATCGGACCTGGCGACCGAGTGGCCCAGCGCACCTCGCCCGGCTTCGACTTCTCGGTGTGGGAGCTGTACTGGCCGCTGCTCACCGGCGCGACGCTGCTCGTGCTGGATGCCGACCCGGCCGACCCGGAGGCACTCGCCACCGGGATGACCGAGGGCGGCGCGACGGTGGTCAACTACGTGCCGTCGATGCTCGACGGCATCCTCGCCGACCCGTCCCGTCGGCTCCCGCCCGGGCTGCGCATCGTCTTCGTCGGCGGTGAGGCGGTGTCGCGGGGCACGGTCGAGGCGTTGCGGTCGGTGTGCGACGCCGTCGCGATGAACGGTTACGGACCGACGGAGACCTCGGTGGTGTCGGTCTGGTGGCCGCTGCCCGCGACGCACCTGCCCGACCGGATCCCGATCGGGCGGCCCATCGCCAACGTCCGCGCTCACGTGCTCGACGCGGCGCTGCGGCCGGTGCCCGTCGGTGTCGTGGGGGAGCTGTACCTGGCCGGTGACAACCTGGCGCGTGGTTACGTCAACCAGGCCGGGGTCACGGCCGACCGGTTCGTGCCGGACATGTTCGGGACCGGTGGCCGGATGTACCGCACGGGCGATCTGGTGCGGTGGTCACCGGACGGTCTGCTGGAGTTCGCCGGGCGCGCGGACTTCCAGGTGAAGGTGCGCGGCTTCCGGGTGGAGCCGGGCGAGGTCGAGGCGGTCCTGCTCGACCAGCCGTCGGTTCGGCAGGCAGTCGTGATGGGCCGGGACGACGGCGGCGGGGCGCGGCTGGTCGCCTACCTGGTGCCCGACGGTGCCGAGCCGAGCGTGTCGACGTTGCGGAACGCGCTGGCGGAACGGCTGCCGACCTACATGGTGCCCTCGGTGTTCGTCTGGCTGCCGGAGCTGCCGCTGACGACCTCCGGCAAGGCGGACCGGCTCGCCCTGCCGGTCCCGGAACGCCTGCGCCCGGAGCTGGACAACCGGTTCGTCGCGCCGGACACCGACGCGGAACGGCAGTTGGTACAGGCCTGGTCGGCGGTGCTCGGCGTGGAGCGGATCGGGGTGCACGACAGCTTCTTCGAGCTCGGCGGGGACTCGATCATGATGCTGCTGGTGGTCTCCCAGGCCGCCCGGCGCGGCCTGCGGATCACCCCACGGCAGTTCTTCGACCACCCCACGGTGGCCGAGCTGGCGGCGGTGGCCGAACCGGTGGACGGCCCGGTCGGCATCGGCCCGGCCGACCCCGACCCCGGCCGCGCCCGGGTCGTGCCGCTGACCCCGGTGCAGCACTGGTTCTTCGGCCTGCGGTTGTCACGGCCCGGGCACTGGAACCTGGGGATCGCTTTCGCGGTCGGCACCGGGACACCGCTGGATCGGGTGGCCGAGGTGCTGGGTGAGGTCGCCGAGGCGATGGTCGTCCGGCACGAGGCGCTGCGCAGCCGGTTCCGGCGCGACGCGGACGACGACTGGGTGGCGGAGGTGCTGCCGCCCGGTGAGGTCCCGGCCGACGAGGTCGTCTCGCTGGTGTCGGTGGCAGGTGAACCGGACTGGGACCGGGCGTGGGCGGCGGCGGCCGCCCGGGCGCAGGAGTTCCACCTCGACCGGGCCCCGTTGCTGCGCATGGTGCTCGTCGACGGCGGCCGCCCCGGCCTGACCAGGCTGTTGCTGACCGCGCACCACCTGGTCGTCGACGGGGTCTCCTGGCGGGTGCTGCTGGAGGACCTGCACGTCGGCTACGCGCAGGCGATGGCGGGGCGACCGGTCGAACTGCAGGCGGCGGGCACGCCGCCCGGCGCGTGGGCAGGCGCGCTGGGCCGGCTGGCCACCACCGAGGACATCGAACGCGAGGCGGAGGTCTGGCGCGAACAGCGGACCGAGGGCGGCGCGCCGTTGATGCTGCCGGACGCGCCGGAGCGCCCGATGGAGGCCGACACCGAGCACGTCGAGGTGGTCCTGGACGCGACCGCCACCACGAGACTGCTGCGTGAGGTGCCGGTCGCGTACCGGACGCACATCGACGACGTGCTGCTGACCGCGCTGCTCCGTGCCTTCGCCGCCGCGACGGGCCGCCAGGAGCTGACGCTCGCCCTCGAGGGCCACGGCCGGGAACAGCACCTCGTCGACGGCGCGGACCTGGCCCGCACGGTCGGGTGGCTGACGTCGATCGCCCCGGTTCGGCTGGTGCTGCCGAGCACCGACGACCCGGGTACGGCGCTGAAGTCGGTCAAGGAACAGCTGCGGGCGATCCCCCACAGCGGCCTGAGCCACGGGGTGCTGCGGTACCTGCACCCGCGACTCGGCGATGAACTGGCCGCCCTGCCCGAACCCACGGTGAGCTTCAACTACCTGGGGCAGTTCGACACACCCGCCGTCGGCGGCGACACACCAGCGGGACCGCTGCTCGAACCGGCACCCGAGCCGCAGCCGCCGGCACACCACCCGGACAACCACCGACCGCACCCGCTGGAGATCACCGGGATCACCTCGGGTGGCCGGCTGCGCCTGACGTTCTCCTACGGCGCACGGCACTACGCACACGACGACGTCGCCCGGCTGGCCCACGACACGATCGACCAGCTGACCGCGTTGATCGACCACTGCGTGTCCGTGCGGCACGGCGGGTTCACCCCGTCGGACTTCCCCGAGGCCGGACTCGACCAGGAACAGCTCGACATGCTGCTGGCCGGCCTGGACAGCTGACCGCACACCACTCACAAACCCTTGTCCCAACCCTGTGGAAGCACGGAGGAGAAGCGATGTTCGACGACGATGACCGCATGTTCCAGGTCGTGGTCAACCACGAGGAGCAGTACTCGATCTGGCCGGTCGGCCGGGACATCCCGCCGGGGTGGCGGGCGGACGGCCCGAACGGCCCGAAGGCGGAGTGCCTCGCCTACATCGAGGAGGTCTGGACCGACATGCGCCCGTTGAGCCTGCGCCGGGAGATGGAGGCGGCGGGAACCGCCGAGGGCTGAGATACGCCCCGCCACCCGCCGGCTCACTACGCGAGACCGCCGGAGCTCCTCGCCCGGCCGGTCGAAAGACATCCCAGGAGCTTTGAATGTCAAGCCGCAGTCGAGTTGACGTGATGCGACCAGGCGGTTGTCTCGTTGTAGTGGGTGCCGGTTTTGAGGCATCCGTGGAGGATGCCGACGAGTCGGTTGGCGAGTTGGCGCAGAGCGGCGTTATGGCTCGCGCCGCGGGCTCGTTGCCGGTCGTAGTATGCGCGTGCTCCGGGCGAGAGCCCGAGGGCGCTGAAGGCTTGGGCCAGCAGCGCG
>NZ_JBJMIE010000261.1:0-7270 GCF_045807065.1 Actinophytocola sp. | reverse complement strand
TTGTTCGCGACCCGGTGCAGCGTCCGGTCTATGGTGCGACCCTGCTCGAACGCGGACAACACCCGGGGGTCTACATAGGACCGGCGCGCCACGGCGGGGGTGTTGCCCAACTGCTCGGACACGTCCTTCATCACCGCCTTCTCCACCCGGCGCAGCGCGGCCTGCGACCTGGGCGCCTCGTGGCCGGCGATGATGACCGCGGCCAGCACGGTCGCGTGCCAGGTGCGGAGGTCCTTGGCGGTGAAGTCCCTGCCGACGATCTCCTGCAGCCGCGCGTTGATGTCCTCCGCGCGCACCGGGCAGAAGCCCTGGCCCTTGCGGTAGCTCAGGAGCCGGTCGTCGTCCGCGCGGCCGCGGCGCAGCGCGGAGATCAGGGGCGCGAGCCGGTCGTCGTGGATGCGCAGCCGCCGCTCGATGCCGCCCTTGGCGATGTAGTCGAAGTGGATCTCGCCGCGGCGGACCGTCACGTCGCCGCACAGCAGCGTCGCCACTCCCCTGCTCTCCTCGGCGTACTCCTCACCGCCGGTGCGGAACACGCCGCGGTCCAGCATCCGCAGCGCGCCCGCCAGCACCCGCCGCTCGGTCAACCCCTTGCCACACAGGTCCCCGTCCACCGCCATGCGGAAGGCGGGCAGCCTGCCCGCGAGCCGCAGGACCCGGTCGTGCTTCTCCGCGTCGCGCTGTTCCCGCCACTGCGTGTGGTACAGGTACTGCCGGCGGCCGGCCGCGTCGGTGCCGATCGCCTGGATGTGTCCGTTCGGAAAAGGGCAGATCCACACGTCCTGCCAGGCGGGCGGGATCGCCAGGCCCCGGATGCGTTCCACCTGTTCTGGGTCACGCAGTGGCCGGCCGGCGGTGTCGAAGAACCGCCAGCCGCGCCCGCACCGCTGCCGGCCGAGGCCGGGTTTGCGGACATCACTGCGTCGGAGCCTGGGCAAGTCAGTCGTCCGGCCACTCGCCGGTGACCTTGCGGTAGCCCTCGGCGCCGCCGCGGTCGACCGCTGCCTTCACCAGACCGAAGATGGCGCCCTGGATGGTGGCCGCCAGCAGCACCTCGCCCCAGGTCGCCTTCTTGTCGGTCGGGTCGGGTGCCTCCGACCCGCCGGCGACCTTCGCCCACACCTTGTTGAACAGGGCGCTGGCCGCGAGCCCGCCGAGCACGCTGACGAGCATGCCGACGGGTTTGTAGATGATCTTGTTCACGTTCACTTCGTCCTCCTACTGGGCAGGGATGGGTTGGCGCGTGAGCGCCGTCGCGACCGCGTACAGGTTGGCCGCCATGGTCTTCGCGGTCTTCGCGGACCACTCGTGACCATGATCGACGTCGCTGTAGTCGGGGCCGGGACCGGGACCCATGTTCCAGTACGTCCACGACTGGCCCGGGATGGTGTAGCCGATGTCGACGAGCGCGCCGTTGATCTCGCTGATGACGTGGTGGGCGCCGTCCTCGTCGCCCGTCACCACGACGCCGGCGACCCGGTGGTCGACGATCCGCACCGACTCCACGGTCACACCGTGTTCGCGGAGTGCGTCCGCGACCAGCCCGGCGAGCTTCTCGGTGTTCGACGGCGCGGGCGACTTCTTCAGGGTGCGGTTGAGGATCAGCGCTCGCATGGGCCCCGAGTACCCCTGTGTTTGCTGGTCACACGCGGGGGTAGCCACGAGACAGGAGGTGCGAAAGGATCATGACCGCCACGACGGACCACCACCCGGACAAGTCGACGGCCGAGCTGGTTCGCCAACTCACCGACCAGATGAAACACCTGGCGCAGACGGAGGCCACGCTCGCCGTCCGGGAACTGAAGGACAAGGCGAAACACGCCGGTGTCGGCGCGGCCATCGCGGGCGTCGGCGGGGTGTTCGCGTTCTACGGCGGCGGCGTGCTGGTGGCCGCCATCGTGCTGCTGCTGGCGCTGGCGCTGCCGGCGTGGGCCGCCGCGCTGATCGTGGCCGCCGCCCTGTTCGCGGTGGCCGGCATCGCGGGACTGGTGGCCCGCAAGCAGCTCAAGCAGAGCGCACCGGTCCCCTCGCCCGCGCTGGACCACGCGAAGGAAGACATCCAAGCGGTGAAGCACGACATCCAAGCGGTGAAGGAGGCCCACCGATGACGGACGAACAGGAACGGCTGACCATGCCGGGCCAGGCCCCCACCGACGAGGACCTGCGCATGGACGCCGAGCTGACGCGCCAGGAGCTGGCCCAGACCGTGGCGGCACTCGGCGAGAAGGTCGACATCAAGGCCCGCGCCCACGACAAGGGCGAGGCCCTGCGCGAGCGCGGTGACGAGCTGACGGACAAGCTGCCCGAGCAGATCCGCCCCGTGGCCGCCCCGGTCGTGACCACCGCGACCCGCAGGCCCGCGCTCTCCCTGGCCGTGCTGCTCGCCCTGGTCCTGGTCCTCCGCCGCGTGTTCAGGAGCAAGAACAGCGACTAGCGGTACCAGGTCGCGATCGGCGACACCAATTTCGACCACATCGAGACAGGATCTCGCTGACCACACACCTCGCAGGTGATGGTCAGCGAGATCCCAGCTTCTCGACGCTTCACAGCCGAATTCAGCCGTTGTTGCTCGGACCGTTCACGTCGATACGGGCGGAACACGTGGGAAATCCGCGGTCGAAGTGGAATCGTGTGAACGAACGCGAGATGATGCGGTCGTTCATGTCGACCCACGCTGCCCGGAATATGACTCCGTCGTACACATGTAGTTCGGTGAACTTGTCGTAGGCTCGCGATGTTCGAGCGTTGCCGGTCTCGCCCATGAAGCGGATTCGCAGGCTGTCGCCAAGCGGATTGTCCCGCGGCACCTCCCAGCGGACGCTCTGGTTGTCAGTGATGGCCGAGCAGTCCAACCCGTAGACGTGCGGTGCGTCATAAACCGTGGCCGCGGAGGCCACTGGCGCGCTCATCCCGACGCCGACCAACGCGGCGGCAACCGTGAACGCTTTCAGGATCGTGAACCTCAAAACTGTGCTCCTTCCAGGCAGCAAAAATGTGAGTGCAGCCGGACGACTGCGCGCTCATGCTTACCCGTGGAGTCCTTGACGACACGTAGGCTCAAACAGCCACACTCTTTCGAGTGACCTGGGCAAATGTGAAAGCGAGAGCTGGTATGTCCCGCGGGCCCCGTCAGGGCGTGTCGCGCCTGCGGGGGCGGCCGAGCTGGCGGCGCATCGCGTCGACCAGGTGTCGGCGCAGGGTCTCGTCGTCCATGCCCGTCAGTGCCGGGGAGCCGCCCGCCATCGCCACGCCCGCGAGTGCCACGTGGGCGGCGACCTCCGTCCCCTCGTCGGCGTCCGGGCCGGCGAGCATGGCCGGCAGGCGCGTCATCACGTTCTGCTCGCCGTGCAGGATCCGGTCGACCGCGCGGTTGACGCCCGGGTCACTGCACAGCACCGCCACGAGCACCCGGTTGCGCACGACCAGGTCCACGAACTCGCCGATCAGGTAGTCGGCGCGCGGTCCGGGCCGCGGCATCGTGGCCGCTCGGTCCAGGATCGCCACCAGCTCGTCGAGCGCGGGCTCCACGACGGCCTCGGTGATCTCGTCCTTGGTCCTGAAGTGGTAGTACACCGCGGCCTTGGTGACCCCGAGCGCGTCGGCGATCATCTGCAGGGACGTGCCCTCGACGCCGTGCACGGTGAACAGCCCGAGCGCGGTGTCCAGCAACCGGGCGCGCGTCTCACCCCTCACAGCTGTCATCGCACCCTCCTCGCTGAGAGCTCGACGGTACCTCCTCAGCTTACCGTTCGACAAGTTTGGTTCCTTGCTGTTCGGCTAGTCACATACTTGCCGATCGGCTTGGCGACTACTAGCCGTTCGGCTAGCTTCGGTCACGAAACGAACGATCACGAACGAACGAACAACGAGCGAGTGGGAGTCCAGGGGTGGCCACATTCCTTTACCGACTCGGGCGCGCGTCCTTCAGCAGGCGGTGGCTGGTCACCGGCGTCTGGGCCGCGGTGCTCATCGTCATCGGCATCGGCGCGGTCGGGCTCTCCGGCACGCTGTCCAACTCCGTCTCGATCCCGGGCACCGAGTCCCAGCAGGCGATCGACCACCTGCGGAAGACCTTCCCGGAGGCGCACATCGGCGGCGGCACCGCCCGCGTCGTGGTCCAGGCGCCCGAGGGCCAGGACTTCGTCAGGTACCCGGCGAACCAGGCGGAGTTGCGCGAGGTCTACTCGGCGCTCAAGGGCGCGCCGGAGGTGCGGCGCGCGGTCGACCCGTTCCAGGCGAAGTCGTTCTCCCGCGACGGCTCCCTCGCCCTCATCCAGGTCAGCTACGGCAAGCAGGCGTTCGAGCTGACCGACGCCGACCGCGCGGCGCTCGTCGCGGCCGCCCACTCGACCGACCTGCACACCGAGATCGGCGGCGACGCCGTGCGCGGCGCGCCCGAGACCGGGGCCACCGAGGTCCTGGGCGTCGCGGTCGCGGCCGTGGTGCTCGTGATCACGTTCGGCTCCCTGCTGGCCGCCGGCCTGCCGCTGCTGACCGCGCTCGTCGGCGTCGGCATCGGCCTCTGCGGCATCCTGACCCTGTCCGGCTTCACCGAGCTGAACAACAACACGCCGGTGCTCGCGCTGATGATCGGCCTCGCGGTCGGCATCGACTACGCGCTGTTCATCGTGTCCCGCTACCGGGCCGAGCTGGCCGACGGCCTCGACCACGAGCAGGCCGCGGGCCGCGCCGTCGGCACCGCAGGCTCGGCCGTGGTGTTCGCCGGCCTGACGGTGATCGTCGCCCTCGCCGGGCTGACCGTCGTCGGCATCCCGTTCCTGGCCGAGATGGGCCTCGCGGCCGCGGCGACGGTGGTCGTCGCCGTGCTCATCGCGGTGACGCTGCTGCCGGCCATCCTGGGCTTCGCCGGGGACAAGGTGCGCGGCCGGCTGCCGGGCCTGCGGGGTGGCCCGAAGCCGGGTCGCGCCAGCATGGGCGAGCGGTGGGCGCGGTTCGTCGGGCGGCACCGGGTGGCGGTGCTGGGCCTCGCGGTGGTCGGCGTGGCCGTGATCGCCATCCCGGCCGCCAGCATGCAGCTGGGCCTGCCGAACGACGCGACCGCCGCGCCGGACAGCTCGCAGCACAAGGCGTACGAGCTGGTGAGCAAGGGCTTCGGCCCGGGTGCCAACGGCCCGCTGATCGTCGTCGTGGACACCAGCGGCGCGCGGGACCCGCAGGGCGCGGTGGCCGAGACGACCAGGCGGATCAACGACCTCGGGATCGCCGCACAGCTCCCGCCCCAGAGCAACGCCACCGGCGACACGCAGCTCATCAACGTGATCCCCAGGACCGGGCCGAGCGAGGAGGCCACCGAGGACCTCGTCGCGAACATCCGCGCCGCCGCCGCGCGGGTGCACGCCGACACCGGCGCGAGCATCTCGGTGACCGGCCAGACGGCGGCGAACATCGACGTGTCGCGGAAGCTGGCCGACGCGATGATCCCGTACCTGGCGCTGATCGTCGGTCTCGCGTTCCTGCTCCTGATGCTGGTGTTCCGGTCGGTGGTCGTGCCGCTGAAGGCGACGATCGGCTTCCTGGCGTCGGTCGCGGCGACGTTCGGCGCGGTGGTCGCGGTCTTCCAGTGGGGCTGGCTGACCGACCTGCTGGGCGTCGAGTCGACCGGCCCGATCATGAGCATGCTCCCGATCCTGCTGATCGGTGTCCTCTTCGGACTGGCGATGGACTACCAGGTGTTCCTGGTGACGCGGATGCGCGAGGACTACGTGCACGGCGCCGAGCCGCGCGCGGCGGTGGTGTCCGGCTTCGCGCACAGCGCCCGGGTGGTCGTGGCGGCGGCCCTGATCATGACGAGCGTCTTCGCCGGCTTCGTGCTCGCGGAGGACTCGCTGATCCAGTCGATCGGCTTCGCGCTGGCGGTGGGGGTCGCGGTGGACGCGTTCGTCGTGCGCATGACGATCGTGCCGGCGCTGATGTCCATGCTGGGCCGGCGGGCCTGGTGGCTCCCCCGCTGGCTGGACCGGATCCTGCCGAACGTGGACGTGGAGGGCGCGAAGCTGGCCGGGTCGGGCAGCGGTGGCGGCGAGCCGCCACGCGAGCGGGTACCGGCGACGGTGTGACGGCGACCGCGTGACAGGAGCGACGGGGTGACGGCGGCGACGGTGTGACGGCCGGTGTCAGGTCAGGGCGGTGCGGAGTGCGTTGATCCTGGTCAGCGCCGCGCCGAAGGCACCGCTGTCGAGCGTGCCGTCGGCGAGGGCGCCGGCCAGGGCGTCGGTCACCGCGTCGCCCTGGCTCACGTCCCGCGCGGCGGCGAGGATGAGGTCGCACCCGGCCGCCGCGGCGAGCACCGCACGGTTCCCGGTGTTCCCATAGCCCTGCAGGGCCTTCGCCTCCAGCGCGTCGGTGATCGTCACCCCGGTGAACCCGTCGCGCGACCGCAGCTCCTGCTGCACGACCGTCGCCGAGAGCCCCGCGGGGCGGCTCGCGTCCAGCGCCGGGTAGACCGCCCAGGAGAGCATCACGAGCTTGGCCCCGGCCGCGATCGCCTTCTGGTAGGGCGCCTCGTCCACGCTCCGCAACGTCGCCAGCGGGACGTTCAGCGTGACCGCCCGGGTGTCGGTGTTCTGGTCCGCGTTGGCCTTGCCCAGACCGGGGAAGTGCTTCACGGTGGCCGCCACCCCGACGCCCTGCTGGGCGGAGACGTAGTTCGCGCCGAGGTCCCCGACGACGGCGGCGGTGCTGCTGAAGGACCGCTCGTAGGAGTCCATCAGATCACCGGGCGCGTGGAAGACGTCGAGCACCGGCGCGAGGTTCACGTTCATCCCCACACCCGCCAGGTTCTGCCCCGCACCCCTCCCGGCGGCGGCCGCGGCGGCGCCGGGGTCGGCCGCGAGCCCGATGTCCTTGTGGGACATGGCGGGCTCGCCGGGCAGGCGCCGGACGAGGCCGCCCTCCTGGTCGGTCATCAGCAGGAGGGGCTTGGCGTTGGGACTCTGCGCGGCGGCGGCACGCAGCTGCGCCACCACGCCGCGGATCTGGGTCGAGCTGGAGATGTTCTCGCCGAAGAAGATGACCCCGGCGGCCTCGCCGGCGCGGATGCGGGCGAGCAGGCTCTCCGGCGGCGTGAGGCCGGGGTAGGAGTAGATCACCCGCTGCCCGGCCGCCTCCTGCGCCATGGCCTGCGCGAGCCCGCCGCGCGCGGCGGCCGTCCCGCTGAGCGCGCCTCCGGCGACCACCAGACCGAGCAGTCCCGCAACAAGCCGCCGACGCCGCATGAGGGCCTCCATCAACGCAGGGTAGGCCCATCTTA
>NZ_JBJMIE010000260.1:0-2420 GCF_045807065.1 Actinophytocola sp. | reverse complement strand
TGAAGTCCGGGTCGGAGTTGAAGAAGCCGACCGCCACCAGCCGGGTCGGCCGCGCGTCGCCGATCCTCAGCAGCCACAACGCGTTCAGCGCGCGGAACGCCACGCGGGTGCCGTCCGGCGACGCGACCGGCGACGCGATCCCGAGCACCCGCTGCTCCCGCGTCGAGTCCAGGTCACGCACCGCCCGGTGGTACCGCGGCCGCGGCAGCACCGGCACCGCCGCGGCGAACGGGACCACCGACACCGAACCGTCGAGCCCGCGCCGCTTGAGCACGCCGTCCGCCGTGTGCAGCAGCTCGGTCGCCGACAGCCAGGACGCCGCGAACGCGAACACGTCCTCGCCCGGTGCGCTGACCACCCGCTCACCCACGACCAGCTCGGCGGTGGCACCGGCGATCCGCACGTAGGCGAGCACCCCGTCCGGCGAGAACGACGGGCCGAACAGGGTGGTGCCGGCCGGTGCCGTCACCGCCCGGACGACCGCGCCCGTGGACAGGTCGAGCACGTCGATCGCGGTGCTGTCCACGGTGTAGGCCAGGCGCCGGCCGTCCCGCGACCACGCCGGCATCGCCTCGTCGGCCGCCGTGTCGGTGCGGGCGGTGACCGCGCCCGTCGCCACGTCCAGGGTGTGCACGCCGTAGCTGCCGCCGAGGTCGGACGAGAACGCGACCGTCCTGCCGTCGGGGGAGAAGCGGGGCTCGCGGTGGTCGTACGGCCCGCTGGTCAGCTGGCGCGGTCCGGAGCCGTCGGGGTGCACCGTGTACACGTGGTAGTTGCCGTCGCGGTACGCCTGGAACACCAGGCTCCGCCCGTCCGGCGACCAGGACGGCTGGGTGGCGTCCGTGTCGTCGGTCGTCAGGCGCCGCGCCGCGCCCCCGGTGATCGGCACCGTCCAGATCGCGGTGACGAGGTCGAACGCGACGTGCCGGCCGTCCGGCGACACGGACGCGGAGATGTTCGTGCCCTCGCCGACCGTGGCCGCGCCGGCGGTGTCCGCGGTCGCCGTGGGCGCGGCCAGCACCGTCGCGGACGACGTCAGCGCCGTCGCGCCGGCCAGCGCCCCGGCACCGCGCAGGACATCCCGGCGGGTGAGCTCGGACATCGGACCTCCCCAATACGCGGTGGAGCCGCGTTGTCACTCCACGACATGATCCACCCTGTCGAGAACGGGCGGGGATGTCCACCCTTGCGGCCGATCGCGCGAAATCGGGCGGGAAAGCCGGCGAGCACGCCGCCGCGCCGTAAGCTCTGCCGCGGCCCTAACCCCGCCGAAACGGAGCCTCCCCGCCATGACGCCCCAGCCGCCGACCAACGTCCGCGAGCTCGACCTCGAGAAGCCGAACGCCGCCCGCATGTACGACTACTACCTCGGCGGCTCGCACAACTTCGAGTCGGACCGGGCACTCGCCGCCCAGGTCGAGCAGGTCGCGCCCTGGGTGAAGCACGTGGCCGGGATCAACCGGGCCTGGCTGCGCCGGGTGGTCAACTTCCTGATGGCGCAGGGCATCCGCCAGTACCTCGACCTCGGCTCCGGCATCCCGACGGTCGGCAACGTGCACGAGATCGCGCAGCGGCAGGACCCCGCGACCCGCGTCGTCTACGTCGACTACGAGGCCGTCGCGGTGCACCACAGCTTCGAGCTGTTGCACGACAACGACAACGCGGCGGTCGTGTGGGCCGACGTGCGCGAGCCGGGGTCGGTGCTCGAGCACGAGGAGACCCGGCGGCTCATCGACTTCAACCAGCCGGTCGGGGTGCTGTGCGCGGGGCTGCTGTTGTTCATCGGCGACGAGTACGACCCGGCCGGGCTGATCGCCGGCTACCGCGACGCCTGCGTGCCCGGCAGCTACCTCGCGATCTCCACCATGAGCCAGGACGAGGCCGACCCGGCGACCGCCGAGCAGCTGGCGGGTCTGCTGAAGCTGTACGAGATGGCCGACGAGCGCGTCTACCCGCGCACCAGGCAGACCATCGGCTCCTGGTTCGCCGGCACCGAGCTGGTCGACCCCGGGCTGACGCTGCTGCACCAGTGGCGGCCGGAGACCTCGGCGGAGGGCGACCCGCTGTGGCCGCAGCACGAGGAGTCGCCGGCCCGGCTGCTGGGCTACGGCGCGGTCGGTCGCGTGGTCTGACAGGCAGCTCTCAGCACCGTCTCATGTTGTCTTCAGGTTCGCGGTGAAGTGTGGCGGGCGAACCAGGGGTCGATGCACAACCTGGGGCTGCCGCATCCGGTGCGGATCGGCGACACGGGCGCCATCATCGGCAACGCCACGAACGCGGCCGGCCAGTCGGTCGCGAGCTATCGAAACCAGCACGGGTGGATCCAGCTTCCGCTGAGCGGCTTCGACGGCAGTCACGGCGAGGATGTGAACGACTCGGGGACCGCCGTGGGGACCCTTTTCGACGACCCGCACGGATCG
>NZ_JBJMIE010000259.1:0-4945 GCF_045807065.1 Actinophytocola sp. | reverse complement strand
GCGGCCCGCGGTGGTGGTCAGCCAGGCGCCGGGGTTGGGGGGTACGCCGTCGGCCGGCCACCGCTGGACGGCGGTCGCGAACGCCTCGGCGGCGAGCTTGAGCGCCACATCCAGATCGGGGGCCTCCCACACCCAGACGCCGGCGAGGTACTCCTTCGACTCCACGAAAGGCCCGTCGCTGAACACCGCCTGCTCGCCCCGGTTGTCGATGACCGTTGACGCAGTGGTGTCTGCGAGTCCGCCCGCGAAAACCCAGTAGCCGTCGGCGATCAGTCGTTCGTTGAACGCGCTGATGGCAGGCTGCCTGTCCGTGCTGCCGGGATTGCTCTTGTCATCGATCACGGAAACCAGGTACTGCATCTGAAGATCATCTCCTGTGGTGTCAAGACAGCGTGGTTCGGTGGTCAGGGACTTCAAGCCGTTGGCGCATACTGCGGGCGCCCGGCCGGCCGGTAGACCTGGATCGTCACGCCCTTGGAGTCGACGCGCGACTCGACCAGGTCGAGCGCGAGATCCGGGCCCGCGTCGGGGAACAGCCGCGCGCCCTGGCCGAGGATCACCGGGATCACGATCAGAATCATCTCGTCGACCAGATCGTTCTCCAGCAGCCACCGGGTCAGGGCGCCACTGCCGTGCACCTGCAGCTCGCCCCCGGGCTTGGCCTTCAGCTCACTGACGGCCGCCGCGAGGTCACCGCCGAGAACGGTCGTGTCCTGCCAACCCGGCGCGGTGAGCGTGGTCGAGGCAACGTACTTGGGGGCCTCGTGCAAGGCCACGCCGATGGGATGTGCGCGCAACTGGTCGATCGATCCCCAGGAGCCGGCGAACAACTCGTAGGTGCGCCGGCCGAACAGGAACGCCTCGGCGCGCTGGTAGGTCCGCGTGATGAACGCCCTGGTCTCGTCGTCACCCGCCCCCTTGGCCCAGCCGCCACGCTCGAACCCGTTCCTGCGGTCCTCCTCCGACGCACCGCCGTTGCCCTGCACCACTCCATCGATGGTGACCTGAGTCACGGTCGTCAGCTTCATGATCGCGGTTCCCTTCCCTCGGGACGCCCCTCGCGGGCGGCCTCACCCCTGCTACGAACACGACCGTCCCGATCCGACACCCCCTCCCGAACTTTCTTCGAAAACTTTCCGCGACGCCGGCCGTCACCGATCCAACGGGCTGGAGAAGGCGACCATGGTGGATCAGGGCGCGCCGGGTCAGCGAATCCTCCTGCCGGTCTCGGCGCAGGAATAGCCGCCGAGTGCCTCGACCTCGTCACGGAAGCCGGTGCGGTCGAGCAGTGTCCACAGCGGGGCGAGGCGGTCGCCGGTGAGATCGTCGGTGCGCAGCACGAGGTCGTACGGCTCCTGCGCGACGGGGACGAAGTCGAGGTCGAACGCGCGGGCGGCGGCGAGGATCCCCAGGCCGGCGTCGGCGCGGCCGGCGGCCACCGCGGCGGCCACGGCGAGGTGGGTGTGCTCCTCGCGGCCGTAGCCGAGGATGTCGGCGGGGTCGATGCCGCGGCGGGTCAGCTCGTGGTCGAGGAGAACCCGGGTGCCGGCCCCGCGCTGGCGGTTCACGTACCGCAGACCCGGCCGGGTGAGGTCGTCGACCTTGGTGAGCGCCAGGGGGTTGCCGGGCGCGACGATCAGGCCCTGGTCGCGGTGGACCAGCCGGATCACCGCCGTGTCGGCGCCGAGCAGCCTGTCGACGTAGGGCAGCGTGTACTGCCCGGTGGCCGGGTCGAGCAGGTGTGAGCCGGCGAGGTGGCACAGGCCGTCCCGCAGCGCGACCAGTCCGCCGAGCGACCCGACGTTCGACGAGGCCAGCGTGACGAGCGGGTCGTCGGCCCGCAACGCCGACGCGGCGAGGTCGAGCACCAGGTCGTGGGAGCCGATGGCGACGATCGTGCGGTCGATCTCCCCGAGGCCGCGCAGCAGTTCGACCCGGACCTGTTCGCCCGCGTGGTGTCCCTCCACCCCGGACGGCACGACCAGCAGCCCGTCCGCGCGGACCAGGGAGGTGAGCACGCCCGCGCCGCGGGGCAGCGGCGTCGCGACGACCCGGTCCCGCACCCGGCCGAGACGGACCCGGACCCAGTCGTCCATCCCGATGGCCGAGGGCAGTTTGCGCGCCAGGTGCGCGGTGGTGGACGGCCGTTCGCGGGGGGCGGCGCCTTCCAGCTCGGCGAGCAGGGGCGCGGCGAAGATGTCGAAGGTGAGCGCGGCGGACACCGGGTAGCCGGGCACGCCGACGACCGGGGTCCGGTCGACGGTGCCGAGCACGACCGGGTGCCCGGGACGGACCGCGACGCCGTGCACGGCGAGGGTGCCGGCGTCGGCGACCACGCGGGCGGTGTAGTCGTCGCGGCCCGCGCTGGAGCCGGCGATCAGCAGGACCAGGTCGGCGTCGGCGGCCGCGGCGCGGACGGCGTCGGTGATGAGGTCGGGGTCGTCGCGCACGATCTCGGCGACCCGGGCCGCACAGCCGGTGTCGCGCGCCTGCGCGGCGAGCATGAGTGAGTTGGTGTCGAGGATGTCGCCGGGCTCGAGGGAGGCGCCGATGGGCCGGATCTCGTCCCCGGTCGGGATGACCGCCACGACCGGTGCGCGGCGCACGGCCAGTTCGACCACGCCGGCCGCCGCGCAGGCCGCGACGTCCACGGGGCGCAGGCGGTGTCCCGCCGGCAACAGCAGTTCGGCCGCGCTGATGTCCTCGCCGATGGAACGGACGTGCTGGTACGGCGGGACGGCCGCACGCAGCTCGGCCCGGTCACCGACGCGGTGGACGTGCTCGCGCATGACCACCGCGTCGTAGCCGGCGGGCAGCGGGTCGCCGGTGTCGACGACCTCGAAGTCGGTGAGCAGGACCGGCGTCGTCTCGGCGGCACCGACCGTGTCGGCGGCGCGGACCGCGATCCCGTCCATGCCGGCCGAGTCGAACGCGGGTGAGGAACGCCTGGCCCACACCGGTTCCGCCGTCACCCGCCCCACCGCCTCGGCCACCGGCACGCCCACGACCTCGACCCGCGGCGGGCAGCCCGTCGCGGCACGCGCCTCCCGCCAGGCGGCGTGGGCCTCGACGGCCGGGACGTCGGAGACGAAGGGGCTGCTCATCGGTACAGGATGACCTCCACCTCGGCACCCGCGGCGAGCCCGGTCGCCGGTTCGGGCACGACCAGGTAGCCGTCGGCGCGGGTGAGCACGGACAGCAACGCGGACGGCCCGAACACCGGCTCGGCCACGCCCTCGCGCAGCTGGACCTGGACCACGTCGAGCCGGCCGGCGGCCGACGCCAGGTCCCGGGAGAGCCGCGCCCGCGTGCTCGGCGCGGGCGGCGGGGTCTCGCAGCCGGACAGCCGCCACAGCAACGGGATCCCGACCTGGCCGAACACGACCAGCGCGGACAGCGGGTTGCCGGGCAGCCCGATGAGCGGGATGCCACCGCAGTCCGCGAGCAGTGTCGGTTTGCCGGGCTTGATGGCGAGCCCGTGGCACCACACCGAGCCGACCGCCGCGACGGCCCCGGCGGTCTCGTCGCGGGCCCCGACCGAGGACCCGGCCGAGACGACCACCAGGTCGGCGGTGGGCAGCACCTCGGTCAGCTTGTCCTTCAACGCCCCCGGCTCGTCGCTGACGATGCCGGCGACGACCGGCTCACCGCCGGCGTCGACGACCAGCCCGGCCAGTGCGGACGCGGTCGCGTCCCGCACCTGCCCGGCCGACAGCTCCGCCGTGGCCGGCGGGACGACCTCGTCGCCGGTGGAGATGATCGCGACCCGCGGCCGGGCGTGCACGGCGACCGTCGTGACGCCGGCCGCGGCCAGCAGCCCCAGGTCGGGTGCGCGCAACGGCCGGCCGGCCGGCACGAGCGGCGCACCCGCGGCGACGTCCTCGTCCGCCCGCACCAGTCCGCCGCCGGGCGCGACGGGGCGGGTGACCTCGATGGTGCCGGGCATCGTCTCGGCGGTGTACTCGACCATCACGACCGCGTCCGCGCCGTCGGGCAGCACTCCCCCGGTGGGCATCGCCACGCAGCCACCCGGCCGCACCGCGACATCCGGCGCCGCGCCCATGCGGACCGCGCCGAGGAGGTCCAGGTAGGACGGCAGGCCGTCGGACGCGCCGTAGGTGTCCGCGGCCCGCACCGCGTAACCGTCCACCGTGGACCGAACGAAGCCGGGCAGCGACGCGGGAGACGGCACCGGGCCGGCCGGCACCCGGTGCAGCGCCTCGGCGAGCGGCACGTCCTCGACCGGCGTCCGGTGCCCGGGTCGGAACCCCGCACGGGCCTGCGCGACGGTGCGGGCGGTGAAGAACTCCCGGCCGGTCAACGGTTCGGCTGCTCCTTCGCGCCGTCCGGGCGGGGCTGTGGCCGGGCCGCCGCGCCACCCTTGTCGAGTCCGAGCACCGACACCACGGGACCCAGCGCGACCTGTCCGAGCCCGCAGATGGACGTCTTGCGCATCGCTTCCTCCAGCCGCAGGACCTGCGCGCGCTGCCCTTCGGCCAAGGCCGACGAGCCGGTGTCCAACTGCTCGCGCAGCAGCGTGTGCGCCTTCGTGGACCCCACCCGGCAGGGGACGCACTTGCCGCAGGACTCGTTGCGGAAGAACCGGAGCACGTTCGTCGCGGCGGCCAGCAGGTCGGTGCCCTCGGCCAGCACGACCAGCGCACCGGAGCCGAGCATGGTGCCCGCCTCGGCGAGCGTGCCGAAGTCGAGGGCGAGGTCGAGGCGGTCCGGGCCGATGAAGTTCGAGGACGCGCCACCCGGCTGCACCGCGCCGACCGCGGCGCCGCCCTGGACGCCGCCGGCGAGGTCGATGAGCGCGCGGACCGTGGTGCCCATGGGCACGCAGTACACGCCGGGGTTCTCGACGTGCCCGGACACGGCGAAGAACTTCCAGCCGGTCGAGTCGCCCGCGCCCTGGTCGACCCACCACTGCGCGCCGCGCTGC
>NZ_JBJMIE010000258.1:0-12218 GCF_045807065.1 Actinophytocola sp. | reverse complement strand
TTCCGGGCAGACATAACGGACATCCTTCCAGCAGGGCAACGCCCTGCTAACTCGGTGTCCACTCTTCGGGGGGAACCTCAGGCCACGCCCTCGCTGTACAAGCACGTCGCCGGGCTCGGGGAACTGCGCACACTCCTCGGCCGGCGCGTGCTCGACGACATGACCGAACGCTTCACCGGCGCGGTCCTGGGCCGCAGCGGTGACGACGCCGTCACCGCGCTCATGCACGCCTACCGCGCCTATGTGAAGGCCCATCCCGCCCGCTACGCCGCCGCGCCGCTCGACCCCCTGCACGACCCGGCGTTGGCGGCGGCCGGCGACAAGCTCCTCGACGTCGTCCTCGGTGCGCTTCGTGCCTACGACCTCTCGCCCTCCGACACCGTCCACGCTGCTCGGTGCCTGCGTGCCGTCGCGCACGGCTTCACCTCCCTCGAGGCCGGAGGCGGGTTCGGGCTGCCCGAGGACCTCGACCAGACCTACGACCGCCTGATCGCCGCCGTCCTCGGTGGCCTGCCCCGCGCCTGAAGGAGAACCTGATGTCCCGCAACGCTTTGGCCATCGCCGGCGTGTTCTTCCTGCTCTACCCGGTGCTCCGGCCGTGGACCGACGAGACCACGACCGCCGGCGCGCACGAGGCGATGAGCTCCACCGCGTGGGTCGTCGCGCACTTCCTCGCGATGATCGGCTTCGTGTTGGTGCCGCTCGCCCTGCTCGGCTTACGGGACGCGGTCGGGCTGGCGCCCGCCGCCGTCATGTGGGTCGGCACCGGCCTGACCCTTCCGTACTACGGCGCCGAGGACTTCGGGCTCCACGCCGCCGCGACCAAGGGCACCAACCTGCTCGCGGTCACCGAGGCCACCCGCTACAACCCGATCGCGGTCACCATCTTCGGCATCGGGCTCGTCACGCTCGCGGTCGGGGCCGTGCTCGTCGCCGTCGCGCTGTGGCGGTCGGGCTCCCCGAGCAGGTACGCGGCAGCGGTGTTCGCCGCCGGGTTCGTCCTATTCCTCCCGCAGTTCTTCACGCCGGCGCCGGTCCGCATCGCGCACGGGGTGCTGATGCTGGTCGGGCTCATGTGGTTGGCGTTCTCGCTGAAGCCGGCCGCGCGAGTCAGGACCCCACAGCTAAGCGGCCAGGGCGCCGCGTAGCGCGCGGTAGAGCAACGCGGCATCGCCGAGGCGGTGCCGCAACTGCCGTTCCAGCCCGCCGATGGGCACGAGGTTCTGCGGCGCGCGAGGGTCCTTGTGCGGGGCACTCGCCAACCGCGGCAGCACCCGAGCGGTCACGTCCGCCAGCGCGACGGCGTCCGCGGCGGGCAGGTCGGCCGAGCACTCCAACCGCACGATCGCCGACCACGGCGCCCGCGACGCGCCCGATGGGAGCTTCAAATACCACGACAGTCGCTCCCACGAGGTGCCCATCTTGAACACCGGGCTCCGCTGCCCCGGCCCCAGGGTCGCCACCACCTCGGCCTGCTGCGCCTGGAGGTACGACTTCTGGTGCGTCTTCACGTAACCGACCGTGCGGGCCAGATGCGTGCGGCCACGCAGCGGACCGTCGACCACCAGCAGGTCATCCTCCACATTGGAGTTCTGCCGCCAGGCGTTGGCCAGCTCCACCTCGAGCGCCGCCAGCCGCCCCTGCACTCCGAGGGTCAACTTGTCGAGGCCGCCGGGAGTGCGGTGGAACCGGTAGCGCGCGTGCCGGGTCTCGATGTCACCGCCGGTCTCCGCATACAGTCCACGGTCGACGGCCACGTCAATGATCTGCGCGGCCCCGTCGCAGCGAACCAGCCCCGCGGCCAGCGAGGCGATGACACCGGGCAGCGGCTCGGGACCCTCACCGTGCACCCACACCCGCGCGTCGATGCGCCGAACACCATCGAGGAACAACACGGACCCGGGCAGGGCACCCCCACCGGGCGACAGAGCCCGCCAGGACGACGCCGGCAGCTCAACGTCGAGATCCAACCGAGCCGACGACTCGCGACCGTCCAACTCGTCCCCCCGCGCAACGCCGTAACCGGGGTCCCAGGGATCGACGGTGTAGGAGGTGGGTGCCAGCAGTCCGGTCATGCACGCACCATCACATGCGAACGCAGCCCGACGGAGGCGACGCGCCGGGGCACGAGGCGCATGAGTGTCCCTTTCACTCGAACCAACCGGGTGACAGTTATCCACAGCCGACGCTGACCAGGGATTTTGTCAGTGCCACCCGGTAGACTGGCAACGGGGCCGCCCCCGGGATGGGGTGGGGGGTGCCCACCATCTGCGTTGGCGTTGATCATGGTTTCGGGTGGTCGGGCGAGTGGCGCACGCCCATCACACCTCGACTCGGCGCAGGTGGGACGATGCGCCGTCGCGGGTCACCGCGAACTGGACCGGGACGCGTTCGGCCAGAGCGGGGACGTGGGTGACTATGCCGACCATGCGCTCGGTTTCCGTTGCCAGGCGTTCCAGGGTGGCGGCCACCGTGTCCAGGGTGGACTCGTCCAGGGTGCCGAAGCCCTCGTCCAGGAACATCGAGTTCAGGTCGCGTTTGCCGCCCGACAGGCCCACCACCTGGTGGGACAGCGCCAGCGCCAACGCCAGTGACGCCTGGAACGTCTCGCCGCCGGACAGGGTGTTCACCGGCCTTGTCGTGCCGGCGTCGTTGTGGTCCAGGACCACCAGGTCGTTCTTGGCGTCGCGGTGCAGTTCGTACTGGCCGCCGGACAGCTGCATCAGGATCTCCGACGCCTCGGTCACCAGGGACTCCAGGGCCTCGGCGCACAGCCACGCCTCGAAGCCGTTCGACTTCAGGAGGTTGCCCAGCATGCGGGCCACCTGCTCCTCCTCGCGGCACTGCGCCACCTCCTCGGCGAGCGTCGCCGACCGTGAGCGGCGCGACACCAGTTCCGCGAGGTCGCGGCGGGCGTTGACGAGGGCGGTGGCCAGCACCGCCTCGGGGCTCTCCCGGTCGGGCAGCGCGATGCCGTGCTCGCCGAGCAGGGCCGACAGCTCGGCGCGGGCCGCGGTGCCCTGGGCGAGGAGGTCCCGTTCGGCCTGCTCCAGGTCGGTGACCCGGCCGGTCAGCTCGTCCCGCTGCGTGGTGGCCCAGGTGAGCAGGCTCTGCCAGGCCGCGGCCAGGTCGGCACCGTCCACCGACGGCGCGCCCAGCCCCACGAACCGGTCGCGGCTGGCCCGCAGTGCCGCCCAGGCCCGCTGTTCCTCGTCGCCGAGGGCGGTGCGCTGCCGTTGCGCCTCCTCCGCGGCGCGGCGTGCGGCGCGGGCGCGGGTTCTGGCCCGTTCGACGCCGGCGTCCGCCGCTTCGCGCTTCGCGAGTGCGGACTCCACCTCGGCGAGCGGCGGCGCGGTCCGCAGTTCGGCGGTCAGCTCGGCGGACTGCCGCTCGGCGCCCTCGACCTCGGTCTTGGCCGCGGCGGCGGCCCGGGAGGCGTCGGCGTGCGCCTTGCGCAACGACGTGACCTGCGACTTCGCGGCCTTCACCGCAGCGCGGGCCGCGTCGAGATCGGCCGGCACCGCGTGGTGTGGCAGGTCGTGGACCTGCTGGCGGCACACGGGGCACGGCTCGCCCTCGACCAGGTCGGCCGCCAGCGCGACGGCGCGGTGGGCCCGGTCCGCCGCGGTCTGCGCGGACTCGGCGGCGGCCAGCGCGTCCTCGGCCCTGGTGAACTCCGCGGCCGCGGCCTGCTCGGCGGCGTCCGCGTCGGCGGCGTCGGAGCGCAGCCGCTCCAGGCGGGAGGTGAGCGTGGTCAGGCGGGTGTGGGCGTCGCGCCAGCGGGCGAGGTCCGTCTGCTCCGGGAGGTCGGCGCACTCGGCTTCCGCCGCGGCCTCGGCCTCCTCCGCGGCGCCGCGCTCCGCCACCCGCCGGGTGACCTGCTCGTCGGCGTCCGCCAAGCGGGTGGCGAGGTCGACCACGTCGCCCGGCCGGCGCAACCCGCCGAGGTCGGCCAGGTGCTCCCGGGCGGTCTTCGTGGCGAGGTTGGCCTCCTTCCACCGCTCCCGGACCTCGGCCATCGTCTCGACGGCCGCGGCCACCCGCGGACCGAGCGCGTCCAGGTCCGCGACCCGCTGCGACGCCGCCGCGACCACCTCGCCGGTGACGGTGCCCAGCTCGTTCAGCTGCTTCTCGGTCATGGTCAGCTTGTTCGCGGCGAGCTTGGCGCGCTCGCGGGCCCGCTGACCGACGTCCTCGTAGACCGCGTACGCCAGCAGCTGGATCAGCAGGTCCTGCCGGTCACCGGGTTTGGCCTGCAGGAACTCGGCGAAGCGGCCCTGCGGCAGCACCACGCACTGGGTGAACTGCTCGTAGCCGATGCCGAGCAGCTCGGACACGGCGGCGGTGACCTTGTCGCCCTCGGCCCGCGACTCCACGACCGCCTCGAGGATCTTGGTGAGGTCGGCGTCCGGCGGCACCGAGGCGTCGAGCCGGTCGAGCCGGGCCTCCTTGGTCTGCACGGCGCCCTGCGCGCTCCGGCGCAGCAGCCGCACGGCCGCGTACCGGCCGCCGGCAGCCTCGAACACCAGGCACACCCTGCCCTCGTTGACCGACGGCGCCAGCGCGTTGCGGATGACGTTCCCCTTGCCCCACCGGGGAACCGTGCCGTAGAGGGCGAAGCACAACGCGTCGATCACCGTCGACTTGCCGGCGCCGGTCGGCCCGGTGAGCACGAAGAAGTCGACGTCGTGGAGTTCGACGTCGGTCCGGTCGCGGTAGCTGCCGAACCCCTCGAACATCAGGCGCAGCGGTCGCATCAGCGGCTCCCGGTGGACTCGTCGAGCAGCTCGGCGAACATGGCGCCGAGGCGGGGGTCGTCGATCTCCTTCTCCGACAGGAAGTCCGCGAACAGGTCGGTCGGCGTGCGGCCGATCCGGGACTTCAGCGCGCCGGTCTGGGCCTTGGCCTGGAAGTTCTCGTCGATCTTCACGTCGAGGGTGTTGGGCAGCTTCTCCCGCACCATGTCGGCGAGCCCCGCACTGGCCTTCTGCTTGAGGATCACCCGCAGGAACGCGTCGCCCGCCTCCTCACCGGCGGCCACCACCTCGTCGAGGGTGCCCCTCAGCGTGGTGAGCTTCCGCCCGCCGGTCAGCGGCACCGGCCGGATCGTGGCGCGGCTGTCGGGCGTGGCCTGCACGATCACCGCCATCGACTGGTTGTCCTCCTCGCCGAAGTCCAGCGCGATGGGCGAACCGGAGTACGCGATGGGGCATGGACCGTCGATCTGCTGGTAGCGGTGCAGGTGGCCGAGCGCGGCGTAGTGCGTCGAGACCGGGAACGTGTCGGGTGGCACCTCGTAGCCGAGCAGGGACTGCACCGATCGTTCACCGCCGCCCCACCGGCCGCCGAGCAGGGTCGCGTGGGTCGTGACGAGGTTGACCGTGTCGCCGGTGAAGCCCTCGCAGAGCATGCCGATGATCGCCCGCACGCGGTTGGCGTAGTCCTGGTTGTGCTGCGACGGCGCGTGGAGGAGGGCCTCGGCGGCGCGGACGGCGATCCGGTGGGAGAGGAACGGCAGCGCCGCCACGACCGCCTGCTCCCCCGAACGCGTGGTGAGGGTGGTCGTGCCGCCGTTGTTCGGGGCCTTCGGGGTGCCGATGACGTGCATCCCGAGCGCCCCGAGCACAGGGCGGTAGACGTCGTTCACCAGGTTCTGGTTGTCGTGGTTGCCCGCCAGCACGACGACGTGGCGGCCCTCGGCCCGGAGGTTCATGAGGGTGCGCATCACCAGGCCCTGGGCCTGGGGGCCGGGCGCGGCGGTCTCGAAGAGGTCGCCGGCGACGATGACGAGGTCGACGTCCTCCTCGTTGGCGATCCGCACGAGGTCGCGGAGCACGACCTTCTGTTCCTCGATGCGGGGCTGGTTCTTCAGCACCTTGCCTACGTGCCAGTCGGCCGTGTGCAGGATCTTCATGCGGGCCTTCTCTAGAAGGGAGGGGGGTCGTCGTCTTCGTCCGCGCCCGGGATGCCGGCGAACGGGTGGGCCGGCGGCGCGGGGCCGTCGTCGACGCCGTTCCAGGTGCCCTTCTCCGAGGACCGCGTCGCCCACGCGGGGAACGGGAACTCGATGGCCAGCGGCACCGGGATGTCCGGCTGCGACACGAACATCGTGCCCGGCTTCGCGATCGTGGCCCGCTGCCGCTGCGCGGGCGGCAGGTACCCGTACTCCGGCCGGGACGCCTCCGCCGGGTCGAGCCGGCCAGCCACGCGGATGGAACAGTTGGCCACGATCCGGCGCTCGACCTCGGACGCGGTCTGCTGCGCCCCGATGAGGATCACGCCCAGCGACCGGCCGCGCTCGGCCACGTCCAGCAGGATCTGCTTGATCGGGCTGTCGCCGTCCCGCGGGGCGTACTTGTTCAGCTCGTCCAGCACGATGAACATCAGCGGCCGCGCGGTCCCCTGCTCCTCCTTGCGCCGGAACTCCTGCCGCAGCGACACACCCACCACGAACCGCTGCGCGCGATCGGGCAGGTTGTGCAGGTCGATGACCGTGACCTGCGCCTTCGACGTCGTCAGCGACCGGTCGCCGCGGTCCTTGAGATCGGCCCGGATCAGCCGCTCGAGCGGCTTGACCGCCGACCGCAGCCGTCGCAGGAACGCGTTGACGCTGCCGATGGACGTGGACCCGGCCACCCAGTCGCGCCGCAGCTCGTCGTCGAGCAGCTCGTTCTCGATCAACGCGACGAGCTGGTCGAACGTCCGGATCGGGCCGCCGTTGATCGCGTCCACCCCGGAGATCGAGATCGCGCCGTCCGCGCCGACCTTCTGGTAGTCGCGCCGCAGCCGCGCGGCGACCTGGCCGATCAGCATCGTGTACTGCGCGCGCTCGTCCTCGCCGTCGGCGAACACGAACGGCATCAGCTCCTGCTCGCAGAACTCCGCGAGCGTCCAGTAGAACGGGCTGACCGCACGGTCCCGGGCCCGCACGTCCGGCGTGCCGTTCGGGTCGCCGGGCCGGGGCGGCGCGAACACCTGCACGTTCCGGAACGAGTTCGCCGGCAGCCCCAGCCGGGCGTACTTCGCGCGGAACTCGTCGCGCAGCCGCGAGTTGTCGTAGTCGAGGAACAGCAGGTCCTCGCCCTTGACCGAGAAGATCAACGCCTTGGTGTTGTGCGCCTCGCCGGCCAGGACACCGCAGTTGAAGATCGAGTGCAGCAGGAACGTGGCGAACGACGTCTTGGTCGCGATGCCCGACACGCCGGAGATCGACACGTGGCCACCGCGCGTGCCGTCGACGAACTCGAAGTTGAGGAACACGGGCTGCCCGTCGCGCCCGAGGCCGACCGGCACCTTCGCGTCGGCCATCGTGTCGAAGTACAGCGCGGAGTCGCGTTCCGCGCCCATCGCCCGGGACACCTCGGCGCCGGGCCGCGGCGGCACGTACACCTCGGGCTCGACCCGGGTGACGGTGATCTCGGCGACCTCGGACACCTCGGCCGGCAGCGCGCCTTCCTTGATCAGGAACACGTCGGAGGCGTACCGGGCGCCCTCGTGCCCCGCCTCGATGTTGGTGACCACCCCGGCGATCTGCACCTCGGACCCGTCCGGCAGCTTGCGGCGGGTCACGACCACGTCGTCGAGCTGCAGGTACTGGTCGGCGGCGACGCCGACGGAGAACTCGAGCGGGCTCGCGGCGACGGTGCCGACCACGAGGCCGACGGGGCCGACCTGACCGTGTGGCCCCGCCGCCAGTTCCGTCACGCCGTTCGGGGATCCGTTCGGCTCTGGCACGCACTGCTCCTTCTGGTGGGAAGGCCAGCAGTCTATGTCCGCGCGCCGACGAAACCGGGGACCCCCGAACGTGGGTGTTGCGTGACGGGGTGTATCAGGGAAAACAGGTCGTGCTGTAGAAGCCCCACTGGCCGCCGTGCATGGCACGCACGCCCCGCGGGCCGTACCGCCGGTAGGGCTCGTCGCGGATGTCGCCCTGCTCGCCCTTCACGAGCGGGTCGCCCCACTCCCAGCTGAAGTGGTCGGTGCCCGGGTCGTAGTTGCGGTAGAAGTGCGCGGCCTCGCACTGGTTGGTCTCGCAGTGCGTGTACGTGCCGTTGCAGGGTTCACGCAGCGTGGCGCCGGCCACCGGTTCGGCGGTGGGAGCGGCAGAGGGGGCGTCGTAGGCCTCGCACAGGATGTAGCCGGTCCGCGCGAGCTGCCACGAGTAGCCGTAGCACCACAGCGGCTCGGCGGGGTCGGCGTAGTAGACGATGAACGTGGACCCGGCCCGCAGCGCCCCGATGTACGGCCCGTGCGGCGAGCACACCGGCGGGTTGGACATCTCGTGCATGTTCGTGTCGCGGATGATCGTCCGCTGGCGGGGGTTCGGGTCCTTGAAGTGGCTCGAACACCCGGGTGGCCGGGTGTCCTGCGTGGACGCGTCCGCGTTGGCGGGAACGGCGGCGGGGACCAGTGCGATCGCGGCCGCCAACAACACTTTCAGCATGCCTCCGTGTCTACGGCGGCGGCTCACGGACCGCGACCGGTCGTGCACGCGCGGAACGCGACGGTGCACTCACGGCAAAGCCGGCTGGAACAGCCAGGCGTCGAAGAAGCCCCGCAGCGACCGGTCCGCGTGCCGCTCGGCCAGCGCGATGAAGTCCTCGGTGGTCGCGGTGGCGTGCCGGTAGTTGTCCGTCCACTCCCGCAGCAGCGCGAAGAACGGCCGGTCACCCAGTTGGGTACGCAGGGTGTGCAGCGTCAACGCGCCCCGCCGGTAGAGGCGGTCGTCGAACATGTCCCGCGCCGGCGGGTCCCCGATCCGCAGGTTCTGGGGCAGACCAGCCAGCACGGCACGCGTCTGTTCGGCCAGGACCCGGCCGGACGAGCCGCCCGACCGTTCCGACCACAACCACTCCGCGTAGGCGGCGAAGCCCTCGTTCAGCCAGATGTGGCGCCAGTCCGCGAGCCCCACGCTGTTGCCGAACCACTGGTGGGCCAGCTCGTGCGCGACCAGCCGCTCGAACCCGCGCAGCCCGTCGACGTGGTTGGCGCCGAAGATCGACAGGCCCTGCGCCTCGACCGGCACCTCCAGCTCGTCGTCGGTCACCACGACCGCGTACTCCGCGAACGGGTACGGTCCGAACAGCTCGGTGAACAGGCGCATGATGCGGGGCTGCCGGGCGAAGTCCCGCTGCGCGGCGGCCAACCGGCCCGACGGCGCGGCCAGGACCTGCCCGCTGGACAACAACACCCGCTCGTAGCGCCCGATCTGGACGGTCGCGAGGTAGGGGGCCATGGGCTCGTCGGCGACGTAGGTCCAGGTGGTGGTCGAGCCGCTCGACACGCGGGACGCGAGCACACCGCCCGCCACCACGGTGTACGCGGTCGGCGCGGTCACCGCGACCTGGAACGACGCCTTCGCGCCGACCTCGTCGACGCACGGGAACCAGGACGGCGCTCCGACGGGTTGGCTGGCGACGATCACGCCGTCGGTCAGCTCGTCCCAGCCGACGTCGCCCCAGTACCGGGTGTGCACCGGCTCCGGCCGGCCGGCGTAGCGGATCTCGACCGGGAACGGCGTGTCCACGGGGAACCGGCCGCGGATCCGCAGCTTCCCGCCGCGATGCGTCCAGCGTGCCGGGTGACCGTCGACGAGCACCCGCTCGACCCGCAGCGACCGCAGGTCCAGCTCGAGCGGGGCGTCCACGGCGGACGCGACGACGGTCAGCCGGGCACGCGCGGCCAGCCGCCCGGTGGACGGCTTGGTCCGCAGCTCCAGGTCGTAGTGCGAGACCCGGAAATCTCTCAACGCCATGCCGATACGGGGTTGCCGAGCCACCGCGTGCCGGCCGGCACCTGCTCGCCGGCCATGACCAGCGACGCCGGCCCCACGCAGGCGTGCGCGCCGACGGTCGTGCCGGGCAGGACGATCCCGTGCGGCCCGAGCGTCGCGCCCTCGGCCAACGTCACCTGGTCCATGCGCAGGATCCGATCATGGAACAGGTGGGTCTGCACGACGCAGCCCCGGTTCACGGTCGCGCCGTCACCCAGGTGGACCAGGTCCGCCTCGGGCAGCCAGTACGACTCGCACCACACACCACGCCCGACCCGCGCGCCGAGCATGCGCAGCCACCACGACATCACCGGCGTGCCGCCGGCCGAGCCGATGAGCCACGGCACCGCCAGGACCTCGACGAACGTGTCCGCCAACTCGCCCAGCCACACCGCGGAGGACCACAGCGGGTGGTTGCGGGCGCGGAACCGGCCGACCAGCACCCACTTGGCGGCCGCGGCGACCAGGCAGGCCACGACCCCGGCGGCGGCGAGGAGGACGCCGGCGAGCAGCAGTCCGAGCGGGAAGCCCAGGACCGCGATCCCCCCGAGGACCAGGACGGCGAGCGCGACCGAGCACATGACGGGCACGACCCGGCACAGCTCCACCAGGGCGCGGGCCACGAGCAGCCGCCGCGACGGGGAGTAGGTGCGCTTCGCGTCGCTGTCCTCGGCGACGCGCGGCAGCTTCATCGGTGGCATGCCCAGGTAGGAACTGCCGGCCTTGGCCCGCTTCGGCGCCGCGGACAGCACGCCGACCAGCCCGCGCTTGGGCACGGACCGACCGGGCGCCGCCATGCCCGAGTTGCCGACGAAGGCTCTCTTGCCGACCCGGACGCTGGCGATGTGCAGCCAGCCGCCACCCAGCTCGTAGGTGGCGACCATGGTGTCGTCGGCGAGGAACGCGCCGTCGCCGACGGTGGTCATGCTCGGCAGGGCTACGACGGTGGACACCTCGGCGTTGCGGCCGACCTTCATGCCGAGCGCACGCAGCCAGACCGGCGTGGCGAGCCCCGCGTACAGCGGGAACAGCACGCTCCGCGCGGCGTCCATGAGGCGCAGCGTCGTCCAGGCCTGCCACGCGACCCGGCCGCGGACGGGGTGGTGCCCCTCGCGTAGGCCGATGCCGAGCAGCCGGACCGAGACGAGCGTGATCAGCGCGTAGGCCGCCAGCCAGGCCACGGTCGCGGCGGGCACGGCCGCGAGCAGGCCACCCGGCGTCCGGGGGAACGCGGTCGCCAGCCACAGCGCCGGCAGCGCGGACGCGGCCGGCAGCAGCGACAGCGCCATCGAGGTCGTGTCGTAGACGGCGAGCCAGGTGCGGGGACGGGCCGGGCGGGCCTTGGGCCAGTGACGGGCCGACTTGCCGTCCTTCACCGCGGGCACACCGGACCAGCGCTGTCCCGTCGGGACCGAGCCGGTGACGCCGGAGCCGGCCGCGATCTCGGCCCGCTTGCCGATGCGGGTGCCGGGGAACAGCGTGCTGCGCGCCCCGACGACCGCGCCCGCGCCGATGCGGATCTTGCCGATGTGGACGACGTCGCCGTCCACCCAGTGACCGGTCAGGTCGACCTCGGGCTCGATCGCCGCGCCCTTGCCGATCTTGAGCATGCCGGTGACGGGCGGGAGGGAGTGCAGGTCGGCGTCCTGCGCGATCGTGGCGCCGAGCGCACGTGCGTAGTGCGTGAGCCAGGAGCCGGCGAGGGCGGTCGCGCCGGACCGCTCGGCCAGCTGCTCGGCGGCCCACAGCCGCAGGTGGACGCCTCCGCCTCGGGGGTAGGTGCCGGGCCTGACCCCACGCAGCAGCAGGCGGGCCCCGCCGGCGGCGATCGCCAGCCGGCCGGGTGGGCTGAACAACAGCAGCCAACCGAGGCCGACGAGCCACCAGGAGACGGTCCACGGGTAGCCGGTCACGTTGCCGATGGCGGCGAGCACGACGGTCCAGCGCAGGCCGACCAGCGTCAGCAGCGGGATCATCGCGAGGGTCTGGACCACCGCGGCGGTGCGCGGCACGGGTGCGACGGCCCTGGCCCGCGTGCGCGTGCCGCCCAGCAGCTCATCGAGCCGCGCGGCGAGGGCCTCGACCGTCGGTGAGTGGTAGACGTCGGTGACCGAGAGGGTCGGGTAGTCGGCCCGGACCACGGAGACGAGCCGTGCCGCGGCGAGGCTGCCGCCGCCGCACGCGAAGAAGTCCGCCGACGGCCCGGCGGGCGGCGCGCCCAGCACCTCGGCCCAGCGCTCGCCGAGCCAGGCCTGGGTGCCGTGCAGTTCCTCCGTGTCGACGGGCCCGAGGTCCAGCGGCCAGGGCAGCGCGTTCCGGTCGACCTTGCCGGACGTGCGGGTCGGCAGGGTGCCGACGACCGCGAGCCGGGGCACGAGCGCGGCCGGCAGCGCCTCCCGGAGCCGGTGGACGGCGGCCGGCTCGTCGAAGTCGGGGCCGACGACGA
>NZ_JBJMIE010000257.1:0-14161 GCF_045807065.1 Actinophytocola sp. | reverse complement strand
TCGTGGGTGAGTTCTTCCTGCGGTACGAGGCCTTCGCGCTCCCGGACGCGCCGGACCTCTCCCTCGTCGTCCAGGTCGCGGACCCCGGGAGCCCCGACGAGGAGGCGCTGCGGCTCCTCGCCTCGTGGACCGCCCAGCCCGAACGGGTGAACGCCCAGCTCAGGTAGGCTTCCCGGGGTAACACCCTCGAACGCGGGAGTGAGGCGAAGGAGCCGTCGGCGGACCGACCGAGGAGCGTGAGCTTCCAGCGCGCGACGACGGAGGGACGCGGCCCCGCGGACGAGCGAAGCGACCATTCAACACAGGAGCAGCCTGTCGTGGCCCGAGTCGTCGTCGACGTCATGCCCAAGCCCGAAATCCTCGACCCGCAGGGTCAGGCCGTCGCCAATGCCCTGCCTCGCCTGGGCTTCACCGGAATCTCCGATGTCCGCCAGGGCAAGCACTTCGAGCTGGACGTCGACGACACCGTCGACGACGAGACGCTCGCCAAGATCGCCGAGGGGTTCCTGTCGAACCCGGTGGTCGAGGACTTCGTGGTGCGGAGGGTGCGGTGAGCCGGATCGGGGTCATCACCTTCCCGGGCACCCTGGACGACACCGACGCCGCGCGTGCCGTGCACTACGCCGGCGGTGAGCCCGTCGCACTGTGGCACAAGGACGCCGACCTGCACGGCGTGGACGCGGTCGTAGTGCCGGGTGGCTTCTCCTACGGCGACTACCTGCGGGCCGGCGCCATCGCCCGCTTCGCGCCCGTGATGGACGAGGTCGTGGCGGCCGCGCGGCGCGGCATGCCGGTCCTGGGCATTTGCAACGGCTTCCAGATCCTCTGCGAGGCCGGGCTCCTGCCGGGCGCGCTGCTGCGGAACGCCAAGCTGCACTTCGTGTGCCGGGACCAGCGGCTGCGGGTGGAGCGGGCCGACACGGCCTGGACCGCCGGCTACACCGCCGCGCAGGAGATCGTCATTCCGCTCAAGAACATGGACGGCCGGTTCGCCGCCTCGAAGGCCACCGTGGACGAACTGGAAGGCGAGGGCCGGGTCGTGTTCCGGTACCTGGACGCCGACCCGAACGGCTCGCTCAACGGCATCGCCGGGATCTGCTCGGCGGACGGCCGGATCGTCGGCCTCATGCCGCACCCCGAGCACGCGATCGACCCGCTCACCGGGCCGGGCGCCGACGGGCTCGTCATGTTCCGCTCGGCGCTCGGGACGGTGCTGGCATGACGACCACGGTCCACGTCGACACCGTCGAGCACGCCGGGTCCACGCCCGACACCTCCCAGCCCTACCGGGAGCTGGGCCTGAAGGACGACGAGTACCAGCGGATCCGCGAGATCCTCGGCCGCCGGCCCACGGACGCCGAGCTGGCGATGTACTCGGTCATGTGGTCAGAACACTGCTCGTACAAGTCGTCCAAGGTGCACCTGAGGTACTTCGGTGAGACCACCACCGACGAGATGCGTGCCTCGATGCTCGCCGGCATCGGCGAGAACGCCGGTGTGGTGGACATCGGCGACGGCTGGGCGGTGACGTTCAAGGTCGAGTCGCACAACCACCCGTCCTACGTCGAGCCCTACCAGGGCGCGGCGACCGGCGTCGGCGGCATCGTGCGGGACATCCTCGCCATGGGTGCGCGCCCGCTCGCGGTCATGGACCCGCTGCGGTTCGGCGCCGCGGACGCGCCCGACACCCGGCGTGTGCTGCCCGGCGTGGTGGCCGGCGTGGGCGGGTACGGCAACTGCCTCGGCCTGCCCAACATCGGCGGCGAGGTCGTGTTCGACCCGACCTACCAGGGCAACCCGCTGGTGAACGCGCTGTGCGTGGGTGCGATGCGGGTGGAGGACCTGCACCTCGCGCACGCGTCCGGCACCGGCAACAAGGTCATCCTCTTCGGCGCGCGGACGGGCCTCGACGGCATCGGCGGCGTGTCCGTGCTGGCGTCGGACACGTTCGCCGGCGACGAGGGCGGCAGCGGCCGCAAGAAGCTGCCGAGCGTGCAGGTGGGCGACCCGTTCACCGAGAAGGTGCTGATCGAGTGCTGCCTGGAGCTGTTCCGCGACGGGCTCGTCGTCGGCATCCAGGACCTCGGGGGCGCCGGGTTGTCGTGCGCGACGTCGGAGCTGGCGTCGGCCGGTGACGGCGGCATGCACGTGTGGCTGGAACGCGTTCCCCTGCGCGCCAAGGGCATGACGCCGGCGGAGATCCTGTCCTCCGAGTCGCAGGAACGCATGTGCGCGGTGGTCCAACCGTCCGACGTGGACGCCTTCATGCGCGTGTGCCAGAAGTGGGACGTCATCGCGACCGAGATCGGCGAGGTCACCGACGGCGACCACCTCGTGATCACCTGGCACGGCGAGACGGTGGTCGACGTGCCGCCCCGCACCGTCGCCCACGAGGGGCCGGTGTACGAGCGGCCCGTCCAGCGGCCTTCCTTCCAGGACGAGGTGATCGCCGACGAGCCGAGCACGCTGGCCCGTCCGTCCACTTCGGACGAGCTGCGGGCGGAGATCCTCCGCATGGTCGGCTCGCCCAACCTGTCGTCGCGCCGCTGGGTGACCGAGCAGTACGACCGGTACGTCCGTGGCGGCACCGTGCTCGCGCAGCCGTCGGACTCGGGCATGATCCGCATCGACGAGGCGACCGGCCGCGGCGTCGCGATCTCGTGCGACTGCAACGGTCGGTACGTCTACCTGGACCCGTACGCGGGTGCGCAGCTGGCGCTGGCCGAGGCGTACCGGAACGTGGCGGTGTCGGGTGCGCGGCCGGTGGCGGTCACCAACTGCCTGAACTTCGGCTCGCCGGAGGACCCCGGCGTGATGTGGCAGTTCGAGCAGGCCGTGCGCGGCCTGGCGGACGGCTGCGCCGCGCTGGGCATCCCGGTGACCGGCGGCAACGTGAGCTTCTACAACCAGACCGGCACGACGGCGATCCTGCCGACACCGGTGGTCGGCGTGCTCGGCGTGATCGACGATGTCGCCACCCGCATCCCGACGGGACTCGGCGCGCCGGGCGACACCCTGGTGCTGGTCGGCGAGACCCGCGACGAGCTCGGCGGCTCGGAGTGGGCCCACGTCGTGCACAACCACCTCGGCGGCCGGCCGCCGGCCGTCGACCTCGCCCGGGAGCAGGCGATCGCGGGGGTGCTGCGCGCGGGTGTCTCGGCGGCGCACGACCTGTCGGAGGGCGGGTTGGCGCAGGCGCTGGTCGAGTCCTGCCTGCTCACGGGCCGGGGCTGTGACGTCGAGCTGTCGGGTGACCCGTTCGTGGCCCTGTTCAGCGAGTCGTCGGCGCGGGTGCTGGTGTCGGTGGCGAACCCGGACGAGTTCACGACCCACTGCGACGAGTTGGGCCTGCCGTGGCAACGCCTCGGGCTGGTGTCGGAGACGACCGCGCTCCGCGTCGAGGGCATCGGCGAGCTGGCGCTGGACGAGCTGCGCGAGGTCTGGGAGGGCACGCTCCCGGCGTTGTTCGGCTAGTCGCGGACGAGGTGGGTGCCCCCCAGCCGCCAGCCGGGTGGCGGGGTCACCTCACCCTCGAACGTGGCGGTGTCGATCCGGGGTACCTCGTGGAAGACCGTCTCGGCGAAGTTCACCTTGGCGTAGCGGAAGGCCCTGACCCGGCTGAACACCGCCACGTCGTGGAACTCCATGTGGTTCAGCCACAGGTTGCCCCAGCACTCGGTCTCGGTGAAGTAGGCCGAGCCGCGGATCTCGCTGTGGTGGAACGAGTTGGACTGGTACAGCTTCAGCGCCCGCGCGCGGAGCTGACCGATCACCCGGTGGGACAGGTCGCAGTACTCGAGGGTCGCGCCCGTCAGGTCGAGGTCGTAGGCCACCGCGTTCTCGGTGCCGACCTTCGGTAGCAGGTCGGCCAGGAGGCGTTGGGCGCTGAGGCGGACCACCCGCCAGCGGTCGGCGTCGGCCTGGTTCGACTCGGCCTTGACCGGGCGGGCCGTCCGGTCCGCCTTGCCGCGGTGCTCCCCGTACTCCGGGTGTTCGAACGGGCGCCGCAGGTACGAGCAGATGACGTCCAGGACGTCCTGCGTGTACGACGGCTGGCTGCGGGCGATGCCGGCCAGGGCGTGCAGGGCACCCACCCGGGCCTGGTCGGTGTCGTGCCCCAGCAGCTCGATGGCGCGGAGGAACCGGTCGTCCGCCGCCCGTTCGCGTTCGTACGCCGCGCGGGCGGTCTCCAGGTCCTGGCGCGCCGTCTCCACCAGCTGGCGTTCCTCGTCGACGCGGCGCCGGCGGTCGTTGAGCCACAACGCGTACAGCGCGACGATCGAGCCGGCGGCGAGCCCGCCGGTCTTGAGCGCCTCGGACCGGTCCACGACCGGCAACAACCAGCCCGTCACCGTCGCCAACGCACCGAACGCCAGCAGCATCGTCGCCACGAGGCGCGACGAGACCGCGAACACGACGATGCCGCCGACGACGGCCACGACACCGAGTACCAGGAGTGTGGCTGCCATCGGCGGCACCTTAACAAGGTTCGCTCCGCGAGCTGCGCTCAGCAGCGAAGCCGGCTCAGGACGCGAAGAACGTGTAGATGCACCAGTTGCCGCTCTCCACGAACGCGCTCGTGCGGCCCGACGCCGTCTGCCCGCTCAGCGTGCCCTTCAGGTCGGCGCCGACGTAGGTGTCGTCCGCGGTCGTGCCCGCCGGGTCCATCTGCAGCTGCGGGCTCTTGGTCGCGGCCTCCGTGATGTCGCCCTGGCTCGTGCTGTCCGAACACGACATGCCCGCCGCGCCGGCGCCGTCCCCGGAGTTCAGCTTGTCCAGGAAGGACTGGATGAACTTCTCGCCGTCGGTGTCGCCGGTCGCGGGGGGCGCGTTCGAGGTGGACGTGTCCTCACTGGTCGTCGACTCCGACGTTTCGTCGAGACCGCCGTTGCCGGCCGAGATGTCCTTCCAGCACCAGTCGCCGCCGTCCTTGACGACCGTCACGTCGTAGTCGCCGGCCGAACCGTCCACGGTGATGCTCAGCGTCGCGACGACCTTCGTGTCGGACTTCTTGTCCGTGTCCTTCAGCTTGGCGTTGGAGATCTCGTCGATGTCCTTGGTCGCGCCCTTGACGCTGTCGGTCGCGGTGGAGCACTGGTAGCCCTCGAGCGCGTCCTTGTCCTTGTCGTCGGCGGCCGCGACGAGCTTCTGGATGAAGTCGTCGGCCCCGCCCGCCTTGTCGTTGCCGCTGGTCTTCGTGCCGTCGGTCGCGGTGTTGCCGCCCTTGCCGTCATCGGACAGGAAGAAGCCCGGCGCGACGAACCCGGTGATGCCCACACCCGCGAGGACGAGGACCACAATGGTCACGATCGCGATGATCGGGCCCTTGTTGTTCTTCGGCGGCTGCGGCCCCCCGCCGAGGCCGCCGTACTGCGTGTACCCACCGCCGTACTGGGCGTTGCCGTACTGCGCGTTCGGGTCGTAGCCGCCGCCGTACTGCGGCTGCTGCGGTTGCTGAGGTTGCTGCTGCGGATAGCCCCCGCCATACTGCGGTTGTTGCTGTCCGTAGGGATCGGGCTGCTGCCCGTACGGTCCCTGCGGTGGGTAAGTCATTGCGTCCCTCCCCGATCACGGTCTTGCACTGTCCGACGTGGTCACGGGGATGCTCGTTCCCTCAGAACTCACGTGATAGCCACGCGGAGCTTAGACGCGCGAAGGGGGCCTCCCTCCCGGAAGGCCCCCAACGAGTTCACACGATCGGGTCAGTCGTGATTGGTCGCGAACACCTGCAGTCGGTCGTAGGCGCCGTTGAACGTGTTCTGGTCGATGGGCGACGAGCTGTACTGCCACACCGTGTAGGTGTCCCACGCGTTGGGCAGACCGCCCACCGCGGACGCGTACCGGGCCACCCACAGCGGGTTGGTGCTGCTGAAGTCGCCGCTGACGCACTGGCTCCACCAGCTGGTGGACGTGTAGATCGCGGGGTACTTGTTCCACCGCGCCTTGTACGTGTCGCTGAAGTCCTTGATCCACGCGGTCATCGCGGCCGGTGACAGGCCGTAGCAGGTGGCGCCGTACGGGTTGTACTCCATGTCCAGCGCGCCCGGCAGCGTCCTGCCGTCGCCGGACCAGCCACCGCCGTTGCTCGAGAAGTAGTCGGCCTGCGCGGCGCCGGAGGACACGTCCGGCAGCGCGAAGTGGTACGCGCCGCGGATGAAGCCCTGGCTGTAGGAGCCGTTGTACTGCTGTGCGAAGTACGGGTTGGTGTAGCCGGTGCCCTCGGTGGCCTTGGCCCAGACGAACCGCCTGCCCGCGTTCCACTGCGCCGCCCAGTCCACATTGCCCTGGTGGCCGCTCACGTCGATGCCCTCGACCGAGGCCATGATCCCGATGTCCGCGGGGTTCACCGTCTGGGGCATCTGTGCCGTGCCCTCGTGCTTGCGGATCTGTGACCCCATCGGGTGGTCATACTTCTTGACATATGCGTCGATCGCCGCCTGGCCGCCTGCAGGGGTGGTGGCCTGTGCGGTGCCGGCGAGTCCCGTGACCAACAAGATCACGGAAATCGCCACCACGACCGAACGCGAACCTCGCCGTCTCTCACGCCACAAAACGTTCATGGGATGCCCTTCCAATAGCCCTCGCTGATGGCCGCCCCCGGGCTGGAGCTGCCAAGATACAAATTGTGGTAGCCCAGTACCGTTTTGTCACGTTGCTCGGTTAATTATCAACAGAAGGTTTGGTAACGGTTAGTTTTCACACCCGGTATCGAAGATCACCGACCGCGGGAGGGACTTCACCCGGTCGGCGGGTGTGACCAGTGCGAACGGTGTGCACAGGACCATGGACGGTCAGTGTCCACGCCCGTATTCTGGCGCGTGCCATGCTGGCCGAGGTGGCAGCGAACTATGCCGGAAGGTGTGACGGTGGCAGGCCCGAACGGCTCAGATCGCGGCTCGTTCGTAGCCGCGTGGGCCAGGGTGCTCGCGAACTCCGGCTACGTCGCCACCGACCGCGCCGCCCTACACGAACGGGTGGGTGAGTTCGTCGAGGTCCTGACCGCCGAGGATGTCGACCGGGCGGCGGCCGAGCGCGTCGGCGCCGACCTCGTCGGCATGCGGCTCATCGCCCCGGAGGCACTCGCCGGCACCGTCGAGCTGATCGGCACCCACCTGCCGCCCGGTCCGCGCACCGCCCAGATCCAGGCCGCCGTGACCAGGGGGTTCGTCCACGCCTCCCAGGAGTTCATCTTCCAGCAGCAGGAGATCCTGCGCCGCTCCGCGCTGGACGCCCGGGACGGCGCCGAGAGCGCGCGCCGGGTGAGCGAGGCCCGCTTCCGCGCCATGTTCTCCCACGCCGCGATCGGCATCGGCATCTCCGACACGAGGGGCCGGCTGGTCGAGGTCAACAGCGCGATGGCCGCCATGCTCGACCTGACGATCGAGGAGATGCTCGGCCGCTACCTCATCGAGTTCGTGCACCCCGACGACCCGCCCGACTCGAAGAAGCACTTCGAGGAGATGGTGGCCGGGCAGCGCGACAACTACCGCATCGAGCGCCGGTTCCGCAGACGCGACGGCTCGGCGGTGCGGACGAACGTGACCGTGTCGCTCGTGCGGGACGACCAGGGCCGGCCGCAGTACCTCGTCGGCATGGTCGAGGACAACACCGAGCGGCATTTACTCTCCGAGCAGCTGCGCCACCAGGCCAACCACGACCACCTGACCGGCCTGGGCAACCGCGCGTACTTCACCGAGCGCCTGCACGCGACCTTCGGCGGCTCGCCCGGCCAGCGCGTCGGCCTCCTCTACCTCGACCTCGACGGGTTCAAGGCCGTCAACGACACCCTCGGCCACGTCGTCGGCGACGCGCTGCTCATCGAGATCGGCCGCCGGCTCGACGGGCTGGTGTCCGCGCCGGGCCGGCTGGTCGCGCGGATGGGCGGCGACGAGTTCGTCGTGCTGGTGGAGCACTCCGCCGGCATGGACCAGTTGGTGGAGCTGGCCGAACGGCTGCTCGCGGCCGTCGCGCAGCCGGTGCACGTCGGCGGGCACCGGCTGGTGGTGTCGGCGAGCATCGGGCTGGTCGAGCGGTCGGTGTTCGACGCCTCGCCCGCGGAGACCATGCGTGACGCGGACGTCACCCTGCACTGGGCGAAGGTCGACGGCAAGAACCGGTGGGCCGCCTACGACCCGGAGCGCAACGCACGCGAGATCGCCAGGATCACCCTGTCCGCGGCCATGCCCGCGGCGCTGGAGCGCGAGGAGTTCTACGTCGACTACCAGCCGATCGTGTCACTGGCGGACGGCTCGCTGATCGGCGTCGAGGCGCTGGTCCGCTGGGCGCACCCGGAGTTCGGCCGGCTCGGCCCGGACCGGTTCATCACGCTCGCCGAGGAGACCGGGCTGATCGTGCCGCTGGGCCGGTGGGTGCTGGAGACCGCGTGCCGGCAGACCATGAAGTGGCGCGCCTCGGGTCCCGGGGCGGCGGCGCGGCCGACGGTCAGCGTCAACCTGGCCGCGCGGCAGGTCGCCGAGCCGGGCCTGGTCGACGACATCGCCTCGATCATCGAGGACGTCGGCATCCCGCCGACGTCGCTGCAGCTGGAGCTGACCGAGAGCGCGATCATGGGCACGACCGGCGAGCCGCTGCAGGCACTGCGCAGGCTGGTCGACCTCGGCGTGCGGATCGCCATCGACGACTTCGGCACCGGCTACTCCAACCTCGCCTACCTGCGGCACCTGCCCGTGCACGCGCTGAAGATCGCCGGGTCGTTCGTCGAGGGCCTGCGGGCCGGCGAGCTGGACTCGGTGGACGCCCGGATCGTGACGGCCCTGGTCTCGCTGGCGCACACGCTCAAGCTGAGCGTGATCGCCGAGGGCGTGGAGACCACCGAGCAGGCCGACCTGCTCCGCCGCATCGGCGCCGACTCCGCGCAGGGCTGGCTGTACGCGAAGCCGGGGCCGCCGGAGGACGTCGAGCGCTGGTTGGCCTGAACGGCCCACGCCGGCGGCCGCCGCTCGATAGGTTCCTGGGCATGCGCCGGTTGCTCGTGTTGGTCTGTCTGCTGCTCGCCGGGTGCACCACCGCCGATCCCGGCACGCCGACCGCCGGGGAACAGACCGGCGGGGCGACGACGAGCAAGTCGACGACCAAGACGACGACGACCAATACGACCAGCACCACCACGAGTGCCGCCGGCCGGCCGAAGAACATCGACCTGTCCGCCGTCGACGTCTGCCACGTGGTCACCGGGCTGCCGCGGACCGACCTCGGCCTGGACACCGACCGGCCGCCGCTGGCGGAGAGCTCCGGCCTGTTCCCCGGCTCGAAGGAGTGCTTCAACAACGGCACCGCGGCCAACCTCGCCCTGACCGTGGTCGCGGTCCTCAACCAGGGCGCGACCCAGTACCTCGACGGCGCCGACGCCGACGTCGACCGGAAGGACGCGGACGGCTTCCCGCTCTACGTCCTCACCAACGGCGCCAGCCCGGACAGCTGCTTCGGGGTGCTGGACGTCGACGACGGGCAGATGCTGTTCATCAACTACGGGCTCGCGTCGCCGGGCAGCCAGCCGGTCACCCCGCAGAACACGCTGTGTCAGCGCGTGCAGGACATCGCGCGTTCGGCGCTGGCTCTACTCTGAGTAGGTTTGACTTGAACCAAGTGGGTCCCCTAGCCGTAAATTATTAATAGTTTCTGGTCGTTGCATGTGGGGAACCAGGCCACAGCGACGTGCATCAGAGCTAGAGTCGTCACACTCGCACAGACTGAGGGAGGGCAATCCGTGTACCTGGCAGAAGGTGGCGGGGGCTCCGCGCCGGCCCCGCAGTTCACGGGCACGCAGACCCTGCACGTCGAGCCGTCCGCGATCCCGGAGGCGCTCAAGGCCTTCACCGACGCGCATGACCGGGTGACGGCCAAGATCCGGGAGCTGCACGCGCTGCCCATCACCGACTGGGCGGGGGACCCGGTCAGCAGCGAGACCGCGATCGAGTTCCAGCAGCGGAGCAACCGCAGGGGCGCGGACTCCGCGCTCGCCTGCCTCGAGGGGTACGAGAAGCAGCTGCTGGCGGCGATCAACTCGCTGAAGGGTGCGCAGGCCGACTACCTGCGCATCGAGGGGGACAACACCGACGTATGGGGCAAATACCACCGGGACTGAGCCTCGGAGGGGATTCTTATGGGTAACAGGTGGCGGGGGTACGAGCACCCCGAGCTTTACGACATGATCAACTCCGGGCCTGGCGCCGCCGCGTCCGACCCGCAGACCGCCTACTGGCAGAACCTCTCCACGGAGCTGAGCCAGGTCGACCAGGACCTCAGCACGAAGCTGTCGCAGCTCGGCACCCGCTGGGAGGGCTCGGCCGCGGAGAGCGCGCAGGCGGGCCTCACGCCGCTGGCGGCCTGGGCGACCGACGCCCAGACCGGCGCGAGTGTGATGAAGATCTCGGCGGAGGACCAGGGGCAGTACGTCTCCGACGCCCGCGCGAACATGCCGGAGCCGGTCGAAGTCACCACGCCGGCGCCGTCCGGCTGGGACTACGCCAAGGCGGTCGGCGCGTCCGCGCTCGGCATCCCCGGCCCCGCCGCGGACGTCGTCGCGCAGGCCGACGACCACGAGGCCCAGGAGTCGGCGAAGAACGCGGCCGAGGAGAAGGCCGTCCAGACGATGCAGACCTACGAGTCGAGCAGCACCTGGAACCGGGACACGCTCGGCACGTTCGTCCCGCCGCCCGACGTCGTGGTCTCGACCCCGGCGCCGCAGGGTGGCTCGGGCGTCGGCGTGGTCGGCCCGACCACCAGCGTCAAGAACGTCGCGAAGAACGGCACCGACGGCGGCGCGGGCAACGGCCACACCTCAATCCCTGGCGGGGGGAACGGCACGTCGGACGTCCCGTCGACCCACGACCAGCCGACCGGCACACACGGCGGCGGTGGGGGCGGCGGCGGAGGCGGCGGCACGAGCACGCCGCCGACGGTCAACAACCCCGGCACGACCAACCCGTCGGACGTGTTCGTCCCGCCGCCCGGCGGTGGCAACCCGGTCCCGCCAGGTCCCGGTCTCCCCGGTCCCGGTCTGCCCGGACCCGGCCCGACGCCCGGGCCGAACCCGGTGGTCACCGGTGGCGGTCCGCTCCCGTCCTTCGGCAACGGCCCGGACAACGCCGGCGACATCGCGCGGCGTGCGCTGCCGCTGCGGACCGGCCTGCCCGTCGAGAGCGGTCCGCTCGGCCGGGGCGGCCTGCCCGGCAGCGGTCCCGGCGCCAACGGCTTCGGTGTGGCCGAAGGCGAGCGGCTGCCGTCGCAGGTCGGTCGCGGCGGTGTGCTCGGCGGCGGCCCCGGTGAGGGCGGCGTCGTGCGCAGCGGCCCCGGTGCGGCCGGTGCCGCCGGCCGTGGCGGCAACGGTGTGAACGGTCCCGGTGCGGCCGGCAAGCGCGCGGAGGACGAGGAGGACCAGGAGCACTACGCGCCTGACTACCTCCTGGAGAACGACGACGTGTTCGGTGACGACCGCCGGGTCGCGCCGACGGTGATCGGCGAATAACTTCTCGTTGCGGGAAGCTCGGTCGGGGAGTCGCTTCGGCGGCTCCCCTTTGCTTTGGTGGGGGTAGGGTAACGCTGTGACCAGCACTTTCTCGCTCGGTGACCAGGAGGCGCCGCCTGTCACGCTGTCGGCACTGGAGTTCGACGTGCTGTGGGAGCACCTGCGGCTGGGGTCGATGCCGCTGGTGGTGAAGGTGCCCTCGCCGGGGAAGACGTTCGAGGAGCGCGCCCAGCTGGAGGCGCGGGTCTGGGCGGATCTCGAGGCACGCGGCCTGGGGCGGCCGGTCGAGGTCGACCCGGACATCGAGGAGATGCTCGGCGTGTTGGCGAAGCCGCTGCGCGAGGTGGACGCCCGGGCCTACGTCGGGCGGAACGCCCGGGTGCTCGCCGCGTCCGTCGACGAGAACGCGGTGGTCGCCGAGCTGTCGGGTGACACCGTGACGCTGCGGCGGGCCTCGGCGGCCGGGCTGCCGTCGGCCGCGCTGTCCGTGCTGCCCGCCGCGCCGGCCGGCCCGGGACGGTCGGTGACGTTGCGGACCGCGGAGTTCGAGCAGGCCGCCCGCGAGGCCGGGCGCACGCGCGAGGCCTTCGGCGCCGCGCTGCTGGCGGCCGGGTTGCGGGCCGACGACGCCGAGGCGCTCGTCGAGATGATCAAGGACGTCGTGCACACGGGGAACTTCGGTGCCGCGGCACGCGATCGGCTCGGCCGGCGCAGGCGCGGCGAGCGCGTGGTGTCGTTCTTCGACACCGAGGACGGGCGCTACGTGCAGATCCGGCGACCGGCCGACGACGGCACGATGTGGACGACCATCTCTCCCGCGGACCTGCGGAAGCTGACCCACCACGTCACCGAGCTGCTGGACGAGGTCGTGGCCGAGGCCGAGCGTTGAGCACCGCCTCCGTCGACCCGAGGGAGATGCGGGAGGCGGTGGCGGCCGTGCTGCCGTGGGGCGACGCGCCGCCGCCGCGGCCGGCGCTGGCCAGGGCCGTGCGGTTGAGCCTGCGGACGCTCGCCCAGGTCGCGCCGGGACGCAGCGTCGAGGTGCGGGTGCCGCCGTTCGCCGCGGTGCAGTGCGTCGAGGGGCCCCGGCACACGCGCGGCACGCCGCCGAACGTCGTGGAGATGGACGCCCGCACCTGGCTGGAGCTGGCGACCGGCACTCTCCAGTGGACCGACGCGCTGGCGGAGGGCCGCGTCACGGCCTCCGGCAACCGCGCCGACCTGTCCGGGTTGCTGCCCCTGCTGCGCCTCTAGAACAACCGGCCGAGCGTGTTGTCGTAGTGGGACCGGGCCGCCTCCGCCAGGTCGCCCGCGCCGCCGATGACCACGTCGCCGGTGTCGTTGAGCAGTTCCCGGCCGGTGTCCCGCAGTTCGTCCCAGGCCGCGTCCCAGTCGCCGGCGATGGCGTCGCGGGTCGTGTCCGCGAGGCCGGCGCCCGCGTCGTCGAACAGGTCGCCCATGGCGTCCTCCGGGCCGGGTCCCGTGGTCACCGCGTCGTAGTGGCCGGTCGCGATGTCCGCCAGGTTGGCCAGGGACTCGTTCGAGTAGTAGATGTCGTGCGCGCTCACCAGGTTGGACTCGTCGGGCACCGCGAACTGGTTGGCGCCGAACGCCCTGTCGTAGGGGCCCACCGACGTGCCGTTCGCGGTGAACCAGCTCCCGCTCGTCGCCTGGACGATCGGGTCGTGTTCCGACGCGCCCGCCCACACGTGACCGGCACCCGGCGACAGCTGGTCCACAGCGGACGCCCCGACGCCAGGCGAGCCCAGGAACGCGATGTCGTCGGCGGCCAGACCGCGCATGGCCGCGTAGCCCACGGTCACGCTGCCGTAGCTGTGGCCGAGGACCGTGATGTGCTGGTGCCCCTCGGCCGCCGCGCGGTAGCCGTCCACGTCGGACACCAGCTGACCCGCGCCCGCCACGGCGTTGTCCGGCGTCGCGACGGTCGTGTCCCACGCCGGCGCGTCGTAGCCCAGCCAGGCGATCGTCGCGTTGCCCGGCGCCTTCTGGTCCATGGCGCCGCGCAGGGCCTGTGCGGAGTCGTTGGGGAAGCCCGACTCCAGCGTGGTCGCCGTGCCGGGGACGAGGACGGCCACATTGGCCGCCGTGTCCGGGTTGCCGAACGCGATGGCCAGCACGCCTTCCCTCCGGCCCGGACCGTCCACGTCGTAGGACAGGACGTACGTGTCGTAGCCGGTGGCCACCGCCTCCTGGACCCGCTCGGCCGCCGCCGTGGCGTTGTCCACGCGGCGGTTCACGTCCAGGCGCCGGTCCAGGAGGTCGGCGAGGGTCGGGTCCGCGCGCAGTGCGCCCTCGTCGGCCGGGTCGAGGCCCAGGGCGTCGGCGCGTTCGGTGATTCGGGTGTTCAGGGCCGCCGCTTCCGCGGTGTACCGGGCGCGGTCGGACTCGACGCGGCGGCGGTTCGCCTGGTTCAGCACCGGCGCCGGCAGGCCGCGCAGGCGGCCCAGCGCGTCGAACTGGGTGGCCAGCAGCTCGTCCTGGACCTCCGGCGACAGCGACGTCCACCAGTCGGCCACCCGGCGGGGAGCGGTGCCGGCCGGCGGCACCGTCACCCCGGCCGGCAGCGTCGTCGCGGGGTCCACGGCCGGCGCGAACGGCGGCTCGAAACCACGCAGGACCTGGGCGTACGAGCGCAGCAGGCCCTCGTAGGCG
>NZ_JBJMIE010000256.1:0-10030 GCF_045807065.1 Actinophytocola sp. | reverse complement strand
CGCAGACCCAGCCGCCGCACGACAAGCCGCTGGAGGACATCGTCGTGGAACGGGTCAGCGTAGAGCGGGGCTAGCCTCTCGTGTCCGTCAACAGACAGCAGGACCTGCCGGCCTGCGTGCGACATCCCGACCGGCCGACCGGTCTGCGCTGCGTGCGGTGCGACCGGCCGGCCTGTCCCGACTGCCTGCGGGAGGCGTCGGTCGGCTACCAGTGCGTCGACTGCGTCGCCGAGGGCAGCAAGTCGGTCCGGCCGGCACGGACCGTCTCCGGCGCGCGTGCCCAGCGGAGCACGCGGCCGATGGTCGTCGTGCCCGTGCTCATCCTCCTGAACGTGCTGGTGTTCGCCGCCACCGCGTTCGAGGCGCGGAGCATCACCGGGAACGACCGCTCGAGCCTGTTCGTCGACTGGACGCTCGTGCCCAGCCTGGTCGCGGGCGGGGACTACTGGCGTCTGGTGACCGCCGGCTTCCTGCACTTCGGCAACTACGGCGGCTACGGGCCGGTCCACCTGATCTTCAACATGTTCGCCCTGTACGTGCTGGGCCGCGATCTCGAGGTCGTGCTCGGCCGCGTCCGGTTCCTGGCCGTCTACGCGCTCGCCCTGCTCGGCGGGTCGGTGTCGGTGATGCTGTTCGGGGAGGCCCTGGGGAGTGTCGCCGGGGCGTCCGGAGCGATCTACGGCCTGTTCGGCGGCATCGCGGTCGTGGTGTTCCGCGCCAAGATGAACCCGCGGCCGGTCCTGATCCTGCTCGGGATCAACATCTTCCTGTCGGTCGCGTTGCCGGGCATCTCCCTGCTCGGCCACCTCGGCGGGCTCGTGGTGGGGGCGGGGGCGACGGCGGCGCTGGTCTACGCGCCGAGGAACAAGAACCTCGTCCGGTTCCAGGTGCTGGCGTGCGTGGCGATCGCGGTGGTGCTCGTCGTCGTGGTCGCGGTGCGAATCGGCGCGATGGACTCCTGCGACTCGGTGACCGTCGACGGGCGCCTCTACGGCTGCACCGGGATCTAGGTCCGCAGCGCGAGCAGCTCGCCGACGACGTCCTCCGGGTCGGCGCCGAGGTCGAACCGGCCGAGCACCACCAGGTCGGGCGGTTCGGCGTGCTCCGCGTCGACCTCGAGGGTGGCGGTCGCCCGGCCGAGGCGGCGCGTGCGGACCAGCCGCACGTTCACCTCGGCCCACGTCCACCTGCGGGTGCCGGTCAGGCCGCGCACCGCGATGCCCTCCTGGTCGGCGGCGAGCCGGGGACGGGCCACGGAGGTGAACAGCCCGATCGCGACCAGCAGCAACGCGACCGTGCCGAGCAACACCCGGCCGGGTGGGTCATCCGCCAGCACCGCCCACGCCGCGGCCGCCACCGCCAGCACCCAGGCCAGAACCACCACGGCGGGCCGCGGCGACCACGTTCTGGTTGCTGGCGAGGTCACGGTGCAGTCACGCTCCGAATGCACGAACGAGCCGCGGATACGAGTTATCCACAGCAGTTGTCCACACTGGGGATGACTCACACCCGTGTGGTTCAATCACGCTGAGCTGAACGGATCAACAGGTACCGGCTACCGATAGGGTTGTTACCGCCACCGCATGGTCATCAGCAGGCCGCCGATCATGAGCGCGAAGCCGATGGCGAAGTTCCAGTTGCCCAGGCTGGACATGAAGGGGATGCTGTCGCCCGCGATGTAGTTGACCACCAGCCAGGCCAGCCCCAGAACCATCACGCCGAGCATGACCACGACGTAAATGGGGTGCGACGGACCCGCGGTCTTCACCTTGACCGGGGTGCGCCGGTCAGTAGGTGCGGTGTAAACCGTCTTCTTGCGGACCTTGGACTTAGGCATGGGAGTCCTCACTGGCGTGTAGCTTGGGCACAAACACCACTCTGCAACACGTTAACGTAGCCGAGGGCGTCGGCGAACCCATAGGTCGGGGACCTCGAGAGGAGTGCTGCGTGGGCACCGTGGAGCACATCGGCCGTGGGGCGGGCCGAATCTCCGGCGACCTGGGCAACCGGGTGCCGTCACCGCGCCCTCGACGTCGCATGCCCGAACCACCGACCGTTCGGATCCCGAAGGACTTCCTACGCCCAGGGCCGCCCAGGAAGGACCCGGTGCGCACGGTCGTCCGCACCGTGGGCGAGGTGCTGATCACGCTCGGCCTCGTGACGCTGCTGTTCGTGGTCTACGAGGTCTACTGGACGGACCTGATCTCCGCCGGCAAGCAGCGCGACGCCACCAGCGCCCTCGACAACCAGTGGAAGACGAAGACGGAGGACGCGCAGCGCCAGGACCACTTCACGGGCCTCGGCGAGGGCGACGGCTTCGCGAAGATGTACATCCCGTCCTTCGGCGCCGACTACCACTTCACGATCGTGGAGGGCACCACCGAGGACAGCCTGGAGATCGGTCCCGGCCACTACACGCACACGGCGTACCCGGGCGAGGCCGGCAACTTCGCGGTCGCCGGCCACCGCGTGGGCAAGGGCGCGCCGTTCAACGACATCAACCTGATCAACTCCTGCGACGCGATCGTGGTGGAGACCCAGAACAACTGGTTCGTCTACCGGGCGCTGCCAAGGGCGGAGGAGAAGGCCGGCTGGGCCGAGGGCAAGGGCAAGGAGGCGCAGTGCAAGGGCGTCTCGGTGCTCGGCGGCCCGTACAAGAACCTGGTGGGCCAACAGATCGTCTCGCCGAGCGAAGGCCTCGTGGTCGCGCCGGTGCCGGGCTCGTCCACCGCGCCGAGCGCGGGTGAGCAGGCCGCGCTGATGACGCTGACCACGTGCCACCCCCGCTTCTCGGACAAGCAGCGCCTGATCGTGCACGCGGTCCTGGTCAAGCAGTGGGCGAAGGATTCGACCAAGCCGAACTGGACGCCGCCGGAGCTGAAGGAGACCGCCTGATGTACGCGTGGATCTGGCGCCATCTCCCCGGCCCGATCGGACTACGGGTGACCCTGGCGTCGCTGCTGGCGCTGGCGTTCGTCGCGCTGCTGATGTTCGTGGTGTTCCCCTGGGCCGAACCCCTGCTGCCGTTCAACCACGTGACGACGCCACAGTGAGGTGCTGTACGTGGCGATAGCCATGCGTGACGAACCGTTTGATCCGTTGATCGACCTCGACGGGCTGTGGACTCCCGAGTTGGCCGAGCACTACCTGCCGATCGTTCGAAGTGTCCTTCAATCCGCAGGACCTACTCGAACCTTGATCGCGCGGCCGGTGAGGCCGACCGCGAAGACGGCGAGGCCGACCAGTACCGAGGTGAGCGGCAGCGTGGCCGCCAGCAGCAGGCAGCCGGCCAGGCCCACGATGTTGAGCGGTCGCGGCCACCGGCGGTCGGTGCCGGTCTGGGTGGCGGCGGACAGGTTGGTCACGGCGTAGTAGACGAGCACGCCGAACGAGGAGAAGCCGATGACCGCGCGGAGGTCGGTGGCCAGTACGAGCACGGACACGGCCGCGCCGACGGCCAGCTCTGCCCGGTGCGGTACGGCGAAGCGCGGGTGCACGGCGGCGAGCCAGTGCGGCAGGTCCTGTTCCCGTGCCATGGCGAGCGTCGTGCGGCCCACGCCGGTGATGAGTGCGAGCAACGCGCCCAGGCTGGCGGCCGCGGCGCCGATGGTGACAAGAACCGTCCACTGCGGATCGAGTGCGTCCGCGAGGGGCGCCTTGGACCGGGAAAGTCGTTGCGGGCCAAGGGTGTGCAGGAGCGTGAGACCGACCGCGAGGTAGATGACCAACGTGCAGGCGAGTGCTCCGACGATGGCGCGCGGGATGGTTCGCCGCGGCTCCCGCACCTCCTCGCCCAGGGTGGCGATCCGCGCGTACCCGGCGAAGGCGAAGAACAGGAAACCGGCCGCCTGCAACACATCCAGCGGACCAACCACCATTCGAGAACTGTCCACGGTGACCGGACGGTCCACCCAGGACAGAATGATTATCAGCAACAGCAGGCAGAGCACGACGGCGAGGAGAATCCGCGTGACGAGTGCGGTCCGCGTTATCCCCCGCAGGTTCACCGCGACGAGCACGACAACGGCCGCGACGGCCACCGGCTTGGCGTAGCCCGGCGCCACGTAGGACGCGAACGTGAGCGCCATGGCCGCGCAGCTCGCCGTCTTCCCGACCACGAACCCCCACCCGGCCGTGAACCCCCACCAGGGGCCCAGCCGTTCCCGGCCGTAGACGTAGGTGCCGCCGGACGAGGGGTAGGCGGCGGCAAGTTGTGCGGAGGCGGCTGCGTTGCAGTACGCGACGAAACCCGCGACGAGGATCGCCAGCGGCAACCACGCGCCCGCGCTGGCCGCGGCCGGTGCGAAGACGGCGAACACCCCGGCACCGAGCATCGACCCGAGGCCGATGGCGGTGGCGTCGAAGGTGCCGAGCCGGCGGGCGAGGTCGGTCACTGTCGGTCTCCTCGGGCAGTACAGTTTGTGGCATGCGCGTGCTGGTGGTCGACAACTACGACAGCTTCGTCTACAACCTGGTCCAGTACCTGGCCCAGCTTGGCGCGGAATGTGTCGTGCTGCGCAACGACGCCCCGGAGCTGTCCGATCCGTCCGTGCTCGACGATGTCGACGCGGTCCTGCTCAGCCCCGGCCCGAGCACTCCGGAGCGGGCCGGCGCCAGCGTCGAGGTGGTGCGGTGGTGCGCGGCCGTCGAGCGTCCGCTCCTGGGCGTGTGCCTGGGCCACCAGGCGATCGGCGTCGCGTGGGGTGGCACGGTCGACCGCGCCCCGGAACTGCTGCACGGCAAGACGAGCCAGGTCCACCACAAGGGCGTCGGCGTGCTGGCGGGCCTCCCGGACCCGTTCACCGCGACCCGCTACCACTCCCTGACCGTGCTCCCGGACACCGTCCCGGCCGACTTCGAGGTGACCGGCAGGACGGACACCGGCGTGGTGATGGCCATGCGACACCGCGAACTGCCCATCGAAGGCGTCCAGTTCCACCCGGAGTCGGTCCTCACCGAGGGCGGCCACCGGATCCTGGCCAACTGGCTGGCGAGCGCCGGTCACGAGGTCCCGGCTCAACGCGTCCGCGAACTGGAGAACGCGATGCGCACGCTGGCGGAAGCGGCCGTCCACCCGTAGCGCGGCTCACTCCGCGTGGGGGAGCTGGGGAGACAGGTCGCTGATGGCCGCGTTGGCCAGTGTCTGGCCGATCGCCGGGGCGTGCTTGAACAGGTTCGCGCCCCAGACCACCGTCACCGGTCCCGTGGTCGCGACGTGGACGCCGTCGCCCAGGGCCGCCGGGGCGTCGCAGTAGACCTCTGCCACGATCTCGTCCGCGACGCCGACCAGGGCCTCGCGCACGTAGGACCGCACCAGCTCGCGGGACTCCTCGACCACCTGGTCGCGGCCGCGTTCCCACTCCTCGACCTCCGGGGGCAGGTTCAGGCCGATCGACCACAGGCCCGGGGCCGACAGTTGCTGGTAGCTCGAGATCCCCGACCGCCACGACTGCGTGCCGTCCAGCCAGCACGGCGGTGCCGCGTCCGAGTCCTTCAGGCGGAACGTGAACCGGACGTGGTGCGCCAGCTCGGTCGGCAGGTACAGGTCCACCTGCGCGGCCAGCTCCAGCGACCCGCGCCCCGCCGCCACCACGACGCGGTCGACCTCGTGGACGCCGCCCGACCCGTGCACGCTGACCCAGTCGTCGTGGACCTCGATGCGGTGGATGTGCTCCTGGCGCACGCGGTTGCCGATGGCGGCGCGGAGGAACCTCCCGGTGGCCGGCGCGTCGATGACCCCACCGGCCGGGTCGACGAGCGCGGGGCCCGGCAGGGACGACACCGGCAGCCCCAGTGCGGGGTCGACCTCGTCGTACAGCGTGTGGTCGACGCCGGCTTCGGTCATCGCGACGGCCCAGTCCTCGGCTTGGGGGCCGGTGACGACCACCGTCTGTTGACCCACCAGGCGGTTGCCGGCGCGGTGGGTCCAGTCCGCCCACAGGCCGGCGGCCGCCGCGGCGTAGGCGACGAGGCCCGAGTCGGCGTGGGCCAGGCGGAAGATCCGGGAGCTGCCGGCCGACCGGGCACCCATGGGCGTACCGGTCTCGAACACGACCGCTTCCGAACCGTGCCGGAGCAGGGCGTACGCCGTCGACAGGCCGACGACGCCGGCCCCGATGACGGCGGTACGCATCTGCATCAGCTGGTCAGCCGCCGGTCCCGAGACTGGTCGCGACGATCACGCCGACATCCTCGTCCTTCTTGATCCGCGAGTTGGGGGCCTGCTCCTGCTCGATGATCTTGCCGAGCTCGGACGGGTCCGTGGTCTGGCCGGCCTGGTCGTTGAGGTGGCCGGTCCAACCCAGGCCGCGCAGCGTCTGCCGCGCGTCCTGCGGAGTCATGCCGCTGAGGTCCGGCATGGGAATCGTCTCGTCGTCCTGCTGCGGGCCCGTCGACACCGTCAGCGTGATCGTGGTGCCCGGGTCCTGCTTGCCCGTCGGGTTCTGCGCGATGACCTCGTCCTTGGGCTTGTCCGAGGCCTGGTCCTGCCGGTTGACGTCGAAGCCGGCCTGCTCGAGCTGGGTCTTGGCGTCGTTGAAGGTCTTGCCGACGACGTTGGGAACGTCCTCGTTCTCCTTCTTCTTGCCGATGGTCAGCTTGACCTTGGTGCCCGGGTCGGCCTGCGTGGTCGCCGCCGGGTTCGTGGCGATGACCTTGCCGACCTGGTCCTCGTCGTCGACCTCTTCCTCGTCGTAGTTCGGGTCGACCGTGAGACCGGCCTGCTCGAGCTGCGTCTTCGCGTCGTCCGGGTCCGCGCCGACGACGTTGGGCACCGCGATCTTGTCCGGTGCCTTGCCGACGATGAGGGTGAGCGGGTCCTGCTTGTTCATCTTCGTGCCGGGCTTGGGGTTCGTGTCGATGACCTTGCCGATGGAGTCCGGCCCGCAGCCCGGCTCGTTCGTCGGGGTCGGCGTGCACGTCGTGTACTGGACCTCGGGGTGGAAGCCCTTGTTGGTGAGGTCGGAGCGTGCGGCGTCGAGCAGCTGCCCGGTCACGTCGGGCACGGCGACGGAGTCGGACGCCGGGTCGTCGCCGAGCACGCTGCTCAACAGCCAGACCAGCACGGCGATCAGCGCGACACCGAGGACCGAGAGCAACGCGATGAGCCAGCCCTTGCGGCGCCGGCGGCGGCGTTCCTCCTCCTCGTCCTCGTACGGGTCGTAGTCGTCGTAGTCGTTGGAGAGCGCCTGCGGGCGGTGGCGGCCGCGCTGCTGCGGCATCGCGGTGGTGCGGCCCTGCGACAGGATCGTGGTGCGGTCCTCGTCGGTCATCACCATCGGCGCGAGCGGCCGCTGGCCGGACAGCACGCGCACCAGGTCGGTACGCATCTCGGCGGCCGACTGGTACCGGTTCGCCGCGCCCTTGGCCATCGCCTTCAGCACGATCGCGTCCAGCGCCGGGTTCACCCGCCCGTTCAGCGCCGACGGCGGCTTCGGGTCCTCCCGGACGTGCTGGTAGGCCACTGCGACGGGGGAGTCGCCGGTGAACGGCGGCTCGCCGGTCAGCAGCTCGAACAGCACACAGCCGGCCGCGTACACGTCACTGCGCGCGTCGACGGCCTCGCCCCGGGCCTGCTCGGGGGACAGGTACTGGGCGGTCCCTATCACCGCGGCCGTCTGCGTCACGGCGGCCTGGCCGTCGTGCACGGCACGCGCGATGCCGAAGTCCATCACCTTGACCGCGCCGGTCTTGGTGATCATGACGTTGGCCGGCTTGACGTCCCGGTGGATGATGCCGTGCCGGTGGGAGAAGTCGAGTGCGGCGCAGACGTCGGCCATGATCTCCGAGGCGCGCTGGCCGGGCAGCGGACCCTCGGTCTTCACGATGTCCCGCAGCGTGCGCCCGTCCACGTACTCCATGACGATGTAGGGCAGCGGGCCGTGCTCGGTCCTGGTCTCGCCGGTGTCGTACACGGCGACGATGGCCGGGTGGTTCAGCGCGGCCGCGTTCTGGGCCTCGCGGCGGAACCGTTCCTGGAACTGCGGGTCTCTCGCCAGGTCGGCGCGTAGGACCTTCACGGCGACGTCCCGGCCGAGGCGGACGTCGCGACCCTTGTGCACCTCGGACATACCGCCGTAGCCGAGCGTGTCGCCAAGCTCGTAGCGGTTGGAGAGCAGTCTCGGTGTGGTCATCGGTCTTTCGTCTCGATCCTCGTCGGGTGTGCGCCCATAATGCCTGTCCGGTGGCAACTCCCGCGGTCAATCATCGCGGCGGTTCCCCATCTTCCTCGCACCGCACGTTCACCTTGGTGCCCACCAGCTGCCGCCCGGTGGGCGTCACCTGGAACACCGTGCACCGGCTGAGGCTCACCGGGGTCGTGCCGTCCTGGTTCAGCACCACCGGCTCCAGCTGTTCGTCCCGCAGTTTCGTGACGGCGAAGTCCGCGGGCCGGTTCAGGAACACCGACTCGTCGACTCGCACGTACTTGTCCTGCGGAATGCCCGTCATCGGGGGGTTGCCCGGGGTGCCGGAGCCGTCCTCGTTGACCGGGTCGTCGCCCTCGCCCCCGGTCGGCGCCGAGGCGGTGGTTCCCGGCGTCGACCTGCCGTCGGTGTCCCGGTCGGCGTTGAGCAACGACGCCACCCCGAGCACCGCGAGCACCAGAAGTACCACACCGAGCACGACAAGCAAGACCCAGAGCCCGGCCCGGCTCCGCCTCGGCGGTTGCTGCGGCGGCCCGAGCGGGAACGAGCCCGTGCCGCTTGGTGGCATCGTGTGCGGCGTGCTCGGTGGTCCGACCGGCAGCATGCCCGGGTTGGTTCCCGGCCCACCAGTGTAGTGCCCGGCCGCGACCCGACCGGACGGTGCCGGCAGTGGGCGCCCCGCACGCACCGCGGCGACCGCGGCCGCGAACTCCCCACCGCTCGAGTACCGCTGGGTGGGGTCCTTGACCAGGGTCGCCTCGATGACCGCCCGCGCGTACGGCGGCACGTCGGGGGGCAGCGGCGGCGGCGCGTCGCGGATGTGCATCATCGCGACGGTCACCGCGTTCTCCGAGAGGAACGGGCGGTGCCCGGCGAGGCACTCGTAGCCGACCACCGCCAGTGAGTACACGTCGCTGGCCGGCTCGGCCTCGTGACCGAGCGCCTGCTCGGGCGCGATGTAGTGCGCGGTGCCCATGACCATGCCGGACCGGGTGACCGGTGCGGCGTCGGCGGCCTTGGCGATGCCGAAGTCGGTGAGCTTCACCACGATCCGGCCGTCCGGCGTGTGCGTGACCATGATGTTGCCCGGCTTCACGTCGCGGTGGACGTAGCCGCGCTCGTGCGCGGCCTGCAACGCGTTGCCGGCCTGCTCCAGGATCTCCAGCGTGTACTCCGCGCTGATCCGCCGCTCCTTCGCCAGGATCGCCGCGAGGGGATCGCCCTCGACCAGCTCCATCACCAGGTAAGCGGTGTCCTTCGGACCGTCGACCACCGCGTTCGTCTCGCCGTAGTCATGAACGGCGGCGATGCCGGGGTGGTTCAGTGACGCGGTCGTGCGGGCTTCTGTGCGGAACCGGTGGAGGAACTCGGCGTCCCCGCACAGCTCCGGTTTGAGCACCTTGATGGCGACGCGTCGGTCCAGCCTCGTGTCGGCCGCCTCCCAGACCTCGCCCATGCCACCGACGGCGATGCGGCGGGCGAGTCGGTAGCGGTCGGCCAGGAGCTGTCCTGACGTCAGCATCTCTAGCTCCCCCCGACCAGCGCGTTGATGGCGGCCCGACCGACGCCGGCGGCCAGCTTGCCGCCGGTCGCGGCGACGTCCTTGCTTTCTACCACCACGGCGACCGCGATCTGGGGGTTATCGGCAGGTGCGAACGCCACGTACCACGCGAACGGGGGAGCGCTCTTCGGGTCGACGCCGGTCTCCGCGGTACCGGTCTTCGACGCGATGGTCAGGTCACCGCGCTTGCCGGGGCCCGCGGTGTTCTTCTCCGACTCGATCATCATGTCGCGCAGCTCGTCGGCGTTGCTGCCGGACAGCGCCTGGTCCACCTCGTCCGGGTCGTAGCCGGAGATCTCGTCCAGGTCCGGCGCCAGGATCTTCT